>NZ_JBEZLL010000004.1:0-434813 GCF_040652135.1 Streptomyces sp. NPDC048295
CAGATAGAACTGGTTCTGCTCGACCACGGTGTTGGCCACGTTGGCGAGCATCTTGCCGCGGGTGTACGCGGTGGCCAGGCCGAACTTGCCGAACGGGGGCCCGCACCTCACAGCAACGCACAGCTCACCCGTCGAGGAACTCCGCGCACCGGTAGGGGCCCATCGCGGGGCCCTCGGACGGGCGCAGGGTGACCTCGACGTCGTCGGTCCTGACCTTCGGTTCGAATACGGACTGGGCGCGCGCCAGCGTGCACACCAGCTGACCGGTGGCCTGGTCGCGTCCCGACTCCCCGTAGAAACCCTCCAGCCGCACCGTGACCCGGGTGCCCGAGCCGGTCGCCGAGTAGCCGCCGAGGTGGACGAGGGAGGTGAGCCCGCCCTGATCGGCGGGCGGCGTCCCCGCGCCGAGCAGCTTCAGCACGTCGTTGAGGTCGTCGGCCTCCTGGTCGATCAGCGGTACCGCGCGCAGCCCGCCGGCCGACGCGTAGTACAGCCGCATGCCGCGCGTCAGCCCGGACGCGGGCTCGCCCGCGCCTATCACCCCGGTCGGCTGGACCCCGCAGCCCGCGAGAACGGCGCCCAGTGCGGCGACCGCGATGCCCTGTCGGAGCTTCACTCCGTGTCCTCTCCCGTACGTCGCAGGGGCAGCCGCAGGGTGAAGACCGCGCCGCGATCCGGCCCGTCCGCCGCGTCGATCGTGCCGCCGTGCAGGCGGGCGTTCTCCAGCGCGATCGCCATGCCCAGGCCGCTGCCCTGTCCGCTGTCGTCGGCCGCACCGCGCGTGCGGGCCGTGTCCGCCTTGTAGAACCGGTCGAAGACCCGCTCCCCCGCCTCCGGCGGCAGCCCCGGGCCGTGGTCGGCGACGGACAGCACCACCCGTACGCCGTCCACCGCGGGGGCCGTCGTGAGGGTCACGGTGACCGGCGGGGCGCCGTGCCGCAGCGCGTTGCCCACCAGGTTCGCAACGATCACGTCGATCCGGCGCCGGTCGACCACCGCCCGTACGCCCTCGTCGAGCTCCGTCCGTACCCGGTCCGTCCAGCCGCGCAGCGCCAGGGACGCCCGTACGGTGCCGGCGAGATCGGTCTCCGCCGCGTTCAGCCGGGCCGCCCCGGCGTCGAAGCGGGAGATCTCCATCAGCTCCTCGACCAGCCGGGACAGCCGGGCCGTCTCCGCGCCGACGGTACGGGCCGCGCGCGCCGCGTCCGGCGGCAGCTGGTCGGCGTCCTCCTCCAGCACCGTCGCGACCATCGTCATCGCCGCGAGGGGTGTGCGCAGTTCGTGCGACACGTCCGCCACGAAGCGGCGCGCCTTCGCCTCCTGCTCGCGCAGACCCGCGTCGGACTCCTGGAGCGCGTCCGCGGTCTCGTTGAACGTCCTTGCCAGGTCGGCGAGTTCGTCGTGCCCGGTGACGGCGACCCGGCTGCCGAGGTCCCCGGCCGCCAGTTCGCGGGTGGCCCGGCCCAGCTTCCGTACCGGCCGCAGGACCGTCCCCGCGGCCAGCAGCGCGAGGACGGCGGCCAGCAGCACCACCGGCACGATGCCCGTCCGTACGGAGTCCAGCAGCGCGGCCGTGTCGTCGCGCTCGGCCCGCAGGTCGGAGATCGCGTAGACCTCCAGCCCGGAGGTGCTGCGGTCCCCGTCGGCGTACGTCACGGGCATGCCGACGACCAGATAGGGCTCGCCCCGCCACCGCACCCGCTGGAACTCGGCGGCGCCGCCGGTCATGACGGCGGTGCGCAGCTCGACGGTGATCCGGGACGTGGTGTCGGCGAGCGAGTCGGAGACGGCGGACAGGTCCTGGTAGCGGACGACCACGATGTTCCCGCCGATGCCCTCGGACACCTTCGCCGCGAACCGGGCCAGCGAGCGCTGGTCGGGCGGCAGGTCGAAGTCGGCGGCCACCGCGCCGACCCGCTCCCGCAGGTCGTTCACGGCCGCGTTCTGGGTCCGCTGGAGGACGGCGGTGCGGGCGTCCCGGTAGGCGAGGGCGGTCGCGGTCACCGCGCTGATGAGGGCGACGACGACGAAGGTGACGACGAGCCGGGTGCGCAGCCCGCCGACGAGGCGCAGCGAGCGTCTCCTCGGGGCGGCGGGGCGCCCGGCGCGATCCGTACGGCTCACAGCGGTCCGAAGCGGTAGCCGAAGCCCCGCACCGTCTGGACGTAGCGGGGCCTGGACGGTATGTCCTCCAGCTTGGCGCGCAGCCGGCCGACCGCCGCGTCCACCAGCCGGGAGTCGCCCAGGAAGGTGTGGTCCCAGACGGATTCCAGGAGCTGTTCGCGGCTGAAGACCTGGCAGGGGGAGGCCGAGAGCTCCAGCAGCAGCCGCAGCTCGGTGGGCGGCAGCGGAATCGGGGTGCCGTGCTTGGTGACGGTCAGTCCGGCGCGGTCGATCACCAGCCCGGCGAGGTCGGGGCCGGCCCCCTGCGCCGGTACGGACGGTTCCGCGCGCCGCAGCGCGGCCCGGATGCGGGCCTCCAGGACGGGGGCGGTGACGGGCTTGACGACGTAGTCGTCGGCGCCCGCCTCCAGGCCCGTCACGATGTCCTGGTCGTCGCCGCGCGCGGTCAGCATGATGACCGGCAGGGTCGCCGAGCGGGCGCGGATGCGGCGGCACACCTCGAAGCCGTCCATGCCGGGCAGCATCAGGTCGAGCACGGCCAGCTCGACCCGGGCGCCCCGCTCCCCGGCCAGCAGGGCGAGGGCCTGCTCGCCGGTGGCGGCGGTGTCCACGCCGTACCCGTGCCGGCGCAGCACGAGCTCCATCCCGTCCCGTACGGACGCGTCGTCCTCGATGAGCAACACATGCGGCATGGGGCCGATTATGGGCATGTCCGGACCGTTCCCGTCGGCTGTGCACGGGGGCGGATGCGCAGGCGGGGGCATTGTTACGTTCCCATCATGTGGTCATGTACGGGCCATCATCTGTGGCGGCGAGCGTGCGGCGCATGACCTTCCTCAGGACGAAACACCGCACGACCCGCCCCGCCACCGCCGGGCTGCGCACGGCCGCCCTCGTGGCCCTGCCCGTACTCGCCCTGGCCGTCGGCTGCGGCGGGGACGACGGAGGGAGCAGCACGAAGAAGGACGACGCGATCGCCGACGTGCCGCGGACGCCGTCGGCCGGCGCCACGAAGGACGCGGGCGGGCCGAGCGCCCCGCCCGCGGCGAAGAGCGCCTTCTACGACGCCCAGATGAAGTACGTCCAGTGCATGCGCGCCAAGGGCGGCTACAAGGACTTCCCCGACCCCACGCTCAGCGGCTACCTCGACTGGGACAAGGTCAACGAGATCGGCTCCCAGCCGGGCCGCAACGAGGGCATCAAGGGCGGCAGGAACGGTGCCTGCGTGACCGAGCTGCGGGCCGCCATGGCGGCCGAGCCCGAACGCGACGAGCAGAAGGCCTACGAGTCGATGCTCGCGCACGCCAAGTGCATGCGGGACAACGGCGTCTCCCGGTTCACCAACCCGACCATGAGCGGCGGCAACGCCCAGCCGGGCGGCGACCCGAACCCGGCGTCCCCGGTCATCGACTCGAACTCGTCGACGTACAAGAAGGCCCGCGAGGCGTGCAGGTCGAAGCTGCTCGACGGTCTGGACGGCATGCAGTGAAGCACCGCACCGCACTCCTCGCGCTCGGCGCGGTGACCGTCGCCGCCGCCGTCACCGGGGGCGTCCTGTTCCTCGGCGGCGACGGGGACGCGGGCGCCTCGGGGAAGGGCGGCGACCTGCCGCCCGCCACCGCGGCCGTCGTACGCACCGACCTCGTGCAGTCCAGGACGGTCGACGGCAGGCTCGACTTCGCGCAGCGCCGCGCTGTCAAGTCCGCCGTCGAGGGCACCGTCACGGTCGCCGCTCCCGAAGGGAAGACGCTGACCATGGGGCAGGCGCTGTACGAGCTGAACGACAAGCCCGTCACCCTCCTCTACGGGCCGGTCCCGATGTTCCGCGAGATGAAGCCCGGCGACCGGGGCAGCGACGTGCTCCAGCTGGAGCGCAATCTGCGCGACCTGGGGTACGGATCGCGGCTCTACGTCGACGTCCGGTACGACGAGGACACCGCGGCCGCCGTCAAGCAGTGGCAGAAGTCCCTCAACCGCGAGCCCACCGGCAGGGTCGGCAAGGGCGACGTCGTCTTCCAGCCCGGCCCGGTCAAGGTGGTCTCCGCCGACGCGGCGCTCGCCGACCAGGTCGGCCCGGACGGGCCGGTCCTGACGGTCGCCTCCACCAGACCCGTCGTACGGGCGCAGCTCGACCAGAGCGACGGCGCGCTCACCTCACGGGGCACCAAGGTCGAGGTCACCCTGCCGAGCGGGAAGACCGTCGCCGGCCATGTCTCCGGGACGGTGCGCCCCGAGGCGTCCGCGGCCGGGGGCGGGGCGGGCTCCGAGGACGGCATCACCGTCGAGGTCGTCCTGGACGGCGGGCCGGGCGCCGCCTCCGGCGAGGACACCAGGGCATCGGCGAGCGTGAAGTTCGTCAGCGAGGCGCACAAGGGGGTCCTCGCGGTCCCCGTCGAGGCGGTCGTCGCGCTGCGCGGCGAGAACGGCGGCTACGGCCTCCAGGTCGTCGAGGGCGCCACGTCGAGGATGGTGCGGGTGGAGACGGGCATGACCGCCGACGGGCAGATCGAGGTCTCCGGACCGGATGTGCGCGAGGGTCTGAAGGTCGGAGTGGCGAAGTCATGACCACGGTCCCGGTCATCGAACTGCGGGACGCCGGCAAGTCGTATCCCGGCGGCGTCCACGCCCTGCGCTCGGTGAGCCTCACCGTCGAGGAGGGCGAGCTCCTCGCCGTCGTCGGCCCGTCCGGCTCCGGCAAGTCCACGATGCTCAACATCATGGGCACCCTCGACAGGCCCACCACCGGCACCGTCCGGATCGCCGGGTACGACGTGTCCGAGCTCTCCGACGCCCGGCTCTCCGCACTGCGCGCCCGCCACATCGGCTTCGTCTTCCAGCACTTCCACCTGGCGGCCGGGCGCGACGCGGTGGACAACGTCGCCGACGGGCTGCTGTACGCGGGCGTCCCGCCCAAGGAACGGCGTGCCCGTGCGAGGGAGGCGCTCGCCGGGGTGCGGCTGGAGCACCGCGGCTCGCACACGCCGAACGAGCTGTCCGGCGGCGAGAAGCAGCGCGTGGCCATCGCCCGCGCCCTGGTGGGCCAGCCCCGGCTGCTGCTGGCCGACGAGCCGACCGGGGCGCTGGACACCGCGTCCGGCGGGATCGTCATGGAGCTGCTGCACGAGCTGAACGCGGCCGGCACCACCGTCTGCGTGATCACCCACGATCACGAGATCGCGGACTCGCTGCCGCGCCGGGTCCGCTTCAGGGACGGCGAGATCGTCTCGGACACGCGCTCCGGCGAGCGCCTCGGCCCACGGACGCGGAAGGCCGGTTCATGAAGAACGATCTCAGGCCCGCCCGCCTCTCCCCCCGTGACGTCCTGCGCGTCGGCTCGGTCGGCCTGCGCGCGCGGCGTGCGCGTGTGGTGCTCTCGGCGCTCGGCATCGCCATCGGCATCGCGACCGTGGTCGCGGTCGTCGGGCTGTCCGAGTCGAGCCGTGCGGACCTGATGGCCCGTCTCGACCGCCTCGGCACCAATCTGCTCACCGCCGAGGCGGGCAAGGACGCCATGGGGAACGAGATCAAGCTGCCCAGGAACGCGGTCGCGATGGTCGAGCGCATCGGCCCGGTACGGCACGCCACGGCCAGCGCCGACGTCGACGCCCGCATCCGCCGCAGCGACGTGGTCCCCGAGGAGCGGACCGCGGGCGTCACCGCCCAGGCGGTCCGCGCCGACCTGCTCTCCGCGCTCGGCGGCGAGGTCGGCAGGGGCACCTGGCTGACCCCGGCCGGCGAACGCCTCCCGACGACGGTGCTCGGCGCGGTGGCCGCGGAGCGCCTCGGCATCACCCGCACCGGTGAGACGATCATGATGAACGACACCCGCGTGGCCGTCGTCGGCATCCTCGAACCGATCGAGCTGGTCCCCAACCTGGACCGGGTGGCCATGGTCGGATTCCCCACCGCCGAACGCTACTTCGGCTTCGACGGACACCCCACCACCGTCTTCGAGCGCTCCACGGACGCCTCGGTGGCGGACGTACGGGCGATCCTGGCCCGCACCATCAGCCCCGGCGACGAGCTGGGCATCAAGGTCTCCCGGCCCTCGGACGCGCTGGCCGCCAAGGCCGCCACGGACGAGGGCCTGACCACCCTGATGCTCGGCCTGGGCGCGGTGGCCCTCCTGGTCGGCGGTGTGGGCGTCGCCAACACCATGGTCATCTCCGTCCTGGAGCGCCGCCAGGAGATCGGCCTGCGCCGCGCGCTGGGCGCGACCCGGGGAGCGATCCGGCTCCAGTTCCTCACCGAGTCGCTGCTGCTGTCGGCGCTGGGCGGGGCGACGGGCGCGCTGCTGGGCGCGGCGACCACCTACGGATTCGCGTGGTTCCAGGGGTGGACGGCGGTGGTCCCGCCCTGGTCCCTGGCGGGCGGCCTGGCCGCCACCCTCCTGATCGGCGTGGTCGCGGGCCTCTACCCGGCGATCCGTGCCTCCCGTCTCCATCCGACGGTGGCCCTGAACGCGACCTGAGCGGGCCCCGGACATGAAACATCCCCCGGCCGGGGTCGGCCGGGGGATGTTTCACGTGGAACCGGAGCGGAACCGGTGGCGCTCGGGCCGCGCCCCGATGGCCGGTCGCTCCTACTTCGCGCCGGTGTCCCTCGCCACGGAGTCCTTGGCGTCGGCCTTCTCCTTGGCCGTCGCCACCGGCTTGCGGAGCTGGATGTTCAGCTCGCGCAGACGGGTCTCGTCCAGCTCCGTCGGGGCGCCCATCATCAGGTCCTGGGCGTTGCCGTTGAGCGGGAAGGCGATGGTCTCGCGGATGTTGGGCTCGTCTGCCAGCAGCATCACGATGCGGTCGACGCCCGGGGCGATGCCGCCGTGCGGCGGGGCGCCGAGACGGAAGGCGCGGAGCATGCCCGCGAACTCGTGCTCGACGGTCTCGCGGTCGTAACCGGCGATCTCGAAGGCCTTGAGCATCAGCTCGGGCTCGTGGTTGCGGATGGCGCCGGAGGACAGCTCGATGCCGTTGCAGACGATGTCGTACTGCCAGGCGAGGATGTCCAGCGGGTCCTTCTCCTCCAGGTCCTTCAGGCCGCCCTGGGGCATCGAGAAGGGGTTGTGGGAGAAGTCGATCTTCCCGGTGTCCTCGTCCTTCTCGTACATCGGGAAGTCGACGACCCAGCAGAACCGGAAGACGCCCTCCTCGAAGTGGCCGGCGCGCTTGGCGGCCTCGACGCGGACGGCGGACATGATCTTGGAGACCTCGTCGAACTCGCCCGCGCCGAAGAAGACGGCGTGGCCGGGGACGAGGGAGAGACGCTCGGTGAGGGTCTTGACGTCCGTCTCGGTGAGGAACTTGGCGATCGGGCCCGCCAGGGTGCCGTCCTCGCCGACGCGGACCCAGGCCAGGCCCTTGGCGCCGTGCTGGACGGCGTAGTCGCCGAGGCCGTCGAAGAACTTCCGGGACTGGCCGGCGGTGTCCGGGACCGGGAGGGCGCGGACGTGCTTGCCGGCGAAGGCCTTGAACTCCGAGTCGGCGAAGACGTCGGAGATGTCGACCAGTTCCAGCTTGGCGCGCAGGTCGGGCTTGTCGTTGCCGTACTTCAGCATCGACTCGCGGAACGGGATGCGCGGGAACGGCGAGGTGACGTGGCGGCCGTTGCCGAACTCCTCGAAGAGCTCGGTCATCAGCTTCTCGATCGGCCGGAAGACGTCCTCCTGCTCGACGAAGGACATCTCGACGTCGAGCTGGTAGAACTCGCCGGGCGAACGGTCCGCGCGGGCGTCCTCGTCGCGGAAGCACGGCGCGATCTGGAAGTAGCGGTCGAAGCCGGAGATCATCAGCAGCTGCTTGAACTGCTGCGGGGCCTGCGGCAGGGCGTAGAACTTGCCCGGGTTCAGACGGGACGGGACGACGAAGTCACGGGCGCCCTCGGGGGAGGTCGCGGTGAGGATCGGGGTCGCCATCTCGTTGAAACCGAGGGCCACCATCTTGGCGCGGATGGCGGCGATGACCGCCGAGCGCAGCATGATGTTGCGGTGCATGCGCTCGCGGCGCAGGTCGAGGAAGCGGTACTCCAGGCGCCGCTCCTCGTTGACCCCGTCCTCGGTGTTGATCGTGAAGGGCAGCGGGGCGGCCTCGCCCAGCACCTCGACCTCGGTGACCTCGATCTCGATCTCGCCGGTCGGGAGCTCCGGGTTCACGTTGTCGGCGCCGCGCGCGGAGACCTTGCCGTCGATCCGTACGACGGTCTCCTTGGTGAGCTTCGCCAGCGCCTCGTTGCCGGGGGTGCCCGGGCGGGCGACGAGCTGCACCAGACCGTAGTGGTCGCGCAGATCGATGAAGAGGATGCCGCCCAGGTCTCGGCGATTGTGCAGCCAGCCGCTCAGCCGGACGTCGGTGCCGACGTCAGAGGCGCGGAGCTCGCCGCAGGTGTGGGACCTGTACCGATGCATCGTCGTTCATCCAGTCTTCGCGGTTCGGGGTGGATTCAGCCTCCCCAGGCTACCGCCCGCACCCGCACCGAATCATTGACATTGACATTTCAAGATCATCCGGAGGCCGGAGAGGCCACCCCTCGGTGGCGTTCACGGAGCAGATCTTCTTAAAGTGGGGCAATGCGCACCGAGGACATCCTGGCCGCGACCGCGACCGGTCTGTGGCGCTGGGACAACGCAGCCGGGACCGTCACGCTCGATGCGGAGGCGGCCCGGCTCCTGGAGCTGCCCGCCGCGGCCGGTGTCTTCCGCGAGTCCGCGGTGCGTTCCCGTTTCCACCCCGTCGACTGGAACGAGATCTACGGGGTGGTGAACCTGGCGCGCGCCGAGGGCACCCTCGCCGAGGCCCGGCTGCGGATCGTGGACGGGAACGGCCGGGTACTGCGCATCGTGCGCAGCCGCTCCAAGCCGCTCCCGGCCGATCCGGCGGACCGCGCGAACTACGTACTGGTCGGCACCCTCCAGGAGGTGGCCGAGCCGCAGCCCGGCACCACCGGGGCGCACACCCCCATCACCGGGGACTGGCGCCGCTCCCGCGAGGCCTTCCTGCTGGACGCGGGCCGGGCGCTGGCCGAGGCCCGGTCGACCACGGAGGTGCTGCGGGTCGCCGCCTCGCTCTCCATGCCGGGCTTCTCGCCGGACGGCCTGGCGGTCTTCGGCGTCTCGGGCGAGCGGCTGACGGTCATCGGGCACCACGGGCACAGCGTGGGCGACGAGGACCCGTTCACCGACATGCCGCTGGAGACCGACTACCCGGCCGCCGAGGTGGTACGGACGGGGCGGGCGATCTATCTGCCGTCGCCCGACGACTACAGCCGCCGCTACCCGGTCACCTGGCCGCTCGCCAGCGGTTTCGGCCGCCGGTCCTGGGCCTTCCTGCCGCTGACCGTCGCGGGGCACACCATGGGCGCCTGGATGGCGGGCTTCAAGCACCCGGTGTCGTTCTCGCCGGACGAGCGGTCCGTACTGACGACCGTGGCGCGGATGCTCGCGCAGGCGCTGACCCGGGCCGGGGTCGCCGAGACCGAACGGGAGCTGTCGCTGGGGCTCCAGCGCTCGATGATGCCGACGCTCGGCCCCGACATCCCGGGGATGACGGTCGCCGCCCGCTACATCCCGACCGGCGGCGGCCTCCAGGTCGGCGGCGACTGGTACGACATGATCCCGCTCCCCAACGGCCGCATCGCCCTCGTCATCGGCGACGTCCAGGGCCACGACGTGCGGGCCGCCGGGCTGATGGGACAGCTGCGGATCGCCCTGCGCGCGTACGCCTCCGAGGGGCACCGCCCGGACGCGGTGCTCTCGCGCGCCTCGCGCTTCCTCTCCGGGCTGACGGACGCGTACGAGGACGGGGAGGCGACCGGACCGCGCTTCGCCACCTGCCTGTACGCGGAGGTCGACCCGGAGAGCGGCACCCTGGACATCGCGCGGGCCGGCCACCCCGACCCCGTGGTGACCACCGCCGACGGGACCGCGATGATCCGTCAGACCGAGGGCGGACTGCCGCTCGGCGTCGAGGAGGACGCCGACTATCCGACGAGCCGGCTCACCCTGGAACCAGGCGAAACGATCATGCTCTGCACGGACGGGCTGATCGAGACCGGTGGCCACGACATGTTCTCCGGCTGGGACCGGCTGCGGCCCGTCCTGGAGGAGCACACCACCGACCTGGAGAAGCTCGCCGACGCCCTCGTCCAGGCCGTGCACGGGCCGACGTCCCACTACACGACGGGGCCGCTGGCGGACCGCAGGGAGGACGACATCGCGCTGCTGCTGCTCCGGTGCGACGGAGGGACCGTGCGCCGCCCGGCGGCGCGGCGCATCGCGCTGACCATCGCGCAGGCCCAGCCGGAGCGGATCGCCTCGGCCCGGCAGCAGTTGCGGGACCTGCTGCACGACTGGGCGGATCCGGAGCAGGTCGACGCGGCGGTGCTGATGATCTCCGAGATGGCCACCAACGTCCTCGTCCACACGGACGGGGACGCGCTGATGCTCGCCCAGGCGACGGGGGAGCAGGGCGAGCGGCTGCTGCGCGTGGAGGTTTCGGACGGCAGCGACGAGCTGCCGCACAAGCGGCGCCCCGGGGAGATGGCCTCCAGCGGCCGGGGCCTGGTGCTGATGGAGATGCTCGCCGACGCGTGGGGGGTGGATCCGCGGGGCGCGGGGAAGTCGATCTGGTTCGAGCTGAACGAGGCGGGGCCCGAGGGGGCACAGGGGCCGGAGGAGGCGCAGAGGGCACAGGGGGCACAGGGGCCCGACGAGACACAGGGGCCGGAGCGGGCCGAGGCCGGAACGGAAGACGTCCCCGCGGCCTGAACCGGCCCTCAGGCCCCCGACGCGGCGCCCGGCGGCTCGACCCCGGGCGTCGGCCCCGGGCGGTCACCGCGCAGTTCGCCGAGCACGCCGAAGGCGGCCGCGCAGATCGGGACCGCGAGCAGCATGCCCAGCAGCCCGGCCACACTGGCGCCCGCGGTGATCGCGATCATGATCATGGCGGGGTGCATCTGCACCGTACGGCTCTGGATCAGCGGCTGCAGCACATGGCCCTCCAGCACCTGCACGGCGAGCACCACCCCCAGCGCCCAGAGCGCGATCACGAACCCCCGGTCGGCGAGCGCGACCAGCACCGCGACGGCGCCCGAGATGAAGGCCCCCAGGTACGGGATGTAGGCACCGACGAAGACCAGCGCACCGAGCCCCACCGCACCGGGAACGCGCAGGATCAGCAGCCCGACGGTGATGCAGACGGCGTCGATCAGCGCGATGAACGTGGTGCCCCGCATGAAGCCCTCGACGGCCTCGAAGGCCCGCCGCCCCATCGCCTCGACCAGCTCCCCGGTCCCGCGCGGGGCGATCGAGTGGGCGAGCTGCGCGGCCCGGTCGGAGTCGCGCAGGAAGAAGAAGGTCAGCAGCAGGGCGAGGACGCTGGTGGCGATGAGCGAGCCGATCAGGCTGAGTCCGGAGAGCAGCCCGCCCGCGGCGCTCGCGCCGAACTTCTCGACGAGCTTCTGGGCGTTGGCCGCCAGGTCGTCCACGCTCGTGTTCTTGCCGATCCCGAAGTGGTCGACGACCCACTGCGCGGTGTCCTTGAGCGACCGGACGATCTGGTCACCGGTGTCGACGAGCGCGGTGACGACGATGTACCCGGCGCCGCCGACCACCGCCACGAGCAGCACACAGGTGAGCCCCGCGGCGAGCGAGCGCTTCAGCCCGCGGCCGGTCAGCCACCGGTGGACGGGACCGAGCAGCGCCGTACCGAGCAGCGCGAGCAGCACCGGGGTGACCGCGGTCTTGAGGGCGATGCACAGCCAGATGGCGACTGCGGCGACCCCGGTGACGAGGAGGACCACACCGCACCAGGCGGCGACACGGCGCGCGCCGTCGGGCAGGAGGGGCTTGTCGGTCTGCACCCTCCCACCCGATCACGGCGCGGGAGCCGTGTCCCGCTTGCGCGGCCGTACGGGTGACGGTCCGTCATACGACGGCGGCGGTCACATCCCGTGGACGGCGGGCACGGTGCCGAGGCGTCCGGCCTGGAAGTCCTCGAAGGCCTGCTTCAGTTCGGCCTGGCTGTTCATCACGAACGGTCCGTAGTGCGCCATCGGCTCACGGATCGGACGGCCGCCGAGCAGCACGACCTCCAGGTCCGGGGCGTTCCCGTCCTGCTTCTCGTCCGCCCGGACGGTCAGCGCGGAACCGGCGCCGAAGACCGCGGTCTGCCCCATGTGGACGGGGCGGCGCTCCGCGCCGACGGTGCCGCGGCCGGCCAGCACGTACGCGAGGCCGTTGAAGTCCTCGCGCCACGGCAGGGTCACCTCGGCGCCGGGGCGCACGGTGGCGTGGATCATCGTGATCGGGGTGTGGGTGATGCCGGGGCCCTCGTGCCCGTCGAGCTCACCGGCGATGACGCGGAGCAGCGCGCCGCCGTCCGGGGAGGCGAGGAGCTGGACCTGGCCGCCGCGGATGTCCTGGTAGCGGGGGTCCATCATCTTGTCGGCCTTGGGCAGGTTCACCCAGAGCTGGAGGCCGTGGAAGAGGCCGCCCGACATCACGAGGGACTCCGGCGGGGCCTCGATGTGCAGGAGGCCGGAGCCGGCGGTCATCCACTGGGTGTCGCCGTTGCGGATGGTGCCGCCGCCACCGTTGGAGTCCTGGTGGACGAAGGTTCCGTCGATCAGGTACGTGACCGTCTCGAAGCCGCGGTGCGGGTGCCAGGGGGTGCCCTTCGGCTCACCGGCCGCGTACTCCACCTCGCCCATCTGGTCCATCATGATGAACGGGTCGAGGTACTTGTAGTTGATCCCGGCGAACGCGCGGCGAACCGGGAAGCCCTCGCCCTCGAATCCGCTCGGCGCCGTGGTGACGGCGAGCACGGGACGGTCCGCTGCGTCGCCCTTGGCGGCGACCTTGGGCAGGGTCAGCGGGTTTTCGACAGTCACTGCGGGCATGGAAGCCACCTCCGGGATCGTTCTGCCTTCAATTTAGTTGAATGGTGAACATCTTGCAAGGGGGGATCCATTCCCTCAGCCGTCCGGAGCAACGCAAGGGGCCCGCACCGAGCGGTGCGGGCCCCTTGCGAAGGATCGGATCTCAGCCGTACATGCGGCGCATCGCGAAGTCGACCATCTGCTCCACGGCCTTCGCGTCGAAGACCATGCGGTGCTCGCCCTCCATGTCGAGGACGAAGCCGTAGCCGGTCGGCAGCAGGTCGATCACCTCGGCCCCGGTGATCACGAAGTACTTGGACTCCTTGCCCGCGTACCGCCGCAGCTCCTTGAGCGTGGTGAACATCGGGATCACCGGCTGCTGGGTGTTGTGCAGCGCCAGGAACCCGGGGTTGTCACCGCGCGGGCAGTACACCTTCGACGTCGCGAAGATCTGCTGGAAGTCCTCGGCGGACAGCGAGCCGGTGGTGAACGCCCGTACCGCGTCACCCAGGGACGGCGGCGAGGGTTCGGGATACAGCGGCTGCTCGCCGTAGCCGCCACCCATCTGCTGCTGTGCACCCGGGTTCTGGTCGTAGCCGTACATAGCGCAAAGAGTAATCGGACACATCGGGGCCTTGAGGGGTTGCGCCTTATTACTGACGGGTAGCATCATCATGGAGGTCAGCTGATATACGCACCGCCAGCTCGTCGCCCGCCCGGCCCACACCCCGTCCCGGGGCACTGCGCGCCACTGCTATTGATTACGGAGCCTTCCATGGGGCACTACAAGTCGAATCTCCGCGACATCGAGTTCAACCTCTTCGAGGTCCTCGGGCGCGACAAGACGTACGGCACCGGCCCGTTCGCCGAGATGGACGTCGAGACGGCGAAGAGCATCCTCGACGAGGTCAACCGCCTCGCGGAGAACGAGCTGGCCGACTCCTTCGCGGACGCCGACCGCAACCCGCCGGTCTTCGACCCGGAGACCAACACCGCGCCGGTCCCGGCGGCCTTCAAGAAGTCGTACCAGGCCTTCATGGACTCCGAGTACTGGCGCCTGGGCCTGCCCGAGGAGATCGGCGGCACCACCTCGCCGCGCTCCCTGATCTGGGGCTACGCGGAGCTGCTGCTCGGCTCGAACCCGGCCGTGTGGATGTACTCCTCCGGCCCGGCGTTCGCCGGCATCCTCTTCGAGGAGGGCAACGAGGCGCAGAAGAAGATCGCCGAGATCGCCGTCGAGAAGCAGTGGGGCTCGACGATGGTGCTGACCGAGCCGGACGCCGGTTCCGATGTCGGCGCGGGCCGCACGAAGGCCGTCGAGCAGGAGGACGGCTCCTGGCACATCGAGGGCGTGAAGCGCTTCATCACCTCGGGCGAGCACGACATGTCCGAGAACATCATCCACTACGTGCTGGCCCGCCCCGAGGGCGCCGGCCCCGGCACCAAGGGCCTCTCGCTCTTCATGGTCCCGAAGTTCCACTTCGACTGGACCACCGGCGAGCTGGGCGAGCGCAACGGCGTGTACGCGACGAACGTCGAGCACAAGATGGGCCTCAAGGCGTCCAACACCTGCGAGATGACCTTCGGCGACCAGCACCCCGCCAAGGGCTGGCTGATCGGCGACAGGCACGACGGCATCCGCCAGATGTTCCGCATCATCGAGTTCGCCCGCATGATGGTCGGCACGAAGGCCATCGCCACCCTGTCGACCGGCTACCTGAACGCACTGGAGTACGCCAAGGAGCGCGTGCAGGGCACCGACCTGTCGCAGTTCATGGACAAGACCGCTCCCAAGGTCACCATCACGCACCACCCCGACGTGCGCCGCTCCCTCATGACGCAGAAGGCGTACGCGGAGGGCATGCGCTCCCTGGTGCTGTACACCGCCACCGTCCAGGACGCGATCCAGGAGAAGGAGGCCGCGGGCGAGGACGCGAAGGCGCTGCACGGCCTCAACGACCTGCTGCTCCCGATCGTGAAGGGCTACGGCTCCGAGAAGTCCTACGAGCAGCTGGCGCAGTCGCTCCAGACCTTCGGCGGCTCCGGGTACCTCCAGGAGTACCCGATCGAGCAGTACATCCGTGATGCCAAGATCGACACGCTGTACGAGGGCACGACGGCGATCCAGGGCCAGGACTTCTTCTTCCGGAAGATCGTCCGCGACCAGGGCGCCTCGCTGAACGCCCTCTCCGAGGAGATCAAGAAGTTCCTCTCCGGCGCCCAGGGCAACGAGGAGCTGGCCGGCGCGCTGGACTCGCTCGCCAAGGCGGCCGTGGACCTGGAGGCGATCGTCGGCACGATGATCACCGACCTCACCGCGACCGGCGAGGACGTCAAGAACATCTACAAGGTGGGCCTCAACACCACCCGCCTCCTGATGGCCTCCGGCGATGTCGTCGTCGGCTATCTGCTCCTCAAGGGCGCGGCCGTCGCGGCGGAGAAGCTGCGAGACGCCTCCGCGAAGGACGTCGCCTTCTACCAGGGCAAGATCGCCGCCGCGAAGTTCTTCGCCGCGAACGTCCTGCCGGGCGTCTCGGCCGAGCGCGCGCTCGCCGAGTCCGTCGACAACTCGCTGATGGAGCTGGACGAGGCCGCGTTCTAGGCTCCCCTTCAAGATCGTCGACACGCACCGTCACCCGGACACGCTTTCGGGTGACGGTGCTGTCGTATCGGCTGGGTACGCTGGCCGCAGGGCTCAGAATCTCGTCCATGGGAGGAACCATGACCGCCGAGGCACTGCCCGAAGCGTCGCACCGCCAGCCGGACGGTTCCAAGTGGCCGGTCCCGCCGTCGGACGGCTACACCGTGGACGACCTGTTCACTCTTCACGGCCTCCCGCCGCACACAGAGCTGATCGACGGGAGTCTGGTTTTCGTGAGTCCGCAGCGGAAGTTCCACACGCTGGCGATGTATTTGCTGGAACAGGGACTGCGCGGCAACGTCCCGGAAGATCTGCGGGTACGCCGCGAAATGGCCGTCGTCCTCGGCAAGCGCAACGCACCGGAACCCGACCTCGTCGTGGTGACGGCCGAAGCGGACGGGGACCAGCTCCAGACCCGCTACCAGGCCGCCGATGTCCGGCTCGCCGTCGAGGTCGTCTCGCCCGATTCCGAGGCCCGGGACCGCGACACCAAGCCGCACAAGTACGCCGGGGCCGGCATCCAGAATTTCTGGCTCGTCGAGATGTCCACGAGTGGCCGGCCCGTGGTCTGGACGTACGCACTGGACCCGGTCAACAAGAAGTACGTCTCCACCGGCGTCCACCACGACCGGCTGAAGCTCTCCGTCCCGTACGACATCGACATCGACCTGACCGCCATCGACCGCCTGTAGACCTGGCCCGTCCCGCCGCACCGGCCTTCTTTAGGATCGGCTGTCCAGCAAGCCGGAGGGGGCGGGTTCACTCATGGGTTCCAAGGGTTTCGCGGGTACACGAGCGGTTCAGGGGCTGCTGGCGGCCGGGACGGCGGTGCTGCTGCTCGCGGGCTGCGGGGGCGGAGGTGGGGACACCGGGGCTGCGGAGCTCGACAACGGGCAGGTCGCCTCGGTGCTGCCGGACGCGAAAGCCGTCCCGGGCTGGCGGAACCACATGAAGCCGGAGGCCCAGAAGCCAATTGCCGAGTACCCGCCGTCGGTCTGCGCGGCCAGGACGAAGGAGCAGCGGAAAACGGCCTGCGACCCGGTCACGTCCTGGGGCGTCTCGGCCTTCTCTCGCAAGGCGGACATGACCACGCTCAATTTCTGGGCCCTCGCCTACAAGGACGAGAAGGCCGCGGACGCCGCCTACGACATCCTGGCCGAGTGGTACGGCGGGGACCGGGTCGGCCAGGACGCCGAGAAGGTGGACCTCGCCAGCCCGGGCGCCGAGCGCGAGGCCAGCCGCGCGGCGGTCGGTACCATGGGCGGTCCGGCCACGATCGCGCAGATCCGGGTCGGGACGACCGTCCTGGGCATCAGCACCGGCACCACGGGCAGGGCAGCGGTCCCCGACAAGGAGGTCAAGGCGTTCGCGGCCATGTTCGCGGAGCGCGCGCAGCAGGCCCAGAGCGGCGAGAAGCCCTCGGCGGCGATCCCGGGAAGCTGAGCGGACGCCCCCGCCCGACGGCGGTCAAGCCACCCGGCCCGGTCTCGTTACAGTGAGGAACATGAGTTCCTCCCTCCGCTTCGACCGCGGTCACACCGACGACCTGATGGCCTTCCTGATGGCCTCCCCCTCCCCGTACCACGCCGTGGCCACCGCGGCCGCCCGGCTGGAGAAGGCCGGGTTCCGGCAGGTCGAGGAGACCGCGGCCTGGGACGGGACCGCCGGGGGCAGGTACGTCCTGCGCGGCGGTGCGATCGTCGCCTGGTACGTGCCGGAGGGCGCCGAGGCGCACACCCCGTTCCGGATCGTCGGCGCGCACACCGACTCCCCGAACCTGCGGGTCAAGCCGCTGCCCGACACCGGGGCGTACGGCTGGCGGCAGGTCGCCGTGGAGATCTACGGCGGGACGCTGCTCAACACCTGGCTCGACCGTGACCTCGGCCTGGCCGGCCGGATCTCCCTGCGCGACGGCAGCCACCGGCTGGTGAACATCGACCGCCCGCTGCTGCGCGTACCGCAGCTGGCCGTGCATCTGGACCGGTCGGCCAACCCCGACGGGCTCAAGCTCGACCGGCAGAAGCACATGCAGCCGATCTGGGGCCTCGGGGACGTCGAGGAGGGCGACCTGATCCGGTTCGTCGCCGAGGAAGCCGGCGTCGACGCGGAGGACGTGACCGGCTGGGACCTGATGCCGCACGCCGTCGAGCCGCCCGCCTACCTGGGCCGGGACCGTGAGCTGCTGGCCGGGCCCCGGATGGACAACCTGCTCTCCGTGCACGCGGCGACCGCCGCGCTCGGCGCCGTCGCCGGACAGCCGGACGAGGAGCTTCCGTACATCCCGGTCATGGCCGCCTTCGACCACGAGGAGAACGGCTCGCAGTCCGACACCGGCGCCGACGGGCCACTGCTCGGCACGGTCCTGGAGCGTTCGGTCTTCGCGCGCGGCGGTACGTACGAGGACCGCGCCCGGGCCTTCGCCGGAACCATCTGCCTCTCCTCCGACACCGGTCACGCGGTCCACCCCAACTACGCCGAGCGCCACGACCCGACCCACCACCCGGTGGCCAACGGCGGACCGATCCTCAAGACCAACGTCAACATGCGGTACGCGACCGACGGCAGCGGCCGGGCCGTGTTCGCGGCGGCATGCCAGAAGGCGGGCGTGCCGTGGCAGACGTTCGTCTCCAACAACTCGATGCCGTGCGGCACCACGATCGGCCCGATCACCGCCGCCCGGCACGGGATCCAGACCGTGGACATCGGTGTGGCGATCCTCTCGATGCACAGCGCCCGTGAGCTGTGCGGGGCGGACGACCCGTATCTGCTGGCCAACGCGCTGACGGCGTTCCTGGCGGGCTGACCCCGCCTGCCGCGGGGCCGTCGGCGGGTCGGCGTTCCGGTGCGCGAGACGCTCCGGAAACGCCGGCCCGCCGTCGTCCGGCGGCCGCTGCGCGCGCACCCCGCCGATCGGGCACAACCCGTCGTCGGCGCCCCGGCACCCCCGATATCCTGGGACTTTCCCGTGCCCGCCCCCCGGGCGCATCCCGCCCGGAAGGGAAGCCGCTCGTGGAGTTCCGGCTGCTCGGCACCGTCTCCGTCGACACGTTCACCGGGCCACTGCCGCTCGGCCCCGCCAAGCGCCGCAGCCTGCTCGCCGCGCTGCTGCTGTCCGCCAACACCCCCGTCTCCATCGCCAGGCTGACGGACTCGCTCTGGGACGACACCCCGCCGCTGCACGCCCGCAGCGTCATCCAGGGCCATGTGTCCCGGCTGCGCGCCCTGCTGGTGGGCGCGGACGCGGAGGCGTACGGGGTGGAGCTGGTCACCCTCGGCGACGCCTATGTGCTGCGGCTGCCGGAGACCCTGCTGGACGCGCAGCGCTTCGAGGAACTGCTGACACTGGCGCGGGGGCAGCGCAACCCCGTCGACGCGGTGCTGATGCTCAAGGAGGCCCTGTCCCTGTGGCAGGGGCCGGCGCTCAGCGGCGCGTTCACCGGACGGCCGCTCCAGGCCGCCGCCCACTCGCTGGAGGAGTCGCGGCTGGCGACCGTCGAGCAACTGGCACACGCCTACGCGGCGCTGGGGGAGCACAACCGGGCGGCGTCGGTGCTGCGGGCGGAGGCCGTCGCGCATCCGATGCGGGAGTCGCTGGCGGCGGCGCTGATGACGGCGCTGTACCGGGCGGGGCGTCAGTCGGAGGCGCTGGACTGGTTCCACCGCACGCGGCGGCTGCTCGCCGACGAGCTGGGGATCGATCCCGGACATGAGCTCGCCGACGCGTACGCGCTGATCCTGCGCGGCGACCCCGGGCCGGACGCCGGGCGGGAGGGCGGACGGAACGCACCCGACGGACAGGGGGCCACGGCCCGTGGCCCGGTCCGGACCGGCGGCGGTGACGGAAACGGCGGCCGGGGCGGCTCCGGCAACGGGACCGTGCCCCCGGCCCGTCCGGTGGCGGACCCGCGGACCGGAACGGACGACGGATCCGCGGCGCGACCGGCCGCCCCGACCGGCGGAACGGGCAACGGTACGACCGGCGGAACGGGCAACGGTACGACCGGCGGAACGGGCGGCGGCACGACCGGCGCGCCGCCCCGCCCCCTCCCCGTGCCGTCCCTGGCCGGCGAGCCGCACCCCACCGATCTGCTGCCCCGCGCACCCCGCGGCTTCCAGGGGCGGACCGCCGAGCTGGCCGCGCTCACCCGGGCCGCGGCAGGCGAGGCACCCGTCTGCCTGGTCACCGGACCGGCCGGCGTGGGCAAGACCGCGCTGGCCCTGCAATGGGCGCACCGCACCCCCGCCGCCTTCCCGGACGGGCGGCTCTTCGCCGATCTGCGCGGGTTCAGCGACACCGGCGAGCCCGCCCTCATCGAGGTCCTGCGCGAGTTCCTGCTGGCGCTCGGCGTCGCGCCCCGCCGCGTCCCGGAGTCCGTCGCGGCCGCGGCCGCGCTCTTCCGCTCCCTGACCGACCGGCGCCGCCTGCTCGTCGTACTCGACAACGCCCGCCACTCCGCCACCGTCCGGCCGCTGCTGCCGGGCGGAACCGACTGCGTCACGCTGGTCACCAGCAGGCACCGGCTGGAGGGCCTCATCGCCTCGGACGCGGCCCGGCCCGTACCGCTCGACGTCCTCGAACCGCCGGACGGCACGGCCCTGCTGGCCGGTGTGCTCGGCGAGGACCGGGTGCTCGCCGAACCGGTCGCGGCCCGTCGGCTCGCCGAACTCTGCGGAGGACTGCCGCTCGCGCTGCGGGTCACCGCGGCCCGGCTGGCCGGGCGCCCGACGTGGACACTGGCCGGTCTCGCCGATGAACTCGCCGACGAACGCAGCCGGCTGACGTACCTCGACGTGGACGACACCGGTGTCTCGGCCGCGCTGCGGCTGACCGTGCAGCAGCTGCCGCAGGACGCCGTCCACCAGCTCGCCCGGCTCGGCCACCACCCCGGCAGCCACTTCGACCCGTACACGGCCGCCGCGCTCGCCGGCACCGACCCGGTCGTCGCCACGGCGGCGCTGGAACAGCTCGCCGCCGCCCATCTCGTCACCGAGACGGCGCCCGGACGCTGGGTGCTGCACGATCTGGTGCGCCTCTACGCCCACGGCATGGACCCCGGGAGCGGGTCCGAGGCACTCATCGGGGTCCTCGACCACTACATCGCCACCGCGCTGGCCGCCGCCGACACGGCCGAGCCCGGCGGCGAGCCCTGCTTCGTCCTGCCGGAGGACTACCACCGCCCGGTCGCCGTACGGGACTTCGTCGACCGGGCGACGGCGATGCACTGGCTGGCGGCCGAACGCGACGATCTGGCGCTGGCCGCCGACGCCGCCCGGACCGCCGGATTCCACGACCGGGCGTGGCGGATCATCCTGCTCCAGTGGCCGCGGGTGGTGTGGCGGGTGCGGGACAACTGGGCCCCGCTGCTGGAACTGGCGCTGGACTCGGCCCGCGCCCTCGGCGACGCGTACGCCGAGTCAAGGGTGATCAACCTGCTGGGCTGGGTGCTGGCCGAGGAGGGCAGGGCCGCCGAGGCCGTCGCCCTGCTGGAGCGCTCGCCCGGCCTGGCCCGGCAGGCCGGCGACCGGCTCGGCGAGGCGACCGCGCTGATCAACCTCGCCGTCGTCCAGACCGAGCAGGGGGAACTCGACACCGCTCTGGAGGGATGCGGGCGGGCTGTCGCGCTGGCCCGTGAGGCGCAGGACGCGCACACCGAGATGCTGGCGCTCCAGCACCTCGCCCGGATGCAACTGGCCGCGCACCGGCCGCACGAAGCCCTCGAATCCGCCCGGACGGCGCTCGACCTGGGGCCCGAGCACGAGGAGATCGCCCGCCGGGTGCTGCTGCTGACCACCAGCGGCGAGGCCCGTCTGGCGCTGGGCGAGGAGAACGACGGGATCCGGCTGCTGGACCGGGCGGCCGGGGAGGCGGAGAGCGCCGGTTACGACGAGGGCGCGGTGCAGGCCCTCCAGGCGCTGCTGCGGGTGACGGCCGAGCCGGAGTACCGCAAGCGGTACGAGGAAGCGGTCCGCCGGCTCACCGACGACGGGTGAGCCGCTCCGGGCCCGGTCGCGCGACCGGGCCCGACCGCCTCTCAGCCCTGCTCGTCCATTCCCGCCAGCACCAGCGGCAGCCGGGCCGTTCCCGCCGCGTCCACGCGGACGGGGACGCCCCAGTCCTGCTGGTGGACATGGCAGGCCGGGTACTCGTTCGCCGGGTCGTCGTCGCAGGACGCCGCCATCGCCGACACATGCAGGACGCCCTCGGTGACGTCCTCGGCCAGGACCAGGTCACGGAACAGGTCCGTCCCCGGCCCCGCGCCCTCCACCAGCAGCTCCGGCGGGGTCGCCGAGACCAGCAGCCGGGTCGAGGGGCCGTACCGGGTGTCCAGCTTCTGCCCGGCCGGTGCCTGGAAGACCACATCGAGCCGGAGCGTGCCCGGGGCGATCTCGGTGGCCGCGCGCTGTGTGCGGTGCGCCCGGTCGGCGACGCGTACGGCCTCCTCGGGCAGCCGCAGCCGGGTCAGCCGGTGCCGGGCGGACTCGACGACCACGAGATCTCCGTCGACCAGTACGGCGTCGCTGGGCTCGCGCAGATCCGTGGCCAGCGTGGTGACCTCGCCGCTCGCGGGGTCGTAACGCCGCAGCGCGTGGTTGTACGTGTCGCAGACGGCGACGGACCCGTCGGGCAGCGCGGCCACCCCCAGCGGGTGCTGGAACAGGGCCTGTCCGGCGGCGCCGTCACGGTGCCCGAAGTCGAAGAGCCCGGTGCCGACGGCCGTACGGACGGCGAAGCCGTCCCCGTCGCGCTCGACGTGGCGCAGGGAGGACGTCTCCGAGTCGGCGACCCAGAGCCGCTCCCCGTCGGCGGAGGCGGCGAGCCCGGACGGCTGGGCGAACCACGCCTCGGCCGCCGGTCCGTCGACCAGGCCCTCGTTGGTGGTGCCCGCCGCGACGTCGACGGTCCGCGTCGCGGGGTCGTACGTCCACAGCTGGTGCACCCCCGCCATGGCGATCCACAGCCGGCCGGCGAACCAGGCCACGTCCCAGGGGGAGGAGAGGTCGACCTCGCGGGCCGGCCCGGAGGTCGGCGAGCCCTGCCACCACTGGCGGCCGGTGCCGGCGAGCGTCGTCGTCTCCCCGGTGGCGAGGTCGAGGGCGCGGATGGCGTGGTTGACCGTGTCGGCGACCGCGATCCGGCCGTCGGGCAGCACGGCGAGCCCCTGCGGCTCGGAGAACCGGGCCCCGTCGGGACCGCCGTCGGCGAAGCCCCTGTCCCCCGTGCCGAAGTGACGGCGCACCGTCTCGCCGTCACGGTCGAGCTCGACCAGGCGGTGGCGGGTGGTGTCGGAGACGAGGAAGCCGCCGTCCGGCAGGAGCAGCGCCTTGCCGGGGAAGCGCAGATGTGTGGCGACCGGCTCCGGCGCGACATAGGGGCCGTCGCCGCGGCGCAGCGTGCCCTTCGCCGCGTGCTCGGCCTCCAGCTCCTCGACCAGCTTCGCGATCGCGTGCGCATGGCCCTCGCCGGCGTGCTGGGCGACGACATAGCCCTCGGGGTCGATGACGACGAGCGTGGGCCAGGCCCGTACGGCGTACTGCTTCCAGGTCGCCAGTTCCGGGTCGTCGAGGACCGGGTGGTGGACCTCGTACCGCTCGACGGCGTCGACGACGGCCTGGTGCTCGGCCTCGTGGACGAACTTCGGCGAGTGCACCCCGATGATCACCAGGGTGTCGCGGTGCTTCTCCTCCAGCTCGCGCAGCTCATCGAGGACATGCAGACAGTTCACACAGCAAAAGGTCCAGAAATCCAGGACCACAATGCGTCCTCGCAGGTCAGCGAGGGTGTACTGCTGGTCGCCTGTATTGAGCCAGCCGCCCTTGCCGATCAGCTCGGGGGCCCTGACGCGCGCACGTGTTGCCATGTGAACAGTCAACATCACCGTGGCGTCCACGCATTCCGCAGGGACCTCGGGGAACCTGTGAGCCATGAGATTCCTGGTGCGTGAACGACTCTTCTCCGTCGGTGACGACTACTGGATCGAGGACGCGGACGGCCGCAAGGTGTTCCTCGTCGACGGCAAGGCCATGCGGCTGCGGGACACCTTCGAGCTGAAGGACGCGCGGGGCCGGATCCTGGTCGAGATCCGGCAGAAGCTGCTCAGCCTGCGCGACACGATGCTCATCGAGCGCGACGGCGAACAGCTCGCCAGGATCAAGCGCAAGCGGCTGTCGCTGCTGCGCAACCACTACCGGGTCACACTGGTCGACGGCACCGAACTCGATGTCAGCGGCAAGATCCTGGACCGCGAGTTCGCCATCGAGTACGACGGGGAACTGCTGGCCCAGATCTCTAGGCGCTGGCTGACCGTCCGGGACACCTACGGCATCGACGTCGTGCGGGAGGACGCCGACACGGCACTGCTCATCGCCGTGTCGGTCTGTGTCATCGTGCTCGCGGACAAGGAGCGCGAGGACTGATCCGCCCCGGTTTCACGTGAAACGAAGCGGTCCTACCGGAGCCCGGGCGGGGCCAGTCCCAGGCGGCGGTCCTTGAGGGCCGGGAACTGCTCGCGGGTCGCCGCCACCTTCGCCGGGTCGAACTCCACGTCGAGCACCTCCTCGTCCGCGCCCGCCTCCGCGAGCACCTCGCCCCACGGGTCGACCACGATGCTGTGCCCGGCCTGCTGGACTCCGCCATGGGTGCCCGCGGAGCCGACGGCCAGGACGTACGACTGGTTCTCGACGGCGCGGGCCTGCGCCAGCAGCGTCCAGTGGGCGCGGCGCCGCTCGGGCCAGCCCGCCGAGACGATCAGCGTGTCGGCGCCCGCCTCGACCAGGCCGCGGAACATCTCCGGGAAACGCAGGTCGTAGCAGGTCGCGAGGCCCAGCGTGGTCTGCGGCAGGGCGACCGTGACCAGCTCCTCGCCGGCGCCCATCATGACCGCCTCGCCCTGGTCGAAGCCGAAGCGGTGGATCTTGCGGTACGCGGCGGCCCGCTCGCCCTCGGGCGTGAAGACGAGCGAGGTGTTGTAGAAGGTGCCGTCGGCGGCGCGCTCGACGAAGGAGCCCGCGTGCAGCCAGACCCCGGCGTCGGCCGCGGCCTTCGCCATGATGTCGTGGGTGGGCCCCTGGAGCGGTTCGGCCTCGTCCGCGAAGGAGTCGTAGGCGAACGCGCCGACCGGCCAGAGCTCGGGAAGGACCACCAGATCAGCGCCTCGCCGGCCCGCGATCAGGGAAGCCGCACGCTCTCTCCGGGCACTGACGGATTCGTCCGGGTCTACTGCGATCTGGATGAGGGAGGCGCGCACACTACCACCGTCCTGGCATTCGAGCCGTCAACACGGGCCTACGATCGTCACACGAAAGCACTGCCGGGGTGCCTGCTCGCAGCGTAACTTAGCGACCGAACCTCCCACGCAGACCGCCGCCCGCAGACCGCCGCCCGCGCCCAGCTCTCCAGCCCATGCACCGCAGAACCGCACGAGGGGTCCCGTGACCGTCCATCCCAGCCTCCAGACCTACGCCGATGCCTGGACCCACTCCATCGAGTCGATAGCGGAGCTGGTGAAGCCGCTCGCCGAGGGAGAGTGGAACCGCCGTACGCCATGCCCCGCCTGGTCGGTGCGTGACATCGTCTCGCACGTCATCGGCATGGAGTCCGAGCAGCTCGGCGACCCGCGCCCGATCCACTCCCTGCCCCGCGATCTCTACCACGTGCAGAGCGACTTCGCCCGTTACATGGAGATGCAGGTCGATGTGCGGCGGCACCACACCGCGCCGGAGATGACCTCCGAGCTGGAGTACACGATCATTCGCCGGGCGCGTCAGCTGCGCAACGAGACACGTGATCCCGAGACCATGGTCCGGGCGCCGCTCGGTGCCGAGCAGACCCTCGAACTGGCGCTGCGGATGCGCGCCTTCGACGTCTGGGTGCACGAGCAGGACCTGCGGGCGACGCTGGGGCAGCCCGGCAATCTGGACTCCCCCGGCGCCACGATCGTGCGGGACATCCTGCTGGAGGCGCTACCGAAGGTGGTCGCCAAGGACGCGGGAGCGCCGACGAATTCGGCGATCGTGCTCGATGTGCACGGGCCGCTGGAGTTCCTGCGCACCGTCAGGGTCGACGCGGAGGGCCGGGGTTCGGTGGACGGTTCGCCGTCGCTGGGGCCCGTGGTGACGCTGGCGATGGACTGGGAGACGTACTTCCTCCTCGCCTGCGGGCGGGTGCGCGCGTCCGCGGTCGCCGAGCGGGTCAAGGTCGAGGGCGACGAGGACCTGGCGACGGCGATCCTGCAGAACTTCGCCGTGACGCCGTGAGCCGTGACGGTGTGACGGCATGACGGTGTGACGGCTCAGCGCCGTGACGTCATGATCGGCGGCGCCCGTCGCACGAGGGACGGGCGCGCCGCCGATCCGGCACGACGAGCGGTCACACGGGTACGTGCACGGCCTCCACGCGGCTGACCACATGGTGGTTCCGCTCGCGGTGCGTGGCCCTGGAGTGCAGTCGCAGGATCTGTACGACGCCGAGCGCCTCCAGCACGAAGACCGAGGCGAACGCGATCCGGTAGTTGTCGCCGGTCGCGTCCAGCAGCACACCGACGGCGAACAGCGTGGTCATCGAGGCGATGAAGCCGCCCATGTTCACGATGCCGGACGCGGTGCCCTGCCGCTCCGGCGGGTTGGCCGGCCGTGCGAAGTCGAAGCCGATCATCGAGGCCGGGCCGCAGGCGCCGAGCACCACGCACAGCACGATCAGCAGCCACATCGGCGTGTGGTCGCCGGGGTAGAAGATGGCCGACGCCCAGAGCAGCGCCGTCACCAGGACCGTGCCGAGGGCCAGCGGGGCGCGGGCCGCGTGGTGGCGGGCGATGATCTGTCCGTAGACCAGCCCGAAGGCCATGTTGGAGAGCACCACCAGGGTGAGCAGCTCACCGGCGGTGGACCGGCTGAGCCCCTGCGCCTCCACCAGGAACGGCAGCCCCCACAGCAGCAGGAACACCATGGCCGGGAACTGCGTGGTGAAGTGCACCCACATGCCGAGCCGGGTGCCGGGCTCCCGCCAGGCCGCGGCGATCTGCTTGCGCACATAGGCGGCGCCCGCGTGCTCCGCGGGCGGGGGCTCGTGGCCCTCGGGGTGGTCCTTCAGGAAGAGCAGCAGCAGAACGAGGACGACGACCCCGGCGGCGGAGCTGCCGACGAACGTGTTGGTCCAGCCGAATCCGTGCAGGGCCCGCGCGATGAAGAGCGTCGAGACGAGGTTGCCCGCCATCCCGAAGAGCGCCGCGACCTGGCCGATCAGCGGGCCGCGCCGGGCCGGGAACCAGCGGGCGCCGAGCCGCAGCACGCTGATGAACGTCATCGCGTCCCCGCAGCCGAGCAGCGCCCTGGACGCCAGCGCCATGCCGTACGAGGGGGAGAGCGCGAAGCCGAGCTGCCCGAGGGTGAACAGCACGGCCCCGAGGGTGAGGACCTTCTTGGTGCCCAGCCGGTCGACCATCAGGCCGACGGGTATCTGCATGCCCGCGTAGACGAGCAGCTGGAGGATGGAGAACGTGGAGAGCGCGGAGGCGTTGACGTGGAACCGGTCGGCGGCGTCCAGCCCGGCGACACCCAGGCTGGTGCGGAAGATGATCGCGACGAAGTAGACGGCGACCCCGATGCCCCAGACCCACGCGGCACGCCGGCCACCGGGTGGATCGCCGGGCAGGGACAGGGTGGGAGCGGCGGCAGAGCTCACCGGTCCTCACCCCTGACCAGCACCTTGACCCGGCTGACATGGCGCCGCACGACCTGCGCGGCCCCCTCCGCGTCCCCGGCCCTGATCGCCTCCAGCAGCTCGCCGTGCTCGGTGATGTTGGCGGCGATCCTCCCCGGGTGCGCCTCCATCACGGCGACACCCATCCGCAACTGCCGGTCGCGCAGCTGGTCGTAGAGGCGCGAGAGGATGTCGTTGCCCGCGTTGCGCACGATCTCGGCGTGGAAGCAGCGGTCCTTCACGGACACCTCCGCCAGGTCCCCGGCCTCGGCCAGCTGCCGCTGCTCCTCCAGGAGCTCTTCGAGCCGGCCGATCAGCTGCGCGGAGGCGGGCACGGCCTTGCGGGCCGCGAACTCCTCGACCAGCAGCCGGGTCTCCACCACATCCGCGATCTCCTGGGCGGAGACGGCGAGGACGAGGGCGCCCTTCTTCGGGTAGAGCTTGATCAGCCCCTCGACCTCCAGCCGCAGCAGCGCCTCGCGCACCGGCGTACGGGAGACGCCGACGGCCTCCGCGAGGTCTCCTTCGGTCAGGAGGGTGCCGCCCTCGTAGCGGCGGTGCAGGACCGCCTCCTTGATGTGGGTGTAGACGCGCTCGGCGGCTGGCGGCTGCTTGACGGCGGACTTCACGGACGACTTCGCGACAGGCTTCACGGCTGGGGGTGCGGCAGGCATGCACACAGCATAGATACAAGATGCGTACATGGCGAACGAGTCCGCGATACGGAACGCACGCCTTCCGCCCCGCCCCGCTTCACCCGGCCGTGGCAGGAATCACCCGTATCCCTGAATTGCCTCAGGAATCAGCACATCCATCCGGCAGGCTCATGAGTCTCACCACCGAGCGGCACCTTCATGTGGCCGCATTCCAGGGGCATTTGGAGTATTCAAGTTGAAAATCGGCATTAAGGGCATAAGCCGCGCCACCGCCACGGCCACCGTGGCCCTCACGGCCGGTGCCGTCATCGCGGGCAGCGTCTTCGCCTCCACCGCACAGGCCGCCACGCTCGCCACCCCGAAGATCACCGCCGCCGGCGGTTTCACGATGAACAACGGCTCCGCGAAGACCCTGTTCTCCAAGGCCGCGGACACCCGTCGTTCCACCGGCTCCACCACCAAGATCATGACGGCCAAGGTGGTGCTGGCGCAGAAGAACCTGAACCTGGATTCCAAGGTCACGATCCAGAAGGCGTACAGCGACTACATCGTCTCCAAGGGCGCCTCGTCGGCCCGCCTGATCGTGGGCGACAAGGTCACGGTCCGCCAGCTGCTGTACGGCCTGATGCTGCCGTCCGGCTGCGACGCCGCCTACGCGCTGGCCGACAAGTTCGGCTCCGGTTCCACCCGCGCGGCCCGCGTGAAGTCGTTCGTCGGCAAGATGAACGCCCAGGCCAAGTCCCTCGGGCTGAAGAACACCCACTTCGACTCGTTCGACGGCATAGGGAACGGCTCCAACTACTCGACGCCGCGCGACCTGACGAAGCTCGCCAGCAGCGCGATGAAGAGCTCCACCTTCCGCACGGTCGTCAAGACCAAGTCGACCAAGCAGAAGGTCACCACGAAGTCCGGCGGCTACCGCTACATGTCGTGGTCCAACACCAACACCATGCTCAGCAGCTACAGCGGCGCCATCGGCATCAAGACCGGTTCCGGTCCGACGGCCAAGTACTGCCTGGTCTTCGCCGCGACCCGCGGCAGCAAGACGATCGTCGGCACGGTGCTCGCCTCCACCAACGCGACCAACCGCTCGGCGGACATGAAGAAGATCATGGACTACTCCTTCAAGAAGTAGCCCACTCGCTTCACAGCAGCACGCACAAAGAGGGGGCCCGCATCACGCGGGCCCCCTCTCGCCGTACCGGAGAGCATGCTCAGTCGAGACAGAACTCGTTGCCCTCGACGTCCTGCATGTTGATGCACGACTCGTTCTCCTCGTCGGCATACAGCACCTTCGTGCACACCGCCCCGAGCGCCACCAGCCGATCGCGTTCGGCCTCGAGCACGGCCAGCCGCTCCGCACCCACGAGCCCGGTGCCTGCCCGCACGTCGAGATGCACCTTGTTCTTGGCGACCTTGCCCTCGGGAACCTGCTGGAAATACATGCGCGGGCCCTCACCCGTGGGATCGGTGCACACAGCCCATGATCCCTGTCCCTCGGAAGGCAGCGTCACGACGTACCCCAACACCTCGCACCAAAAGCGGGCGACGCGCTCGGGCTCTGCGCAGTCGAACGTGACCTGGAACTTCTTGACCGATGCCATTCGGTCACCCTAACAGCGGGTCTTCGCCAGCCAGTTCCTATTTTTCGGGCCCGCAATTCCGAGCGCCCTTCCGGACGCCGACGGCCGGCATCTCCCCGCTCAGCGAAGACCGCGCTTCTCTCGTTCGGCTTCGGTCAGCTCCTCCATGAGTTCCTCCGGGTCCACCGTGTACTCGGTGTCATCGAGGGCGTCGTAGTCCTCGGTGCTCAGCGGCAGGCCGAGCCCGGCGAGTTCGGCGGCCAGTCGTGTGAACGCGATTCGCTCGTCGGGCTCGTCCTGGTAGCCGGCCCGCTCGGCGGCGACCCCCTCGGTCAGAGTGAGGCCCGACAGGCCCCAGAAGCTGAACTCGGTGTCCAGCTCGACGAGGTGCCAGGCACGATCCGCAGGTTCGTCGGGGTGCAGCCAGTAGCCGATCCACCCCTTTCCCCCCTTCGCCACGAGCTTGACGTACTTGGCCATCTCCGCGGCTCCGGCATTGACGGCCTGCATCTCCGGGTCCGCGAGTTCCTTTTCGCTCAGGTAACTGGTGTCCAGGAGCGGGTGGACCTCTCCCGCCTCGAAGAAGTCGAGGTCGAGAAGGCGGGTGAAGTCGGTGCGGCCTCCCCACTGCGCCACCAGCAGCACACGCAGATCGTCGGGTATCGGACGGCCGTCCAGCCGCTCGGCGGAAAACGCGGCGAGCCGTTCGTCGTACATGTGCCCTCTCCAGAGGTCGAAGCGAGATCCTCGCGTCAACGTAGTGGCGGTGTCCGACAAGAGGCCGGGTATGCCGGCGGCTGCGCACGCGCGGACCGGGCCGCCGCCGCATAGCACCGGACGGTCACCTTCTGCTCCGGGCTCCACTGCTGTTCGACCGTGGCCAGCAGCTGCCAGCCCAGCCGCTCGTACAGAGCTGCTGCCGCAGTGTCCGAAGCCAGCACGTCGAGCACCGGATGCAGGCCGTGATCCCGTGCTTCCGCGACAGCCCGCCCCATCAGCAGGGCACCGATCCCGTGGCCGCGGGCCCACGGGGCGACGAACAGTCGGTTGACCACGGCGGTCGCGTCGGTACTCACCCCCGCACGAGCGCTCCAGAGCCCGGGAGCCGCGTCTCCCGCGCCGCTCCGGGACAGACCGACATGACCGGCCACACGGCCGTCCAGTTCCGCCACCCATGAGGCGATGAGCGATGACGGTGTGAGCCATGCGCCCGGGGAGTCGGGCCAGTTCACCGGATAGCCGTCGTGCTCATGGACCTCTGCCAGCACCCGAGCACAGTCGCCGAGGTCGCGGTCAGTCCGCTGTCGGACACCAGGGGGTACATCCGCGCCGGACGCGCTCTCGCTCTTCACTGCGGCAGGGAAACACAGCCCGAGGGCCGGTGAACAGCGGCCTTCGCGACAGGCTCCGGCCGGACGGCCCGGGTCAGCCCGACGACCGGACCAGCCCGGCCCGGAAGGCGTCCCAGGCGGCGGGGCCGAGGACGATGACGGGGCTGTCGGGACGCTTGGAGTCGCGGACGGCGATGGTGTGGGGGACATTGCAGGCTACTTCGACGCACTCACTGGACGTCGCGCTGTAGCTGGACTTGGAGAAGCGGAACACAGTCACTTGCTCATCTCCTTCGCAATGCTGTCGATGAACTGGATCGAGTCGTAGGGCGACAGGCTCATTCGGGAAGCCTGGTCGAAAAGGCTGACAAACACCTGGCTCTCGTCCGCGTCTTCGACCCAGATGGTGGACCGCGGGGTGTCCATGTGCACGACATCCACCGCCTCGTCCTCCCCGAATGACAGAACGTTGAACGGGCCGCCGATGCAGGGATGGCCACCGGCACGGAACGGCAACACCTGAATGTGCACATTCGGAAGTTCAGCCAAGCCGCACAAATGCTCAAGCTGGCGTGCCATCACCGCAGGCCCGCCCATCAGTTGACGAAACGCGGCTTCCCAGATGACAGCGTGGATCCGCAGGGGTGCGTCGCCGTGCAACCTGGCCTGGCGCTTCATTCTGCCTGCGACAACATCCTCGATCCTGTCGATGTCGTTCCACGACATGTCAGCCACGCCCATGGCTCGCGTGTACTCAGCGGTCTGAAACAGGCCGGGGATGAGAGCCATCTGCCACTGCCGCACTTTGACGGCGGCATCCTCCATCGCGATGTACTCCACCTGCGTCGCGAGAGTCGGGGTCTCGTTCCACCACCCCTTGACCTTACGTCTCTCGCGATCAGTCTTCGCCAGCTCCAGCAAGTGGGCCAGAATCCGCGCCTCGCTGACTCCGTACAGGGTGCAGAGCGCCGCGATGTCCGGGTCCCGCATCGGAACCCACCCGCTCTCCATCTTCACGATCTTCGTCGGAGTCGCGCTGAGCGATTCTGCTGCCTGACGTTGAGTCATGCCCGCTGCAACCCGCAGGACTTGAAGCTCCCCACCCAGGCGCCGACCGAGAACAGTGGAGACTCGGTTGCCATTCGCCCTCTTGCCCATTGCCTGCATGCGGACCTCCCATCCCTGCGAACCCCAAGTGTCGCAGCAAGCGCCGCAGCCTCGGGGCCAGTAGCTCGTATGGGGAATATATCTCCCGGAGCCTTGAGCCCTGGATATACGAAGCGCTACGTTCGGCTCTCCACCGCTCACGCAGCGGAGCCGAAATGGCGGAAGTGCACCGCCCTGCCCCGCGCCGGAACCGGCGCCCCGCAGGCGCGGCATCGCCACCGCCCGCATCCCACGGAGGCACGCGTCCATGACCGCAGCCGAACAGATCTCCGTCCCCGAACCCGTCCTCCGCGAGGACCGGCTCGACTACACCCCCACCGCGCGCAGCGTTTCCCTGTGCCGTCATCGCGCCGCCCGGCTCGTCCTCCAATGGGGCCATCCGGAGCTGGCCGGCGACGCGTCGCTCCTGGTCAGCGAGTTGGCGACCAACGCACTGCTGCACGGCGCCATCGAGGACCGCCTCTTCCGCGTCCACCTCACGCTCACCGCGACCACGCTCCGTATCGCGGTGAGCGACGCACGCGGTGAGCGGCTGCCCGGTCTGCGCGAGGCCGGGGACGACGAGTGCTACGGCCGCGGGCTCCTGATCGTCGCGCGGCTCGCGGACCGCTGGGGCGTCGAGCCGCGCACCGTCGGCAAGACGGTGTTCGCCGAACTCGCCCTGCGGCAGAAGCCGGACATGCCGATGGGCCCGCGCGAACTTCGCGCGGGCCCATCTCGTACAGCTACGCCCAGGTGATCAGGCGCTTCGGCTGTTCCAGGATCGCGGCGACGTCCGCCAGGACCTTGGAGCCGAGCTCGCCGTCGACCAGGCGGTGGTCGAACGACAGGGCCAGCGTGGTGACCTGACGGGGCTTCACCTTGCCCTTGTGGACCCACGGCTGGAGCTTGATCGCGCCGACCGCGAGGATCGCGGACTCGCCGGGGTTCAGGATCGGCGTGCCCGTGTCGACGCCGAAGACACCGACGTTGGTGATGGTCACCGTGCCGCCCGCCATCGCGGCCGGGGAGGTCTTGCCGTCCCGTGCCGTGGAGACCAGCTCGCCCAGTGCGGCGGCGAGCTGGGGCAGGGTCTTGTCGTGCGCGTCCTTGATGTTCGGCACGATCAGACCGCGCGGGGTGGCGGCGGCGATGCCCAGGTTCACGTAGTGCTTCTGGACGATCTCCTGGTTGGCCTCGTCCCAGGCGGCGTTGACCTCCGGGTTCCGCTTGATCGCGACCAGGAGGGCCTTGGCGATGATCAGGAGCGGGTTGACCCGCACCCCCGCCATGTCCTTGTCCTCCTTGAGCTCCGCCACCAGCTTCATCGTGCGCGTCACGTCGACGGTGACGAACTCGGTGACGTGCGGGGCCGTGAAGGCGCTGCCGACCATCGCCTGGGCGATGGCCTTCCGTACGCCCTTGACCGGGATACGGGTCTCGCGGGCGCCCACCGTGGTGACCACGGCCGGAGCCGGGGTTTCAGGAACGGCCTCGGCCGCCAGCGGGGCGGCGGCGACGGGCGCCGGAGCCTGTGCCGGTACGGGCGCGGCAGCCGCGCGCACGTCCTCGCGGGTGATGATCCCGTCCTTGCCGGTCGGGACGACCGTGGCCAGGTCGATGCCCAGGTCCTTGGCCAGCTTGCGGACCGGCGGCTTGGCCAGCGGGCGGCTCTCCGGGACCACTGTGGCGTGGCCGTTCATCTCACCCTGGATCGCCGCCGCGGCGGCCGGTACGGAAGCCGCCGCACCCTTGCGGGCGCGCCGCTTGGTCGAGCTCTCGGAGACGCCGTACCCGACCAGGACCGGCTGGCGTCCCTTGGGGGCCTCCGGCTCCGACGGTTCCGCGACCGGCACGGCGACCGGCGCCGGGGCCGCGTCACCGCTGCCCGGTGCCACGTCCACCGCGATGATCACCTGGCCGACGTCGACGGTCGTGCCCTCGGGGAAGCGCAGCTCGTGCACCACCCCGTCGAACGGGATCGGCAGCTCCACGGCCGCCTTCGCCGTCTCGACCTCGCAGACGACCTGGCCGTCGGTGACGGTGTCGCCGGGCTGGACGTACCACTTGAGGATCTCGGCCTCGGTGAGTCCCTCGCCCACGTCGGGCATCTTGAACTCACGGAAGCGAGCAGCGTTGGAAGTGTCGGTCATCGTTGTCACGTCCCAGTCCTCAGTACGCCAGCGAGCGGTCGACGGCGTCGAGCACACGGTCGAGACCCGGCAGGTACTCGTCCTCCAGACGCGCCGGCGGGTACGGGGCGTGGTAGCCGCCGACCCGCAGCACCGGTGCTTCCAGGTGGTAGAAGCAGCGCTCGGTGATCCGGGCGGCGATCTCGGCCCCGGAGCCGTAGAACACCGGCGCCTCGTGGACGACGACGAGCCGGCCGGTCTTCTCGACCGAGGTCTGGATGGCGTCGAAGTCGATCGGGGACATCGAGCGCAGGTCCAGGACCTCGATCGACTTGCCCTCCTCCTCGGCCGCCGCGGCGGCCTCCAGGCAGACCTTCACCATCGGGCCGTACGCGACCAGGGTGAGGTCGGTGCCGGTGCGGGCCACCGAGGCCTTGTGCAGCGGGCCGGGAATGGAGTCGGTCTCGACCTCGCCCTTGTCCCAGTAGCGGCGCTTCGGCTCGAAGAAGATGACCGGGTCGTCGCTCTGGACGGCCTGCTGCATCATCCAGTAGGCGTCGCTCGCGTTCGACGGCGAGACCACCTTCAACCCCGCGACGTGCGCGAACAGCGCCTCGGGCGACTCGCTGTGGTGCTCGACGGCGCCGATGCCGCCGCCGTACGGGATCCGGATGACGACCGGCAGCTTGATCTTGCCGAGCGCGCGGGCGTGCATCTTGGCGAGCTGCGTGACGATCTGGTCGTACGCGGGGAAGACGAAGCCGTCGAACTGGATCTCCACGACGGGCCGGTAGCCGCGCAGGGCCAGGCCGATCGCCGTGCCGACGATGCCGGACTCGGCGAGCGGGGTGTCGATCACCCGGTCCTCGCCGAAGTCCTTCTGGAGCCCGTCGGTGATCCGGAAGACGCCGCCGAGCTTGCCGACGTCCTCACCCATGATGAGGACCTTGGGGTCGGTGTCGAGGGCCTTGCGCAGCGACTCGTTGAGAGCCTTCGCAATGGACATCTTTTCCATGGCCATGGCTACTTGCTCTCCTCGGCGGTGTCTGCGAACGATGCCTGGTAGGCGGCGAACTGGGCGCGCTCCTCGTCGACGAGGGGGTTCCCGTCGGCGTAGACGTTGTCGAAGATCGCGATCGGGTCGGGGTCGGGCATCGCCCGTACCGCCTCGCGGACCCGCTTGCCGAGGGTCTCGCTCTCCTCGTCCAGCGCGGTGAAGAACGCCTCGTCGGCGGCGCCCTCCTTCTCCAGGTACGCGCGCAGCCGCTGGATCGGGTCCTTGGCCTCCCAGGAGGCCCGCTCCTCGTCCGCCCGGTACTTCGTCGGGTCGTCGGAGGTGGTGTGCGCGCCCATCCGGTAGGTGAACGCCTCGACGAGGGTGGGCCCCTCGCCCCGGCGGGCCCGCTCCAGCGCCGACCTGGTGACGGCCAGGCAGGCGAGTACGTCGTTGCCGTCGACCCGGACACCGGGGAAGCCGAAGCCCTGCGCCCGCTGGTAGAGCGGGACGCGGGTCTGCTTCTCGGTCGGCTCGGAGATCGCCCACTGGTTGTTCTGGCAGAAGAAGACGACCGGGGCGTTGTAGACCGCGGAGAAGGTGAAGGACTCGGCGACGTCTCCCTGGCTGGAGGCGCCGTCGCCGAAGTACGCGATCACGGCCGAGTCGGCGCCGTCCTTGGCGACGCCCATGGCGTAGCCGGTGGCGTGCAGGGTCTGCGAGCCGATGACGATCGTGTACAGGTGGAAGTTGTTGCTGTTCGGGTCCCAGCCGCCGTGGTTCACGCCACGGAACATCCCGAGCAGATTGGTCGGATCGACCCCCCGGCACCAGGCGACGCCGTGCTCGCGGTACGTCGGGAAGACGTAGTCGTCGTCGCGCAGCGCCCGGCCGGAGCCGATCTGGGCGGCCTCCTGGCCGAGCAGCGAGGCCCACAGGCCCAGCTCGCCCTGACGCTGGAGGGCGGTGGCCTCGGCGTCGAAGCGGCGGGTCAGGACCATGTCCCGGTACAGACCGCGCAGCTCGTCCGCGGTCAGGTCGATCGAATAGTCCGGATGCTCCACGCGCTCGCCCTCGGGCGTCAGCAGCTGTACGAGCTCGGGCTCGGAACTCTGTGGCGTCTTCGCGGTCGTTTTCACGGCGCTGGTCCGCTTGCTGCTGCGTCGCGGTTTGCGCGCGGCAGTGCTCTCCACGGTCACGTGCGTGCTCCTCCGTCGGTCCGGCCCCCGGGGTCTGCCGGGAAGCCAGTGCGGCTCGCCTGTGTCCGCACCCGTGCACGGGGTGGGTGCCGCTCGGTCCGGGAACAGGCGTGACAGGTGCCCCGGCGAGCGCCCTGCCAAAAGCACGTTACCCAGTACGCCGCATAACTGCGAAACCCTATCTGACCTGCGATTTTGCTTGGATTTCCAAGTAAATCGAAAAAGTCGGGAACTCTCGCTGGTCACAGCACTGGTAACAGCCTCGCAGGCCGCCGGAACAACGGCACGTTATCCCGCCGTTCGGCGGCAGGGAAGAGGCGAGTGTGTGAGACTGCGTTTTGTGCGCGAACAAGGAAAAATCACCGTTTTTCTGTTGGACGACCACGAAGTCGTCCGACGCGGAGTCCATGAATTGCTCTCGTCCGAGGACGACATCGAGGTCGTCGGCGAGGCCGGCACCGCGGCGGACGCCCTGGTCCGTATCCCCGCGACCCGGCCCGATGTGGCGGTCCTCGACGTCCGGCTGCCGGACGGGAGCGGGGTGGAGGTCTGCCGGGAGGTCCGCTCGGGGGACGAGAACATCAAATGCCTGATGCTCACCTCGTACGCCGACGACGAGGCGCTCTTCGACGCGATCATGGCCGGTGCGTCCGGTTACGTGCTGAAGGCGATCCGGGGCAACGAACTGCTGAGCGCGGTGCGCGACGTGGCGGCCGGGAAGTCGCTGCTGGACCCGGTGGCGACCGCCCGGGTGCTGGAGCGGCTGCGCGACGGCAAGAAGGGCCGGGACGAGGACAAGCTCTCCGGCCTCACCGAGCAGGAGCGCAAGATCCTCGACCTGATCGGCGAGGGGCTGACGAACCGGGTGATCGGCGAGCGGCTGCACCTCGCCGAGAAGACGATCAAGAACTACGTCTCCAGCCTGCTCTCCAAGCTGGGCATGGAGCGGCGTTCGCAGGCCGCCGCGTACGTGGCCAGGCTGCAGGCGGAGAAGCGCTGAGGCGCCGCACCGGGCCGGCCGGGACGGCGCGGGAACGGGGACGAAGGGGCCGCGTGCCCCGGCGGTCTTCGGGACTTTGGTCCCGGAGCAACCGGGGCCGCGGCCTCTTTCTGTGACCTCCGGGGTGACGGAGAGTGGAGGTCATGTCCTCCGAGGAACTCCAGGCGATCGAGCTGCTCGCCCGCGTCCGGTACGGCCGGCTGGCGACGAGCATGCGGGCCCTCCCGTTTCTGTCGGTGGCCCGCCATGTCGTGATCGACGGTCGCGTGGTCCTGCGGATGCACAGCGGTTTCGGGTACCACAACGCGTGCGACGGCACGGTCGTGGCGTACGGCGCGGACAACTTCAGCACCGCCGGTCCGGGCGGCGCCGGTCCGGGGGGCGACGGGGATCTGTGGGCGGTGCAGTTCACCGGCACCGCCGAGATCGTGCACCCGGAGCCCGGCCAGCGCGAACTGTTCGGCGACGGTCCCGCGCGGGTGAACGGCGAGCCCTTCGATCCGGCGTACCTCAGGCTCGAACCGCACTTCGTCTCTGTGCACACTCTGGGCTTCGACGCAAGTCAGCCGATCGGCCACACAGCGTGATCTAACATCTGGTGAGTGCCGCGCTCATTTGTCACCCTTCCGCCCGTTCCATCGGCCGGCGAGGTGCTGTTCCCGTCCGTACCCGCTCCACCCATGTCGCCGGTGGACAGGGTGCTCCTCCCACCCATGTCGCCGGTGGACAAGGTGCTCCTCCCGTCCGTGCCCCGGCCGTCCGTGCCCCGGCCGCCCGTGCCTCCGGTGAACGAGGTGCTGCGCCGCTATCCGGACGCCGGTGAGCCCCTGAGCTGCAAGCCCATCACCAAGGGCCTGCTCAACCACGGCTACCGCGTATCGACCACCCGCGGCTCCTACTTCCTCAAGCACCATCTCGACGACTCCACCGGCGACCGCGCCACGATCGTCCGCCAGCACCGCGCCACCCAGCGGCTCCAGTCGCTGGGCGTGCCCGTCGCCCCGCCCGTGCAGGACACCGAGGGCGACACGGTCACCGAGATCGGCGGCCGGTGCTACGCCCTGCACCCGTGGGTGGACGGGCTGCACCGGGCGGGCGCCCAGCTCAGCACCGCCCAGTCGGAGCGGCTCGGGGCGCTGCTCGGGGCCGTGCACACCGGGCTCGAACAGGTCATGGGGTCGGGCACCGGGCCCGCACACCGGCCCGCCGGGTCCGTCGGGTACCGGAGCCCCGACCCCGCCGACACCTTCGCGCTGATCGACGACCTGCTGACGGCCGCGCGCCGGCGCCGCCCCCGGGACGCCTTCGACGAGCTGGCCGAGCACCGCCTCCTGGAGCGGCGCACCCTGCTGGAACAGCACGCCGCCCGCAGACCCCCCACACCCGGCGCTCCGGCCACCGGCTGGGTGCACGGCGACTTCCACCCGCTGAACGTCCTGTACCGGGGCGGCGACCCGGTCGCGATCCTCGACTGGGACCGGCTGGGGGTCCAGCCGCGGGCGGAGGAGGCGGTACGGGCCGCGGCGATCTTCTTCGTGCTGCCGGCCGGGAAGCTGGAGCTGGAGAAGGTACGGGCGTACGCGCGGGCCTACCGGCGGGCGGCCGGGGCGGGGGCGGCGGAACTGGCCGCCGCGGTGCACCGGGTGTGGTGGGAGCGGCTCAACGACTTCTGGATACTGCGCTGGCGGTACTGCCTGGACGACCAAAGGGCCGACCCGCAGTTCCCTGCGGTGTCGGCCCTGGCGGTCTGGTGGACGCGCGAGTACGAGACGGTGTGCGAGGCGTTCACGGGCTGATTCCGCTCGTGAACGGCCGGGGTGCTGCCGGGTCGGCCCCGGTCAGCTCCGGGTCAGCTCCGGGTCAGCTCCGGGTCACGGAATGGTGCCCGTACCGGTCCCGGCCGCCGCGGACGTACCGGTGGTGGCGGCGCCGCCGTTGTCGGTACCCGTACCGCCGTTGTCGGTGGTGCCGCCGTTGTCCGTGCCCGTACCGCCGTTGTCGGTGGTGCCGCCGTTGTCGGTACCCGTACCGCCGTTGTCCGTGGTGCCGCCGTTGTCGGTACCCGTACCGCCGTTGTCCGTGGTGCCGCCGGTCGCCGGGGTGGAGGGCTGGTTCGTCGCCGGTTCCGTCGGCTGGGTCGGGGTGGTCGACGGGGAGTGGGTCCGCGACGGCCAGGTGTCCTGCTGGTTGCCGGAGGAGTTCTCCGGCTCCTGGGTCTGATCGCTCTGGTCGTCGGTCGGCCCGGACGGACTCTTCTCCGGCGACGGCGAACTGGAGACCTTGTCGGGCTTCTTCTCGGGCTTCGAGCCGGTGTCGTTCGCGGCGTTGACCGCGATGGCGACGCCCGCCCCGATGGCGATCAGCGCGAGCACGACGAACAGCCACAGCTTGCCGCGGCCGCCACCGCCGTTGTTCCCGCCCTCGTAACCGCCGTCGTCGGGGTTCATCGGCGGCAGGATCGGGCCCTGCGAGGTGTCCCCGTGCGGCGGGTGCCCCATCGCCATCGTGGCCCCGGCGACGCCCATGGCCGGGGTGTGCCCGCCCTCGTGCACCGCGACCGGGCCGGTGTTCCACGTACCGGTGTGGCCGCCCTGCACCTGAAGCATCTGAAGGCTGTACTGGACCAGGCCGCGCATCTCCTCGGCGCTCTGGAACCGGTCGTCCGGGTCCTTCGCGAGGGAGCGCATGACCAGCCCGTCCAGCTCCGGCGGCACCGCGCCCAGGACCTCGGACGGCGGGACCGGAATGTCCTGGACATGCTGGTACACGACCGACAGCGGCGTCTCGCCCGTGAACGGGGGCCGCAGCGCCAGGAGTTCGTACAGCAGGCAGCCGGTGGCGTAGAGGTCGGAGCGGTGGTCGACGGCCTTGCCGAGCGCCTGCTCGGGCGAGAGGTACTGCGGCGTGCCCATGACCATGCCGGTCTGGGTCATCGTCGACTGCGCGCCGTGCAGCGCGCGGGCGATGCCGAAGTCCATCACCTTGACCGCGCCGGAGTTGGTGATGATCACGTTGGCCGGCTTGATGTCGCGGTGCACGATGCCGTGCTGGTGCGAGTACGCCAGTGCTTCGAGCACGCCGGAGACGATGATCAGGGCCTGCTCGGGAGGCGGGGGCTCGGCGCTGATCAGCAGGTCGCGGATGGTGCGGCCCTCGACCAGCTCCATCACGATATAGGGGACGGTCGCCCCGCCCACGATGTCCTCGCCGGAGTCGTACACGGCGACGATCGCGTGGTGGTTGAGCCCGGCGACCGACTGCGCCTCGCGCGTGAACCGGGCCTTGGAGACGGGGTCCTCGGCGAGATCGGAGCGCAGGAGCTTCACCGCGACGGTACGTCCGAGCCGGACGTCCTCGGCCGCGAAAACCTCCGCCATGCCGCCCCGGCCGAGGCGGTGGGTCATCCGGTAACGCCCGTCACCGACAACACCGCCGATGCCCCAGGAGTCGGTGCCATCCGAAACTCCGCCGCCGTTTGCTTCGGAATCGGGTGCCATCAGTCCTCGCCGTCGTATCTGTCCGCGCGTCCGCGGGTTCTCACGGTGTCTAGCTGCATTGCCACGTCACGCTACAGCCTCTTTCGGACGCACCGTTTCCGAGAGGGACCGGTCATCCAACCGCCCGGCGTGCCGTCCACGCAAATTTCATGCGGGTCCTGTAACGCTTCCGAGACGCTTCTTGTGCGTAGGGTCACGGAACGGGCACCTGGCTTGACGTGTCGTACCCCTCGGGCAGACTTGGCGCGTAATAGGGATGATCGCGTGAGTCGCGCGCCGAGGGGGAAGCAAGTCATGAGCCAGGACGGCGCACACGGCGCTCAGGGTCGCTACGCGGGCGGTTCGGTCGCCGGCGGGCGCTACCAGCTTCGCGACCTGCTCGGCGAGGGCGGGATGGCGTCCGTATACCTGGCGTACGACACCGCCCTGGACCGCCAGGTCGCGATCAAGACATTGCACACGGAGCTGGGGCGCGAACAGTCCTTCCGCGAGCGGTTCCGGCGCGAGGCGCAGGCCGTCGCCAAACTGCAGCACACCAACATCGTCTCGGTCTTCGACACCGGCGAGGACGAGCTCGGCGGCGCGCTGATGCCGTACATCGTCATGGAGTACGTGGAGGGGCAGCCGCTGGGCTCCGTGCTCCAGGCGGACATCCAGAACCACGGCGCGATGCCGGCCGACCGGGCGCTGAAGGTGACGGCCGACGTGCTGGCGGCGCTGGACACCAGCCACGAGATGGGTCTGGTCCACCGCGACATCAAGCCCGGCAACGTGATGGTGACCAAGCGCGGTGTCGTGAAGGTCATGGACTTCGGCATCGCCCGCGCCATGCAGTCGGGCGTCACGTCGATGACGCAGACCGGCATGGTCGTCGGCACCCCGCAGTACCTCTCCCCCGAGCAGGCCCTGGGCCGCGGCGTGGACGCCCGCTCCGACCTGTACTCGGTCGGCATCATGCTCTTCCAGCTTCTGACCGGGCGGATCCCCTTCGACGCGGACTCCCCGCTGGCCATCGCGTACGCGCACGTCCAGGAGGAGCCGGTCGCGCCCTCCACCATCAACCGGTCGATCACCCCGGCGATGGACGCGCTGGTCGCCCGCGCGCTGAAGAAGAACCCGAACGAACGTTTCCCCAGCGCGGCGGCGATGCAGGACGAGATCGCCCGCGTGCTGGCCGCGAGCGGCACCACGGGCGCGCCGGTGATCGTCGCGGGCGGCGGCAACCCGGCGAACAGCGGCTCGGGCGTCGGCGCGACGGTCTTCCCGCCGGTCGACCAGTCCGGCGGAATACCCCAGAGCGTCCAGACGCCGTACCAGCCGGGCCCGTACCAGTCGGGCGCCCAGCCGGGCCCGTACGGACCGGCGACCCCGGCCCCCTCGTACGGCTACCCGCAGTCGGCCCCGGCGTACCAGAGCCAGGCCCCGGTGCCGCAGCAGACCCCGCCGCCCTACACGGTCTCGCCGCAGACGCAGACCCAGTCGCACTCCGGCTCGGGCGGAGGCGGCTCCAAGCGGAGCATGCCGGTGATCGTGGGCTCGATCGTGGTCGCGCTGATCGCGATCGGCGGCCTGATCACGGTGCTCGCGCTGAAGGACAACGACAAGGGCGGCACGACCGCGAACGAGTCCCCGGCCGCGAGCGAGCACAAGGATCCGGAGCGGAACCGGACGATGGACACCGAGAAGTGCACCGACGCCATGGAGGACAACGACGACCCGAACAAGGTCGACGCCCCCAACTTCCTCTACAAGGACATCCTGTCCGCGCGGGCGTGTGCGGACAAGGCGGGCTGGACCATCAAGCCGATCAAGGTACCGGGCAACACCTACGCGGAGGACCAGGTCATCGACCAGTTCCCCACTCCGGGCACCGCCGTGCCCAAGACCGGCGCCCACTTCGAACTCCGCATCGCGACGGGCGACCCGGCCTAGCATCACAGAGGATTTTCACCGAGAGCCGGTCTGTCATCGTCCGTCCCGGCTCAAGGTCGCTTTCCTGAACGCAAGCAGTCGAAACGACTCGAAATCGACTACTTCGACATGAATAAATTACGTACGTTGCCCACATGGCAATGATCAATGTAAAAGGAATGCGCGTACGCAGGAATCTGCTCGGCCTCACCGCTGCATGTGTCACCGCAGCGGTTGCCATCCCTGTTGCCGCATCACCGGCAGCAGCAGAACCTGTCGGGGCGTCGTGCAGCGTTTCCGGCGCCAAGGGCAAGGGCTCGTGGGAGTTCGTCAACGCCAACACCATCAAGAACGTGAACCTCACAGTCACGGACACCGCCGCTGACGGGCACCACGTGGCCATCCGACTGACCACGGTCGACCGCAACTTGAAGTCGCACAACTGGACCATGCATCACCTGTACGACGGCAAGGGCTCCTCGCACACGTGGACGACATCAGCCACGGACACCAGAGGCCTGAAGTATGTCTACGTCGAAGTCAACCTGATGGAGGGAAGCGATTCGCTCGAAATGTGCAACGATCGCTCCATCACCAACCCCTATATCTAGGTCGACATAGCACCTCCGGGGCTCCGGAGGGCCGGGGAACAGATACCTTCATCGGCCCACCGATTTCAACCGGTATTCCGCCGGTACCCCGGAATGCTTTCACGCGCGAATCCATGCCGCCCGGCTCGGGTCGGAATCAGAAACTCCGACCCGAGCAGTGGCCAAGCGTTCCCGGAGCACATTCGCACGTCCCGCTCATGCGCCGGTGCCGGCACCGGATACAGCTGAGCATGGATTCGAGATGCCGGACATACCATCACATGTGACGGTATGTCCATGGCTTCAGGACATCTCCCTTCACGGCCCACAAGGTGTGTGGCCTGCCTCATATTGACGGCGGGGGCGGCACTGGGGGCCGCGGCGGGAGAGGCGCAGGCCGGACAGGGGGCGTCCGGTCGGTCGACAGGGCCGCTGAGCTCCCCGGTGACGCCGCCCTCGCGCACCTCGGCCGGAGCCACCGCCCGGCCTTCCGGTGTTCCGGGTGCCGACCCGTCGGCCGCGGACCCGGCCACTCCTTCGGCCGAACCCTCGTCCATACCGACGGCCGTTCCCCCGGACGGCGCATCCGCCGCCCCAGCGCCTCCAGGCTCTCCGCACCCCACTGTCCCGGCCTCCGGCTCCCCCGCCGACCCGGCGTCGGCCTCGCCCACGTCGTCGCCGTCGCCGTCCCGTACACCCCTGCCGGACCCCTCCTCCGGCTCCGACGAGGAGCCGCCGGGTACCGAGGTGCAGCCCCCGCTCGCCGGGCGTGAGGCCGGGGAGGGGCGGTTGCGGCCCGGGCGGCAGCTCTCGCCGTGGGAGTTCGCGCACGTGGACAGCTCGCTCCCAGAGCCCGACGCGCCCCCCGCGCCAACCGATCCGGGGCCGGCGCCTGCCGCGATACCCGAGGCGAACACCTCCTCCGGAAGCGACCGGCTCCCGCAGCAGGCTCTGGACGGGTCGACCGTACAGCGGGTGAAGCGGGTATCACTGGGCGCGGGAATCGCGCTGATAGGACTGGGGCTGGGCTTCCTGGCATTCCGCATGCGCCGGGCGGACTGAGCCGCTCGCACACCTCCCACGGACTCTTGACGAACCGGGGCCCCACCCCACCCGTGGGCCCGGCGGAGACTTGCATCGAGGAACATACTCGGTATACATACTGGGTATGTCGATCCGCCACGGGCTGCTGGCCCTTCTGGAACGGGGGCCCCGGTACGGCTCCCAGCTCCGCACCGAATTCGAGTCGCGCACCGGCTCCACCTGGCCGCTCAACGTCGGCCAGGTGTACACGACGCTCAGCCGGCTGGAGCGCGACGGCCTGGTCGTGCAGGACGACGAGGACGACCAGGGGCACGCTCTCTACGCGATCACCGACGACGGACGCGCCGAGCTGCGGAACTGGTTCGAGACGCCGGTCGACCGCAGCAACCCGCCCCGCGACGAACTGGCCATCAAGCTCGCCATGGCGGTAGGCGCCCCCGGGGTCGACATCCGTGCCGTCATCCAGTCCCAGCGCCACCACACCCTCAAGGCGATGCAGGACTACACCCGCCTCAAGGCGCAGTCGCTCAGCGACGTCCCGGCCAACCGCGACGAGGTCGCCTGGCTGCTCGTACTGGAGCAGCTGATCTTCCAGGCGGAGGCCGAGGCCCGCTGGCTGGACCACTGCGAGACCCGGCTGGTCCGCCTCGCCGACGCCGCCGCCACGGAGCCGGAACCCGAGGCCCGTACGACCGGCCGCGTCATGTCCCGTATCGCCCGCCCGCGCAGCCGGCGCTGAACGCGAAAGCTCAGGGCCTCGGGGACTCAGGGCCGCACGGCCACGGACCGCAGGGCCGCACGGCCACGGACCAGAAGGTCCACCTGGCCACGGACCAGGGCCGCACGGCCACAGACCAGAAGGCCCGCCCCGCCACGGACCGCAGGGCCGCGGGCCCGTAACTCCACACCCGTTCCGAGGGGGAACCACTCACCATGTCCTCGCACGTCCCGTCCCGATCCGCGACACCGGCCGGTGCGCCGGTCCTCGAACTCCGGGCGCTCACCCGCACCCACGGCTCCGGCATCGCCGAGGTGCACGCCCTGCGCGGCATCGACCTGTCCGTGTACGCCGGTGAACTCATCGCCGTGATGGGCCCGTCCGGCTCCGGCAAGTCGACCCTGCTGACCATCGCGGGCGGTCTCGACACCGCGACCAGCGGCCAGGTCGTCATCGAGGGCCAGGACATAGCCGGGCTCGGCCGCAAGGGCGTCGCCGCCCTGCGCCGCCGCAGCGTCGGCTATGTCTTCCAGGACTACAACCTGATCCCCGCCCTCACCGCCGCCGAGAACATCGCCCTGCCGCGCGAACTCGACGGCGTCTCCGTCCGCAAGGCCCGCAAGGAGGCCAGGGCGGCGCTGGAGGAGATGAAGCTCCTGGAGATCGCCGACCGGTTCCCGGACGAGATGTCCGGCGGCCAGCAGCAGCGCGTCGCCATCGCCCGTGCGCTGGTGGGGGACCGGCGCCTGGTGCTCGCCGACGAACCGACCGGAGCTCTCGACTCCGAGACCGGCGAGCAGGTCCTCGCGCTGCTGCGCAGCCGCTGCGACCAGGGCGCCGCCGGTGTGATGGTGACGCACGAGCCGCGGTACGCGGCCTGGGCGGACCGGGTCGTGTTCCTCCGGGACGGTTCGGTCGTCGACCAGACGCTCACCGGCCACGCCGACGCGGAATCGCTGCTCGCCCCCGAGGCCGCCAAGTGAGCCTCTTCACCGGCTGGCGCGCCGCCCTGCGGATAGCCCGGCGCGACGCGATGCGGTTCAAGGGCCGCAGCGCACTGGTGGTCGCGATGATCGCCGTACCCGTCCTCGGCGTCACCGCCCTCGACGTGACGTACCGCAGCGTGACACCGACCACGGCCGAAGAGCTGACGGCCTCGATGGGCTCCGCCGACGCGCTCTTCAGCGACGAGCAGATCGGCCCCATCCAGCAGCTGCCCGACGGGCAGAGGTACGACCGGGTCGACGAGAACGCGCCGATCGACGAGGACGCCCCGCCGATCGACATCAGCACCACGTTCCCCAAGGGCTCGCGGGCGATCAGCATCCAGTCCGTCCCGGCCGGGATCACCACCGGTTACGGCATCGCCAACACCGAGATCTACGAATTCCGGACCTCGGACGAGCTGGCCCGCGGCAAGATCGACCTCGTACGCGGTGCCTTCCCGCACGGCAAGGACGAGGTGGCGGCCACCGAGCCGTTCCTGAAGTCCACCGGCCTGCACGTCGGTTCGACCACCACCGTGCGCAACTTCGGCAAGAAGTACACGATCACCGGCGTGGTCGAGCAGCCGGACCAGCTGAGCTCCGAGGCTCTGTACGCCGATCCGGGAGCGGTCATCGCCCCGTGGCAGGCCAGGGCCGACCAGGACAAGAAGGTGCTGCCGCCGAACACCGGCTCCCAGCAGTGGCTGGTCAAGGGTCCCGAGGGAGTGGGGGTGACCTGGCCGGACGTCATGGCGGCCAATGAGTCGGGCGTCCTCGTCAAGTCCCGTCAGGTCGTCCTGGACCCGCCTCCGGACTCCGAGGTCCCGCTGGCCAGGAAGGGTGTCGAGGAGTACCCGGACAGCTCCGGGAAGATGAGCGCGGCGCTGGTCACCGTGGTCGCCATGGCGGTCCTGGAGATCGTGCTGCTCGCCGGACCGGCCTTCGCCGTCGGCGCGCGCCGCTCCCGCCGTCAGCTCGGCCTCCTCGGCACCTGCGGCGGGGACCGGCGTCATGTCCGGGCCGTGGTGCTCGGCGGCGGCCTGGTGCTCGGCGGCGTCGGGGCCGTGGCCGGTGTGGCGGTCGGGCTGGCAGCCACCGCGGTGTTCCGCCCCATGATCGAGCAGTGGGCCGGGAACCGCTTCGTCTCGCTTGCCCTCAATCCCACGGAACTGCTGGTCATCGCGGTCATCGGCCTGATCACGGGGCTGCTGGCGGCGTTCGCCCCGGCGATCGTGGCGAGCCGGCAGTCGGTGCTGGAGTCGCTCACCGGACGCCGCGGCGTCCGGTGCTCCTCGCGGGTGCTGCCCGTTCTGGGCGCCTGTGTACTGGCCATCGGATGCGCCGTCGCCGTCTACGGCGGCACCGCCGGGGACTCGGCGCTGGTCGCCGGAGGCTCGGTGACCGCCGAGCTCGGACTGCTCGCCTGCATCCCGGTGATCGTCGGCTTCCTCGGGCGGCTCAGCAGCAGGCTGCCGCTCTCGCCCCGGCTGGCGCTGCGTGACGCGGCCCGCAACCGCGGCCGTACCGCACCCGCGGTCGCGGCCGTCATGGCGGCGGTCGCCGGTTCGGTCGCCATCGCCACGTACATGTCCAGCGCCATGGCCGAGGCGGAGTACAACTACGTTCCCTCCCTGAACGAGGGGACCGTCGTCATCTCCGCCTTCGACGACAAGACTGCCGCCCGGCTCCCGCAGGCACGGGCCGCCGTCGAGCGGAACATGGCCGTCACCGGCGGGCACGCCGACTTCCGGCACGTATGGGCGGGCAGCGACTGCAACGTCTACGGCGACGCGGAGAACGCCTGCGGCTCGGTCGAGCTGGTCAAGCCCGCCGGAAAGGCAGCCTCCTGCCCGCTCACCGGCAAGGGCGCCAAGGAACTCGCCGCGCGGCTCACCGCCGACGAGCACAAGAAGCTGATGCGTTCCCCCGCCTGCCTCGTCGGCATCATGACGTCCGGCGTCTTCAACGCCGGTGAACACGGCATCGTCGTGGCGGACGAAGCCATGCTCAGCACCTATGTGAAGCTCGACGACCCCGCCGCCGCCAAGGCGCTGGCAGCGGGCACACCGGTACTGCTCAACCCGGTGTTCGCGAAGAACGGCGAAGTCACCATCAAGGCCGTCCACCACTACAGCGACAAGGACAAGCAGGGCCGGAAGCTGCACCCGGGCAAGGCCCGCACCAGCACGGACAGCCTGAAGGTGTACGTGGCACCCGAGAAGTACGCCGCCACCCCCGGGATCAACATGATCCTGCCGCAGCGGACCGCGGAACGGCTCGGCCTGCACACCCAGGCGAGCGGAAGCGTGTACGCGGTCACCCACGCGCCCACGGACGCCGAGGAGCAGCGGACCTACGGCGCGATCGAGCAGGCCGGCGGCGGCATCTGGGCACAGTCCGACTCCGGCCCCGGCCGCACCGACAACTCCATGCTGCTGATCCTGACCCTGTTCGCCGGAATGGTGACGCTGGGCGCCGCCGCGATCACGACGGGCCTGGCCAAGGCGGACGCGGAGGCCGACCTCAACACGCTCAGCGCGGTCGGCGCACCCCCGGGCGTACGGCGGAAGCTGTCCGGCTTCCAGTGCGTGGTGGTGGCGCTCACGGGTGTGGTGCTCGGCACGCTGGCCGGACTGGTGCCGGCGGTGGCCCTGCGGATGGTCGATCTGCGCCAGGCGCTGGAGATGATGCGGACGCAGCCCACGGAGTCGGCGTACACGCCGATCGTGCTGCCCTGGGCCACCCTCGGCCTGCTCGTGGTGGGCGTGCCGCTGCTGGCCGGTCTGCTCGCCACGGCGCTCACCCGCTCCCGCCTCGCGCTGGCGCGCAGGGCCGGGTGATCCCGGAGGCCGCAGAGGTGGTGCGGCCGGTGGGCTGACCGGCTGACTTGGTGCCCCCGTGGACGGTGGATCAACCGTTTGCGGGGGCACCACGGTGTTGTACGGCAGGTGTGCGAGACAATGGCGCCATGGAGATGCCGAGGAATGAACGGTCGCAGGAGCACCCCCAAGTCCTCGTGGTGGGGCAGGACGGCATGGCGATCGGCGGCGGTGGCACTGACGACGAATCGCGTGAGGTCCCGGTGACGGAGATGGTCGAGCAGCCCGCGAAGGTCATGCGCATCGGCAGCATGATCAAGCAACTCCTGGAGGAGGTCAGGGCGGCTCCTCTCGACGAGGCGAGCCGGGTCAGGCTCAAGGAGATCCACGCCAGCTCCGTGAAGGAGCTGGAGGACGGCCTCGCGCCGGAGCTGGTGGAGGAGCTGGAGCGGCTCTCCCTGCCGTTCACCGACGAGTCGGTGCCCTCCGAGGCGGAACTCAGGATCGCCCAGGCCCAGTTGGTGGGCTGGCTGGAGGGCCTGTTCCACGGCATCCAGACGGCGCTGTTCGCCCAGCAGATGGCGGCCCGGGCCCAGTTGGAGCAGATGCGCCGCGCCCTTCCGCCGGGCAGCGGCCACGAGGACGAGGACGGCAGCGGGGACCCGCACGGGGCCCTCAGGTCGGGCCCTTACCTGTAGCCCTCGGCCCCTGCGCCTCCGATATCCCTGGTTCCTGATCCCTCATACGTACGCCATACGTACGCCATACGTACGCCCCCCGACAGCGGGCGGCACCAAGGCCCGGCGCACATGGTCCATGACCGGTGCGCCGGGCCTTTTCGTGCGGTGGGGCGGAGGAAGCAGGGGCCTGGGGCGGGCCTGGGCCGGGGTCAGGCTGCGGGGCCCGTCAGCCCGGGCCGGGTGGGCCGGGCCGGGTGAGCCGGGTGGGCCAGTCCAGGCCGGGTGGGCGGGCCAGGCCGAGCGGGCGGCCGGGCGGCCAGGCGGCCAGGCCGAGCGGGCCCGGCCAGCGTCAGACCATAGGCGCCCGCAAGCCCGGACCGGGCCGACGCCGGACCGCAGGGCCGCAGGGGCCGCAGGCCCGAGCCGGACCGGACCAGCGCCAGACCACAGACGCCCACAAGCCCGGACCGGACCGACGCCAGACCACGGCGCCCGCAGCCCCGAGCCGGCCGGGCCGAGCCGGCGTCAGACGGCGGGGGCCCGCAGCAGCACCTTTCCGATGTGCGCGCTGGACTCCAGTACCCGGTGGGCCTCGGCGGCGTCCGGCATCGGCACCGTGCGGTCCACGACCGGCCGTACGACACCGTCCGCAACCAGCGGCCAGACGTGCTCGCGCACGGCGGCGACGATGGCGGCCTTCTCGGCGAGCGGGCGGCCGCGCAGCGAGGTCGCGGTGACGGCGGCCCGCTTGTTCAGCAGGGCACCCAGATTCAGCTCGCCCTTGACGCCGCCCTGAAGGCCGATGACGGCCAGCCTGCCGTTGACGGCGAGCGCCTGCACGTTCCGGTCCAGGTACTTCGCGCCGACGATGTCGAGGATGACGTCCGCGCCGACCCCGTCGGTCGCCTTGCGCAGCTCCTGGACGAAGTCCTGCTCCCGGTAGTCGATCAGGATGTCGGCCCCGAGCTCCGCGCAGCGCGCCAGCTTCTCCGGTCCCCCGGCGGTGACCGCGACCCGCGCGCCCACGGCCTTGGCGAGCTGGATCGCCATCGTGCCGATGCCACTGGACCCGCCGTGCACCAACAGCGTCTCGCCGGGGCGCAGATGGGCCACCATGAAGACGTTGGACCAGACCGTGGCCGTAACCTCGGGGAGCGCCGCCGCCAGAGCCGTGTCGATGCCGTCCGGTACGGGCAGCAGCTGCCCGGCGGGCACGGCGACCTTCTCCGCGTATCCGCCGCCCGCGAGCAGCGCACACACCTCGTCGCCGACCGCCCAGCCGGTGACACCCGGACCGATCGCCGAGACACGGCCCGAGCACTCCAGGCCGGGGTACGGGGACGCGCCGGGCGGCGGGTTGTAGAACCCCTGCCGTTGCAGCACATCGGCGCGATTGACCGCGCTGGACACGACATCGACGAGGACCTCGCCCTCGCCGGCCACCGGATCGGGCACCTCGGCCCAGACGAGCGCCTCGGGACCGCCGGGTTCAGGGATCGTGATCGCATACATGGCGGCGAGGCTACTCCGCGGCAGGTGAAGTACCGCGAACGGCGCCACACGGACGGCCGGTCCCACGTCGACCGGGCTGACCGTACGTCGACCGGGCCGGTCCCACGTTGACCAGGCCGACCGTACGTCGACCGGGCCGACCGTACATCGCCGAAACCGGCGGTACGTTGCCGAGGCCGGCCGCACGCGGGCCGGCCGGATCAGTCGAGTGGGCGCGGTGCGCTTGAGTGCGGGCCGTCCAGCGGCGACTCGTTCGAGGCGCGCACGATGGTGATCAACCGGTCCGTCAACTGCAGCGGGCTGGCCGCAGGATCGTCGTAACCCAGCAGCCGATGCCCCCGCAACACGCTGACCACGAGGTCATCGGTCTCCCGGACGCTCTTGCCCACCTCCGCCTTTATCACCGGGCGTTCGACGAGATCGAGCCCGCTGCCCTGCTGGATCAGGTCCTCCATCACCGTGCCCGCGCTGGGGCTGAGCACGGAGAGACCCAGCAGCCGGCCCGCCGCACTGGCGCTGGTGATCACCGCGTCGGCGCCGGACTGCCGGAGCAAGGGGGCGTTCTCCTCCTCGCGCACCGCCGCGACGATCTTCGCGCCACGGTTGAGCTGCCGGGCCGTCAGCGCCACCAGTACCGCCGTGTCATCCCGCTGGGTGGCGATGATGATCTGCCGCGCCTTCTGGAGCTCCGCCCGCAACAGCACCTCGCTGCGCGTCGCATCACCGACCACACCGACGAAGCCCTCGGCGTTGGCGATCTCGATCACCTTCGTCGCCGGGTCGACGATGACGATCTGTTCCTTCTTCAGGCCGGTGGCACACAGGGTCTGGATGGCCGAGCGGCCCTTCGTCCCGAAGCCGACGACAACGGTGTGATCACGCAAGTTGGTTCTCCAACGCTTCAGCCGAAAGTCCTCCCGGGTCCGTTCCGTAAGGACCTCGAGAGTGGTGCCGACCAGGATGATCAGGAAGAGCACCCGCAGTGGTGTCACGAGCACCACATTGGTGAGCCGGGCGGTGTCCCCGTACGGGGTGATGTCGCCGTAGCCGGTGGTGGAGAGGGTGACGGTCGCGTAGTACACCGCGTCCAGCAGGTCGACCTTGTTGTCGGCGGCGTCGTGGTACCCGCCGCGGTCCAGCCAGACGATCAGCACCGTCGCGGCAAGTACCAGAAGCGCCATCAGCAGCCGCTTGGCGACCTGCCGTGCCGGTCCGTCGACAACTCTGCGCGGGAGCAGTACCCGGGTGGGTACGACGTGCTCGTCGGCGCGCCTGGCCATCGCATCGTGGCCGGGAAGTTTCACGTGAAACACCCTTCCGTCCACGGCATCGCCGAGGCCCACGGTAGATCGAGGATCTCCACCTCGGTGCCGGACCGTACCCCGCCCGGCGGTACGACGGCCAGCCCGTCGGCAGCGGCGACCCCGCGAAGCATCGCCGGACCGTTGTATTGCAGCGGTACGACGTGCTCGGCGCCGCTCCCGGTTCCCGCCCCTCCGCCGCCGCACCCGCTTCCCGGTCCGCCGCTCCTTCCGCCCGCCCGGTGGACGACGGGGACCAGCCGGGCGTCACGCGGATGCCCGTGCACCTCGTCGCGCACGACGGCCCGGTACGGCGCCTCCGGCGCCCGGCCGGACAGGCCCCGGAGCAGGGGCTCGGCGAGGGTGAGGAGCCCGGAGACGGCGGCCAGGGGATTGCCGGGCAATCCGACGAGATACGGTTCCCCGCCCCGCGCCCCACCCCGGCTGCCGGATGGCACCGCCGCTGCGTCCTCTTTCCTGAGCCTGGCCAGCAGCATCGGGTGGCCGGGGCGGACAGCGACCCCGTCGACGAGCAGCTCGGCCCCGATCTCGGCGAGGACCGGGTGGACGTGGTCCACCGGGCCCGCAGCCGTACCGCCCGTGGTGATGACCAGATCGGCCTCGGACGTCGTGAGCACGCGCCGCAGGGCCGCCGCGTCGTCGCCGAGGCGCTGCGGGGCCGATACCTCGGCGCCCAGCGCGCGCAGCCAGGGACCGATCATCGGGCCGAGCGCGTCACGGATCAGCCCGTCGTGCGGCAGACCGCCGGTCAGCAGCTCGTCACCGAGCACGAGGACGTCGACGCGGGGACGAGGCACCACGACGAGTGCGTCGTACCCGGCCGCGGCTGCCAGCCCCAGAACGGCGGGCGTCACCAGCGTTCCGGCGGGCATGAGCCGATCGCCGGCACGGCACTCCTGGCCACGGGACCTGATGTCCTGCCCGGGCAGCACCTGCTGCTTCGCGTGAAGAAGCCTCCTGGCCTCGTCCACGTGCGCGTGTTCGCTGCGGATCACGGCATCGCCTTCCGCCGGAACACGGGCGCCGGTGGCGATCCGTACGGCATCTCCGTCGCGCAGCGGGGCGGCGGTGCTCCGCCCGGCGAGGATGCCCAGGTCCCTGCCCGGGCCGGCACCGGCCCGCTTCTCGTCTCCGGCCCCGGCGACCTCGCGGATGTTCCACGGACCCGGTCCCGAGACGACCCAGCCGTCCATGGCAGAGGTGTTGAAGGACGGCAGATCGGTGAGGGCGACGAGCGGCTCGGCGAGTACATGCCCGAGCGCCCGGTCGAGCGGGAGTCTGCCTGCTCGGACCTCGATGGCCTGTCCCGCCCGGACGGCGAGCGCCCGCGCTTCCCGCCAGGGGACCGAGGCCGAGTGCCTCTGCCGGTGCTCCTGCCGGCGCCCGCCACGGCCATGCGCATCGGCCGCGCCGGCGTCCCGGTCCGGGGGCAGCGAACGGGGTGCCGCCGCAGGTTCAGCGCGTTCGTCCCCAGGACGAGGCCGCCTGGTGGAGTGCGGCTGGTCTACGGAGTGCGGCTGATCCGGGGAGTGCGGCTGATCTGCGGAGTGCGGCTGATCTGCGGAGTGCGGCTGATCCGGGGAATGCGGCTGATCTGCGGAGTGCGGCTGATCCGGGGAGTGCGGTGCACCGGACGATTGACCTCCGACCAGCGCGAGGGCCTGCTCAACGGCCCGGTCCACCGAGGTCCGGCTTCGCTCCCCGCTTTGCGTACGGTCGCTCCCTGGGAGTGACCCGCCGCCCGAGGAAGAACCGCCAGCCGCAGGAGAACCGACGGCCGGGGAAGAACCGCCAGCCGGGGGAGAACCGGCAGCTCCGGAAAGGCTGGCGGCCGGGGAAGAACCCTCGGCCGGGGACGGCCCGATGTCCATCGACGCGATGTCCGCGCCCGGGGGCCGATCGGACCCATCACTACGCGCGGTCATTGCGTCTCGTTCTCGTCCGCCCAACGAAGGGCGAGCGCGGCAGCCTTGCGGGCGGCCTCGGCCACCGCCGTAGCTCCGTCACCCCCTTCTTCGCTGCTCGCCTTGGCCGCCGCGTACCCGACGAGGAAGGTCGTCAGCGGCGCGGCGGGCCGGGCGACACCATGGGCGGCGTCACGGGCGAGATCGAGCAGCACGCCAGTGTCGACGTCGAGGTCGATGCCGAGTTCGTTCTTGACTGCGGTGATCCATTCATCCAGCACGGCCCCATGCTCTCTGATACGGGCCCGGGCCGACGCGATGTCCTCCCAGGTGTCGCAGTCGAAGGAGGCGAGCGGGTCGGCCTCCACCCGGGCAAGGTCCAGTTCCTGCGTCAGCAGGCGCAGGGGGAGCCCGGACAGACCGCCGTGCTCGGCGGCGAGCAGCGCGAGCTCACGGCGCAGCGGTTCGGCACGGTAGGCGGCGACGAGAGGCTGGTCGCGACCCTGCTGATCGATGCACAGGGCCCCGTCCCGCTGTCCTTCCCCAGCTGCGTCCAGAAGCGCTCCGACGGCGCCCGGACCGAGGAACGGCAGGTCGGCGGAGAGCACGAGGACCCGGTCCGCCGCAGTCCGCCGGACCCCCGCGTCGAGCGCGGCCAACGGACCGCTGCCCCGGGGCTCTTCGCGCGTCCAGATCACCGGCCTTACGGTGCCCCGGCGCCCGCCCACCACCACCGTCGTCGAGGCGTCGGCGCAGGCCGCGAGGACCCGGTCGAGCAGCGCACGGCCACCGACCCGGATCCCGGGCTTGTCGGCACCGCCGAGCCGCTTGGCAGCCCCTCCGGCAAGGATGATGGCGTCATACACGGTCATGCATCCGAGTATGCGGGCCGCGGAATCCCGTTGATCCTCCCGGTCGGCGATCGAACTGGTCGAGCCGATCGGGAGGATCGGGTGGGGCAGGCGAACAGGAGCCCACGGGCGCTCCCGCCGTACCCGCCGCCCGCCTTACCTGCCGTGCCTGCCGTGCCTGCCGCGCCTGCCGCGCCTGCCGCGCCTGCCGCGCCTGCCGCGCCTGCCGCGCCTGCCGCGCCTGCCGCGCCTGCCGTACCGCCTACAACGTGCGCAGCAGCACCGCCGGTTGTTCCACACAGTCGGCTATGTAGCGCAGGAAGCCGCCCGCCGTGCCGCCGTCGCAGACCCGGTGATCGAAGGTCAGCGAGAGCTGGACCACCTGTCGTACGGCCAGCTCCCCCTGGTGCACCCAGGGCTTCGGCACGATCCGGCCGACGCCCAGCATCGCCGCCTCGGGGTGGTTGATGATCGGGGTCGATCCATCGACTCCGAACACCCCGTAGTTGTTCAGCGTGAACGTGCCACCGGTCAGCTCCGCCGGGGTCAGCCGCCCGGCCCGCGCCGCCTCGGTCAACCGGGCTGTCTCGGCCGCGATCGATTCTGCGTTCCTGGCCTGCGCGTCCCGCACGACGGGGACGACCAGGCCCCGCTCGGTCTGCGCCGCGAACCCGAGATGAACCTCCGGCAACCGCACGATCTCCCGCGCTTCCAGGTCCACCGTGGAGTTGAGCTCGGGGAACCGGGCCAGCGCCGCGGTGCAGATACGCGCCAGCAGGGCCAGCACCGAAATCTTGGGCCCGCCGGTCGTACCACCGACGCCGTTCATCGCGGACCTGGCCGCCATCAGCTCGGTGGCATCGGCATCGACCCAGCACGTGGCGTCCGGGATCTCCCGTCGGCTGCGAGCCAGCTTGTCGGCGACCGCGCCCCGTACACCGCGCAACGGAATCCGCTGTGCGGCCGGTCCCGCCGGCACCGCCCCGGAAACCGGCTCCACCGCCACCTCCGGCAACGGTGCCGAAACCGGTCGGGGAGCCGCCGTCGCCTCGGCCAGCGCCCTGATCGCGGATTCGACATCGGCCCGCAGGATCAGCCCGTCCGGACCCGAGCCCACCAGCTGTCGCAGATCGAGCTCATGCTGCCGCGCCAGCTTCCGTACCAGCGGGGAGACGACCGCCACCGGCCCCGTCGCCGCATCCGGCACGGGATCGGGCGCCGGCGTCGGAGCCACAGCCACCCGCGCGGGAACAGCTGCCGTCACGGCAGCAGGACGGACCCGACGACGGCGCGCCACCGGTGCGCCCGTCCCGTACCCGACCAGCACATTGCCGGACGACTCCACCTCGCCGGCCCCGGAACCGGAATCTGAACCAGATCCTGAACCTGAGGCGGACCCGGAAACGGCCCCGGAACCAGCGCCGGAAACCGAGCCAGCCCCGGACCTGGAACCGGACCTGGAACCGGAATCAGACCCGGCCCCCTCGTCGTCCGACCCCACCGCGACCGCCACCGTCAGCAGAGGGGCCCCGACCGGCAGTTCCGAGCCCTCTTCGCCGAACCGCGCGGTCACCACGCCCCCGTAGGGGCACGGCACCTCGACCATCGCCTTGGCCGTCTCGACCTCGACGACCGGCTGGTCGATGGCGACGACATCGCCGACCTCCACCAGCCAGCGCACGATCTCCGCCTCGGTGAGCCCCTCGCCGAGGTCCGGCAGCTTGAATTCGAGTACCTGGGGCATCAGCTCTCCGCCTCCCACTGCAGGCGGGCGACCGCGTCCAGCACCCGGTCCACGCCCGGCAGATGGTGCTTCTCCTGCATCGGCGGCGGATACGGAATGTCGAACCCCGAGACCCGCAGCACCGGCGCCTCCAGGTGGTGGAAGCAGCGCTCGGTGACCCGGGCCGCGATCTCACCGCCCGGACCGCCGAAACCGGAGGACTCGTGGACGACGACCGCACGCCCGGTACGCCGTACGGAAGCGGCAACGGTCTCGTCGTCGAACGGCACCAGCGAGCGCAGGTCCACGACCTCCAGGTCCCAGCCCTCCTCGACGGCCGCTTCCGCCGCCTCCATGCAGACCGGCAGCGACGGCCCGTACGTGATCAGCGTCGCGCTGCGGCCCGTCCGGCGGACGACCGCCCGGCCTATCGGCTCCACCGCCACCGGCGCATCGGGCGACCAGTCCGCCTTCGACCAGTAGAGCCGCTTCGGCTCCAGGAACACCACCGGATCGTCGGAAGCGATCGAGGCCCTCAGCAGCCCGTACGCGTCCTCGACCGTGGCGGGCGTGACGACATGGAGGCCGGGCGTCGCCATGTAGTACGCCTCCGAGGAGTCGCTGTGGTGCTCGACCCCGCCGATCCCGCCGCCGTACGGCACCCGGACCGTGATCGGCAGCGGCATGGCGCCGGCCGTCCGGTTCCGCATCTTCGCGACATGGCTGATGAGCTGCTCGAACGCCGGATAGGCGAAGGCGTCGAACTGCATCTCCACCACGGGCCGCAGTCCGTACATCGCCATGCCCACGGCCGCCCCGAGGATGCCCGCCTCGGCCAGCGGCGTGTCCGTACAGCGGTCCTCGCCGAACTCCTTCGCCAGACCGTCGGTGATCCGGAAGACCCCGCCGAGCGTGCCGACGTCCTCACCGAGGACGTGCACCGTCGGGTCCTGCGCCATCGAGTCGCGCAGCGCCCGCCCGAGTGCCTGCGCCATCGTGGCGGGCTTGGCCTTCACCGCCCGCTCCCCGGCTGTCGCCGCTGCGGTGGTCATCGCCCGTCCTCCCCGTCGTCATGGCCGTGCTGATCCTGCTGGTCCTGCTCGGCTTCCAGCTCGACACGCAACCGGGCCGCCTGCTCCCGCAGTTGTGCGGTCTGCTCCGTATAGACATGGGAGAACAGATCCATCGGGTCCAGCACCGGATCGGCGTTCATCCGCTCGCGCAGCGCGGCTGCCATCCGCTCCGCGGCCTGGCGTGCCTCTTCGATCCCGTCGTCACCGAGCAGACCCCGCCCGGTCAGCTCGCGCTCCAGAAGCCGGATCGGGTCGTGCGCGCGCCAGGCCTCGACCTCGCTGTCGACGCGGTAACGAGTGGCGTCGTCGGCGTTCGTATGGGCGTCCATGCGGTACGTCACCGCCTCGACGAGCGTCGGTCCGCCGCCGCTCCGGGCCCGCGCCACCGCCTCGCCGAGAACCTGGTGCATCGCGGCCGCGTCGTTTCCGTCCACCAGCCGGCCCGGCATCCCGTACCCCACGGCCTTGTGCGCCAGGGACGGCGCGGCGGTCTGCTTCGCCAGCGGTACGGAGATCGCGAAGCCGTTGTTCTGCACGAGGAAAACGACCGGGGCACGCCAGACGGCCGCGAAATTCAGCGCCTCGTGGAAATCGCCCTCGCTGGTCCCGCCGTCACCGACCATGGCGAGCGCCACCACGTCGTCGCCCTTGAGGCGCGCCGCGTGTGCCAGCCCGACGGCGTGCGGCAACTGGGTGGCGAGGGGGGTGCAGAGCGGTGCGATGCGGTGTTCGCGCGGGTCGTAACCGGTGTGCCGGTCACCGCGCAGCAGCGTCAGCGCCTCGACCGGGTCCAGTCCGCGCGCCACCGCGGCAAGGGTGTCCCGGTAGCTGGGGAAGAGCCAGTCCCGGTCCTCCAGCACCAGGGCGGCCGCTATCTCGCAGGCCTCCTGCCCCGTGCTCGACGGGTAGACGGCGAGCCGGCCCTGCTTGGTGAGGGCGGTGGCCTGCGCGTTGTACCTCCGGCCGCGGACCAGCTCCGCGTAGAGCCTCAGCAGCAGCTCGGGATCGGCGTCGGCCGCGGCGTCCGTACCGAGCACGCGGTACGGCTCGGGGTCCGGGAGCAGCGGCGCGGGATCGGTGAGCGGCTTCCAGGCCGGGGGCGGCGTGGGCCGGTAAGCAGCCGCGCCGGGCAGCTCTTGGACCGTCATGACAAGCACCTCCTGGCATCGAGGGGTTTCGAGCGGCGTCTGTCGGCATCAGGGATCGTCCGATGCCGAGGGGTGTCGAAATACATCGAAATGTCGAGCGCTGTCCGAGGCACGAGTGTGGTGCCCCTCACCTACCGATTGTTCGGTCGCGAGCGCATTTTGGCTACAGGCGCCTTCAGCCTGTGGACAAACGGTTCTCCACAGCCTGGGATAGAGGCAGGTCGTCCAGGACAGGGAGGCGGGGGCACATGTCAGCTGAACAAATGGCCGACGGGGGCGAGGACGCCGGCCAGGTTCCGCCCGCGCGCCCGCTCGACGCCATCGACCGCCGCATCCTGCGACTGCTCCAGACGGACGGCCGCGCCTCGATACGTTCGGTGGCCGACCGCGTCCATGTGTCCCGGGCCAACGCCTATGCCCGGATCAACCGGCTCATCGACGACGGCGTGATCCGCGGCTTCAGCGCGCGCGTGGACCACGAGCGGGCGGGACAGGGGGCCTCCGCCTACATCACTCTCAAGATCGTCCAGAATTCCTGGCGCACGGTGCGCGAACAGCTCCAGGCCCTGCCGGGTGCGACTCATATCGCGCTGGTCAGCGGCGACTTCGATGTACTGCTGCTGGTGCACACCCGGGACAACAGGTCGCTGCGCGAACTGGTCCTGACGCGGATCCAGTCCATTCCCGAGGTCCTCTCCACCCGCACGCTCCTGGTGTTCGAGGAGACAGACCTGGCCCAGGGCCCGGACAGGCCCACCGAGCTCACCTGACGACTGCCCGGCCACCGGCCGACGACTCGGCGACCCATCGACCCATCGGCTCAGCGGCTCAGCGGCTGGACCGCATCCCCTCGAAGGCCACACGGACGAGCGTGTCCGCCAGCCGTTGCCCGTCGACCCCACCGTCGGGCAGCGGCCGGTACCACTCCACCAGGGAGTTGACCATTCCGAAGAGCAGCCGGGTCACCAGCCGTATGTCGACGTCGGAGCGGAGGTCACCCTCCGCGACCGCCGCCTTGAGCAGATCGGTCACCCGCTGGTCGAACTCGCGCCGCCGCTCCATGGCCCAGCGCTCGGTCTTCGTATTGCCCCGCACGCGCAGCAACAGCGTGACGTAGGGCAGTTCGGCTATCAGTACGTCGACGGTGCGACGGGTGACGTACTCGACCCGCTCGATCGCACGCCCCTGCGTCGCCCCCGGCTCGTCGAGAATCCCGAAGAGCCCGTCCAGCGCCCGGCTGACCGCACGGCGCAGGAGCTCCTCCTTGCCCGCGACGTGGTGGTAGATGGACGACTTCGAGATGCCTGCCGCCTTGGAGAGGTGCTCCATGGACGTGCCGTCGTAGCCGCGCTCGTTGAAGACACGGACGGCAACGGTGAGCAGAGTCTCCGGGGTGTACGTGTCCCGCTTGGCCGTGGTCATGTCCGCGATCCTCCCCTACGAGTTGTCCACAGGTTTGGCGGGCCCCCTTGTCCCGACCGATCGTTCGGTTACTCTAACTCTGTCCGCCCGTCCCTGCCCAGCTCGATGAGGAGTTGGTCCGTCATGGCCGCCGAGCTCTCCCCGCATCTGTTGTCCGAGAAGCACCGTCCCACGCTCGACCAGGCCCTCGACGCGATCCGTACGCGCGCCTACTGGTCCCCGCACCCCGAGCACCCGAAGGCATACGGCGAGGGCGGCGCCCCGGGCAGCCTGGGCGCCGCCGAGGGCAAGGCCGCGTTCGACGCCGTGCTGAACACCCGGCTCGACCTCGGCCAGCCCGGCACCGACGGCTGGACGGGCGGGGAGGTCTCGCCGTACGGCCCGGAGCTCGGCGTCGAGTATCCGCACGCCGACCTGGACGTCCTGCTTCCGGCCATGCGCGCGGCCATGCCTGCCTGGCGTGCGGCGGGCCCCGAGACCAGGGCTCTGGTCTGTCTGGAGATCCTCGCGCGGATCAGTGCCAGGACCCACGAGTTCGCTCACGCCGTGATGCACACCAGCGGCCAGGCCTTCATGATGGCGTTCCAGGCGGGCGGCCCGCACGCCCAGGACCGCGGCCTGGAGGCCGTGGCGTACGCGTACGAGGAGCAGATCCGTACGCCGCGGAGCGCCGACTGGTCCAAGCCGCAGGGCAAGCGCGACCCGCTCCGGCTGCAGAAGTCGTTCACCGCGGCACCACGCGGCATCTCGCTCCTGATCGGCTGCAACACCTTCCCCACGTGGAACGGCTACCCCGGCCTCTTCGCCTCCCTGGCCACCGGCAACCCCGTCCTGGTGAAGCCGCACCCCCGCGCCGTGCTTCCGCTCGCGCTCACGGTTCAGCTGGCCCGCGAGGTGCTCGCCGAGGCGGGCTTCGACCCCGACCTGGTCGCCCTGGCCGCCGAGCGACCGGGCGAAGGCATCGCGAAGACCCTCGCGCTCCGCCCCGAGGTCAAGATCATCGACTACACCGGGTCCACCGCCTTCGGTGACTGGCTGGAGACCAACGCCCGCCAGGCCCAGGTCTACACGGAGAAGGCCGGGGTCAACACGATCGTCCTCGACTCCACGGACGACTACCGCGGCATGCTGTCCAACCTGGCGTTCTCCCTCTCCCTGTACAGCGGCCAGATGTGCACGACCCCGCAGAACCTGCTGATCCCCCGGGACGGCATCACCACCGACGCCGGCGACAAGACGTACGACGAAGTGGTCGCCGACATCGCCGCCGCGGTCAGCGGTCTGCTGGGCGACGACAGCCGGGCGAACGCCCTGCTCGGCGCACTCGTCAACCCCGATGTGAAGGCCCGCCTGGAGGCAGCCGCGGATCTGGGCGAGGTCGTCCTGCCGTCCCGTGAGGTGGCCAACCCGGAGTTCCCCGACGCCGTGGTCCGCACTCCCGTCGTCGTCAAGCTGGACGCCACCAAGCCGGACGACGAGGAGCACTACCTGTCGGAGTGCTTCGGCCCGGTCGCCTTCGCGGTGGCGGTCGACTCGACGGCCGATGCCGTCGAGCTGCTCCGCCGCACGGTCCGCGACAAGGGCGCGATGACGGTCGGCGCGTACACCACCTCACCCGAGGTGGAGAGCGCGGTGGAAGACGTCTGCCTGGACGAATCGGCGCAGCTGTCGCTGAACCTGACCGGCGGGGTGTACGTCAACCAGACCGCCGCCTTCTCCGATTTCCACGGCTCGGGCGGCAACCCGGCGGCGAACGCGGCATTGTGCGACGGAGCCTTTGTGTCCAACCGCTTCCGCATGGTGGAAGTACGCCGCCAGGCATGATCCGGCCAGGGTCCGGGGGGCGAAGCCCCGCCCCCCGGACCGGGCGTCCAGGATTTCGTTCGGATCAGGCCGGATCAGGGATCTCCGCGTACCGCTGCACCCACGCGTGCATGGCGACGGCGGCCGCGGCGCCCGCGTTGATCGACCGCGTCGAACCGAACTGCGCGATGGAGCACACCATCACCGCGTGCTTACGGGCCTCCTCGGTGAGCCCGGGCCCTTCCTGCCCGAAGAGCAGTACACAGCGCCGCGGCAGCTCGGTCCGCTCCAGGGGCACCGCCCCCGGCAGATTGTCGATCCCGATGATCGGCAGGCCCTCCGCCTCCGCCCACGCGGTCAGCGACTCCGTGTCGGGGTGGTGCCGCACGTGCTGGTACCGGTCGGTGACCATCGCGCCGCGCCGGTTCCAGCGCCGCCGCCCCACGATATGGATCTCCTTGGCGAGGAAGGCGTTCGCCGTGCGCACCACGGAGCCGATGTTGAAGTCGTGGCCCCAGTTCTCGACCGCGACGTGGAAGTCGTGCCGCCGCAGATCCAGATCGGCGACGATCGCCTCCCGGGTCCAGTACCGGTAGGCGTCGCCCACGTTGCGCCGGTCGCCGTGGGCGAGCAGCTCGGGGTCGTACCGCTCGCCCTCGGGCCACGGCAGCGGGTGGGGCCCGACGCCGATCTCCGTCCCGAAGCCGTCGTCGTACTGCAACGGCTCCGCGGAACGCCCGGTCTCCTCCGGCCGACCGGACTCCCCGGCCGACGACGCCACGCCGCTGCTGCCTGCGCTGCCCGTGCTGCGCGTACTGCCACTCTCACTGCTGCTGCTCACCCGACGAGCGTATGGCCCTCGTCGCCGCTGTGCTGCGGGACCTCCTCGTCATGGGTGCCACGCCGCTGCCCGGGCACTGTGCCCCGGCCCGGGAACAGCCGTCCCCGGACGCGGGTCACCCGGCCGCCGAGCCACACCAGGAAGACGGTCGGCAGGAAGACGGAGTCGGCGGCGATCATCGCCATGGAGAAGAAGGGCAGTCCGAGCAGCAGAGCGATACCGGCGTGCTCACACATCATGGCGACGAGCAGCACGTTCTTGACCCGCCGGTTGAACAGGGTGAAGGGAAACGCGACCTGGACCACGACCGTGCCGTACGTGATCAGCATCACCATGACACCGCTGGAGGCGAGGATGTCCGACAGCCAGGGCCAGGGCGTGAAGTAGTCGAGCTTGAGCGGGTAGTACAGCGCCGTGCCGTCCTGCCACCGCGAACCCTGGATCTTGTACCACCCCGCGGTGGCGTAGATCAGACAGACCTCGGCCATGATCACGACGAGGGTCGCGTTGTGGGCGAGGTTGGCGATGACATCGAGCAGGGTGCGGGATTCGCTGTGCGGTGCGTAACGGTTCACAGCCCACCAGGCGCCCTCGCCGACCCAGAGGATCCAGAGAAGGGTCGGCAGCCACCAGGTGCCGCCGAGCCCGTCGGTCGCACTGGCCACGATCAGCACCAGGCCGAGCACCGCCCAGAGGACCGTGCCGGCCACGGTCCCCCTCGCCGGGTGACCGGAATCGCCCGCTCCCGCACGCGCCTGTCGCGCCGCGCGCCGGGCGTCCAACGACCAGACCCGCCCGCAGCGCGTGAGCATCAGATAGATCGCCATGAGATGGATGACGTTGTCGCCGCCGTCGCCCATGAAGATGCTGCGGTTCTGCAGGGAGAGCACCCCGGCCATGAAGAGGACCGACATGGCCCGGGTGTGCCAGCCGACCATCAGCAGCGCCGCGGAGATCAGCGCGACCGCGTACACGACCTCGAACCAGACCGTGTTGTCCGACCACATCAGCGCGGTGAACGCCTGGTTCCCGGATATGAGCTGCTGCGCCATGTCCCAGCGCCAGGGGGCGTCGGGGCCGTACATCTCGTGGCGGTGCGGAAATTCGCGCAGCAGGAAGAACAGGTAGGTGGCCGAGAAACCGATGCGGATGACGGCACTCTGATACCGGCCGAAGGGTGTGGAGGTGATGCGCTGGACGGAGCGGGCGATCTTTTGGTCGATCTTTGGCTCGATCTTGCGGTCGAGGGCAGGTGCACTCACTTGTCCGCCCCCTCGGCGCCGGCGGGAAGATCCGCCGCGGTCACCGTCCACCACGGCAGCACCCGGTAGGACGGCCTCGTACTGATCTTCTCCTGGCTCCATGCGGGCGCCGCGACGGACCGCGTCTCGGATCGGATCTGGATGCGCTCGACGGTGCCGCCGTAGTCGTGTTCGCCCAGGCGCAGCATCGCGATCCGGCGGATGTAGCGCTCGGAGAGCTCCCCGCGAAGGCCGATGGCCCGGTTCTCGTTGTCGTGGGAGCCGAGGTAGAAGTCCCAGCCGCGGCGAAGTTCGTTCTGATGGACGTGGCTGGGGAGAAGACTGCCGCGTATCGCCTTGCCGTCCTCGCCGGAAAGGCTCATCCAGGCAGTGGTGCGGCGCCCGTCGGGGCCGGCTATCTCGGCCCGTACGTGGATGGCGATGTTCTGCTGGAGCGGATTCGGGGCGAAGAGCTTCCAGTTCTGCTCGAACTCGGGATAGATCCAGTCGTCGACCGCTTCGCCGTGCTGCTTGGTCATGGTGTTGGACGGGGCGACGTGCAGAAACACCATGGCCAGTTGCCCACAGGCGACCAGCCCGATGACGGACAGCGCGACTGCGGCGACGATCTGGTACGGAAGCGACAGGGCGGCTATTCCGGCACGGGGCCCTGAATCGCGAGGCGGCTCCGATCCCTGAGGCGGCTCCGATTCGCGAGGCTCCGATTCCCGGGAATCCGATTCACGAAATCCCGATTCCTGCGCCTGACCAGCGTCGAAAGCCACTTGTGCACGCTGGTCGGGCCCCGGCTCGGAACTTCCGCCCCCGCTGTCGGCACCCCTGTCGCCGTACGAATCCATCCCGCCCCGATCCCCGTCGATCCCCGGTCAGTTATCCACAGGGTTGACACCCTACGGGCCGTCGACTCACCATTGAAGACATTGAACCGAACGATCGGTCGGTAGGGAGCCCGGGATGGCGGCAGTGACTGCGGACCAGACAGCGCAGGCGGGAGCGGACAGGCCCGAAGGGGCGGACAAGGCCCTGGAGGCGGTGTTCGACGCCGCGGTGGCAGCGGACGAGCGCATCGAGCCACGCGACTGGATGCCCGATGCGTACCGTGCCTCGCTGGTCAGGCAAATGGCCCAGCATGCCCACTCCGAGATCATCGGCATGCAGCCGGAGGCCAACTGGATCTCGCGTGCGCCCTCGCTGCGCCGCAAGGCGATCCTGATGGCCAAGGTGCAGGACGAAGCGGGCCACGGGCTCTATCTCTACAGCGCGGCGGAAACGCTCGGCACCGGCCGCGAGGAGCTGCTCGACAAGCTGCACGCGGGCCGCCAGAGGTATTCATCGATCTTCAATTACCCGACGCTGACCTGGGCGGACGTCGGCGCGATCGGCTGGCTCGTGGACGGCGCCGCGATCACCAACCAGGTGCCGCTGTGCCGCTGCTCCTACGGCCCGTACGCCCGGGCGATGGTCCGCATCTGCAAGGAGGAGTCCTTCCACCAGCGCCAGGGATACGAGCTGCTGCTCACCCTCAGCCGCGGCACCCCGGAGCAGCACGAGATGGCGCAGGACGCGGTGAACCGCTGGTGGTGGCCGTCCCTGATGATGTTCGGCCCTCCGGACGACGCGTCCGCCCACTCCGCGCAGTCGATGGCATGGAAGATCAAGCGCCACTCCAACGACGAGCTGCGGCAGCGCTTCGTGGACATCTGTGTCCCGCAGGCCGAGGCGCTGGGGCTCACCCTCCCCGACCCGGACATCCGGTGGAACGAGGAGCGCGGACAGCACGACTTCGGGGCGATCGACTGGAAGGAGTTCCAGGAGGTCCTCAAGGGCAACGGCCCGTGCAACGAGCAGCGCCTCACCCAGCGCCGCCAGGCGCACGAGGAAGGCGCCTGGGTCCGGGACGCGGCGGCTGCCTACGCCGAGAAGCACACCGCGGCACAAAGGCACGCGGCACCACACACAGCAGCGAGGAACGGGGAGGCGACAGCATGAGCAGCTCGACCGAATGGCCACTGTGGGAGGTGTTCGTGCGTTCGCGCCGCGGCCTTTCCCACACCCACGCGGGCAGCCTGCACGCCCCGGACGCGGAGATGGCCCTGCGCAACGCGCGCGATCTGTACACGCGCCGCTCCGAGGGCGTCTCCATCTGGGTGGTCCCGTCCGCCCAGGTCACGGCTTCCTCTCCGGACGAGAAGGACTCCTTCTTCGAACCGGCCGGCGACAAGCCGTACCGGCATCCGACGTTCTACGAGATCCCGGAAGGGGTGAAGCACCTGTGACCGCGGCCCTCGCCCTGGGCGACGACGCGCTGGTGCTCTCGCACCGGCTGGGGGAGTGGGCGGGCCATGCGCCCGTGCTGGAAGAAGAAGTGGCCCTGGCCAACATCGCCCTGGACCTGCTGGGACAGGCCCGGGTGCTCCTCTCCCTGGCCGGCGACGAGGACGAGCTGGCGTATCTGCGCGAGGAGCGCGCCTTCCGCAACGTCCAGCTGGTCGAGCAGCCGAACGGCGACTTCGCCCACACCATCGCCCGCCAGCTGTACTTCTCCTCCTACCAGCGGCTGCTGTACGAGCAGCTGGCATCGGGCGAGAGCCCGTTCGCCGGGCTGGCGGCGAAAGCCGTCAAGGAGGTCGCGTACCACCAGGACCACGCGGAGCACTGGACCCTGCGGCTCGGCGACGGCACGGACGAGAGCCACGACCGGATGCAGAGCGCCGTGGACGCCCTGTGGCGTTTCACCGGTGAGCTGTTCGAACCCGTCGAAGGGGTGGAGGTCGACTGGCAGTCGCTGCGGAGCGGCTGGCTGGAGTCCGTCCCGGCAGTGCTGGAGCGGGCCACGCTGACACTGCCGGCCGGCCCGCAGTCCGGGGCGTGGACGGCGGGCGCGGGACGCCAGGGCATCCACACCGAGCCCTTCGGCCGCATGATCGCCGAGATGCAGCATCTGCATCGCAGCCACCCGGGGGCGTCATGGTGACCGGGACACTCCTGGAAGAGGAGCTGCACCGCCTCGCGGGCTCCGTACCCGATCCCGAACTGCCGGTGCTGACCCTGGACGAGCTGGGGGTGGTCCGGGGTGTGGATGTTCTCGCCCCCGGCAAGGTCACCGTGCGGCTCACCCCGACCTACACCGGCTGCCCCGCGATCGAGGCCATGTCCGCCGACATCGAGCGGGTGCTGCACGACCACGGCATACCGGAGGTCTCCGTGGTCACCGTGCTCTCACCGGCCTGGTCCACGGACGACATCAGCGCGGAGGGGCGGCGCAAGCTGGCCGAGTTCGGCATAGCGCCCCCGCGTCCCCACGATGCCACGGTCCCCGCGAACGGTCCGGTGCCGCTCACACTCTCGGTGCGCTGCCCGCACTGCGGCTCGACCGATACGGAGCTGCTGAGCCGGTTCTCCTCCACCGCGTGCAAGGCACTGCGCCGCTGCGTGACGTGCCGCGAACCGTTCGACCACTTCAAGGAGTTGTAGATGTTCCATCCGCTCCGGGTCCGCACGATCGAACGGCTCACGGACGATTCGGTGGCCGTCACCCTCGCCGTGCCGCCCGAGTTGCGCGAGACCTTCCGCCACCAGCCCGGCCAGCACCTCAATGTGCGGTACACGGTCGGCGGCGAGGAGATCCGCCGCTCGTACTCGATCTGCTCCCCGGTCACCGCCGCGGAACAGAACGATCCGGTGCTGCGTGTGGGCATCCGGCTCGTCGACGGCGGCGCGTTCTCCACGTACGCGCTGAAGGAGCTCGCCGTCGGTGACCTGGTCGAGGCGATGCCTCCGATGGGCCGCTTCGTGCTGGCGCCCCGTGCCGGACACTTCGCGGCGATCGTCGGTGGCAGCGGGATCACACCGGTCCTGTCCATCGCGGCCACGCTGCTGGCGCAGGAGCCCGATGCCCATTTCTGTCTGATCCGCAGCGACCGGACAGCGCTTTCGACGATGTTCCTGGACGAGGTCGCCGACCTCAAGGACCGCTACCCGGACCGCTTCCAGCTGGTCACGGCGCTCTCCCGGGAGGAACAGCAGGCAGGTCTCCCTTCCGGCCGCCTGGACCGGGACCGTCTCACAGAGCTGCTGCCCGCGCTGCTTCCGGTGACCGAGGTGGACGGCTGGTACCTCTGCGGACCCTTCGGACTGGTCCAGGCCGCGGACCGGGCGCTGCGCGGACTGGGCGTCGACCGTGCCCGTATCCACCAGGAGATCTTCCATGTGGACGACGGCCCGGACACATCCGCCCGCCCCCGAGTCGAATCGCCCGCCCACAGCCGACTCACCGCCACTCTGGACGGCCGTTCCGGCACCTGGCCGGTGGAGGAGGGCGAATCGCTGCTGGAGACCGTGCTGCGCAGCCGCGCCGATGCTCCGTATGCCTGCAAGGGCGGGGTGTGCGGGACCTGCCGGGCGTTCCTGGTCTCGGGCGAGGTGCGGATGGACCGCAACTTCGCGCTGGAGCCCGAAGAGACGGATGCGGGTTATGTGCTGGCGTGCCAGTCACATCCCGCGACCCCGGAGGTTGAGCTCGACTTCGACCGCTGAGCGCACCACCCCGCCACCTCTGCCCCTCGGTCTGCCCGTCTCCCGCTCCTCCGCTGTTCCCTTCTTGTAGAACCTGTTCTATCTTGACGACCCGTCAGATTCAGGCATGGGGCATCGGTCAGCGGGAGGCCAGGACAGTGGACTTCACCTTCACCGAGGAACAGCAGGCAGCCGTGGAGGCAGCGCGAGCAGTCTTCTCGGGAGTCGTACCGGACGGGGTTCCCAGCCCCGCTCTCGTGCCGGGCGCGGTGGCCGAGGACATCGACCGCCCGCTGTGGGCCGGGCTCGCCTCAAGCGATCTGCTGAGCCTGACACTCTCGCCGGAACACGGCGGGGCCGGGCTCGATCTCGTCGCGCTCTGCCTGGTGTTGCGCGAGTCCGCCAAGGTGCTCGCGAGAGTGCCGTTGCTGGAGACATGCGCGGTCGCGATGGCACTCCAGCGTTACGGCGACCGGCAGTTGGCCGCCGAACTGCTGCCCCGGACCGGCCGGGGCGAGCTGGTCCTCACCGTCGGGGCCAACGGACGTTCCGGTCACGATCCGGCCGAACTGGCCGTCGCCGCCCGCCTGGAAGCGACAGCCGGAACCGTCCCGGCGGACCGCGACGGGGACATTGCCGGCTGGGTGCTCGACGGGGTGCAGTCGGCGGTGCCGTGGGCGCAGGCAGCGGACTGGATCGCGATACCGGCCCATACGGACGGGGGCCGGGCGGTCATCGCCCTGATCCAGCCCGCCCAGGACGGCGTCACCCTGGCCGAGCAGGTCTCCACCAGCGGTGAACGGTTCGCGGAGGTCCGGCTGGAATCGGTGCGGATCGACGACCGCGCACTGATCGCCGACGCCGGGGCCTGGGAGTGGCTGCGCGCCCTCCTCACCACCGGGACCTGCGCGCTCGCACTGGGCCTGGGCGAGGCCGTGCTCGCCATGACGAGCGAATACACCGGCAAGCGCGAGCAGTTCGGCTTCCCGGTGGCGACGTTCCAGTCCGTCGCGGTACAGGCCGCCGACCGGTACATCGACCTACGGGCCATGGAAGTCACGCTCTGGCAGGCGGCCTGGCGGATCTCCACCGGCGCCGACGGGAAACTTCCCGCCGAGGGCGACATCGCCGTGGCGAAGATCTGGGCGTCGGACGGCGTCCGCCGGGTCGTGCAGACAGCACAGCACCTTCACGGCGGTTTCGGGGCGGACACGGACTACCCGCTGCACCGCTTCCACGCCTGGGCGAAGCAGATCGAGCTGTCCCTCGGCCCGGCGGCGGCACACGAGGAGGTACTGGGCGACCTGCTGGCCGCACACCTCCTCGGCTGACACCGGCCACGAACGGCGGTCGCGGGCAGCGATCAAACCCCCGGCAGAGCGGCCGTCCGGCTCAGAGCACGAAGGCCGGGGTGCCGTTGTCCGTGACCATCGGGCGTCCGGCACCGTCCCAGGCCAGCATCCCGCCGTCGATGTTCACGGCGTCGATGCCCTGCTGCACCAGGTACTGGGTGACCTGGGCGGACCGGCCACCGACCCGGCACATCACGTGCACGCGCCGGCCGTCGTCGGCGGCCTCGGTCAGCTCACCGAAGCGGGCCACGAAGTCGCTCATCGGAATGTGAAGAGCGCCCTCGACATGGCCGGCCGCCCATTCGTTGTCCTCCCGGACGTCCAGCACAAAGCCGTCCGACGGAACCGCCGCGACATCCACCGAGGGCAGCGGTGCGAAATTCATGGGTCATGCCTTCTCTCGTACGTACGCTCCTGAGTCACCCGGAACGCTACTGCACCAGGCCCGCCAGCTCTGCCTCGCGCTGCGCGACCTCGCCCAGCAGCTGCTCGGCGATCTCGCCGAGCAGCCGGTCCGGATCGTCCGGCGCCATCCGCAGCATGGCCCCGATCGCGCTCTCCTCCAGCTCCTGGGCGAGCACCGTGAGCAGTTCCTTGCGCTGGGTCAGCCAGTTCAGCCGGGCGTAGAGCTCCTCGCTCTCGCTGAGCTCCGTCTCCGGGGCCACCGGACCCGCCGCCCACTCCTGCGCCAGCTCCATCAGGAGCGCCTCGTCCCCCCGCCCGTAAGCGGCGTTCACCCGGGCGATGAACTCGTCCCGGCGGGCCCGCTCCGTCTCGTCCTGCGCCAGGTCCGGGTGGGCCTGGCGGGCCAGGTCACGGTAGAGCTTGCGCGCCTCCTCGGTCGGCCGGACCCGCTTGGGCGGCCGGACCGGCTGCTCGGTCAGCATCGCCGCGGCCTCGGGGGACAGCCCTTCGGAGTCCATCCAGTCGTGGAACAACTCGTCGACACCCGGCATCGGCATGACGATCGCCCGGGCCTCCTGCGCCTTGCGGATGTCCTCCGGATCACCCGTCCTGGCGGCCCGGGCCTCCGCGATCTGCGCATCGAGCTCGTCGAGGCGGGTGTACATGGGCCCGAGCTTCTGGTGATGCAGCCGGGAGAAGTTCTCGACCTCGACCCGGAAGGTCTCCACCGCGATCTCGAACTCGATCAGCGCCTGCTCCGCCACCCGGACCGCCCTCGCGAGCCGGGCCTCGGGCCGCTCCCCCTCAGCACGACCGCCCGCGCCCCCACCAGCACCGTTCTCAGGCACGTCACCGCTCACCGGTGCGTCACCGGCCGTCCGGCCTTGCTGCTCGAGCGGCTCGCCCGGCCCGTACTGCTCGTGCTGCTCGCTTCGGGCATGCTGCTCGCGCTGACGGCCGTTGTCCTGCCGGTCGTTGTCCTGCCGGTCATCGTCGTTCCGGGTGGTCGGCACCCCGGCGGCTTCGTGGGTCACCCGTCCAGCGTATGGCCACGGCCCGCCTCCCGAGGACCCGCGGTCGGCCCGGCGCCCCCTCAGACGCCCAGTTCGGCGGCTATCCGCCCCGAACCGATGGCCCGCACCAACTCCGCGTGGTCCGCCTCCGTACGGTCCGCGTAGGTCACCGCGAACGCCGCCACCGCCTCGTCCAGTTCCTCGTTCTTGCCGCAGTATCCCGCGATCAGTCGCGGATCCGCGCTGTGCGCATGGGCCCGCGCCAGCAGCGCACCGGTCATCCGGCCGTAGTCGTCGACCTGATCGGCTGCCAGCGCCGCCGGGTCCACACTGCCCTTGCGGTTCCTGAACTGCCGTACCTGGAACGGGCGTCCGTCCACCGTCGCCCAGCCCAGCAGGATGTCACTGACGACCTGCATCCGCTTCTGCCCGAGCACCACCCGGCGCCCCTCGTGCGCCACCTCCGGCACATCGAAGCCGACCGTCGGCAGATACGGCGCCAGCACGGAGGGCCGCGCCTCCTTCACCTGCAGCACCAAGGGCTCACCGCGGTGATCGAGCAGAAGCACCACGTACGACCGGGTGCCGACGCTCCCGGTGCCGACCACCCGGAACGCCACGTCGTGTATCGCGTACCGGGCGAGTAGCGGAACCCGGTCCTCCGAGATCGTGCCCAGATAGTCGCCGAGTCCCGCCGCGACCGCCGCGGCCTCCTCGTCCGGCACCCGGCGCAGTACCGGCGGCGCGTCGATGAAACGGCGTCCGCCGTCCCCGGAGCCCTCGGTGGACTTGGCCGCGAACCGGGCGCTGGTGTTGTTGCGGGCCTTCTCCGAGACCCGCTCCAGCGTGCCGAGGAGATCCCGCGCATCCGTGTGCGAGACCAGTTCCTCGTCCGCGATGGCGTTCCAGGCGTCGAGGGCGGGCAGCTTGGCCAGCAGCCGCATCGTCCGCCGGTACGCGCCCACCGTGTCGTACGCACCCCGCCGGCAGGTCTCCTCGTCCGCCCCGGCCTCGCGCCCCGCGAGCACCAGCGAGGTGGCCAGCCGCTTGAGGTCCCACTCCCACGGGCCGAACACGGTCTCGTCGAAGTCGTTCAGATCGATGACCAGGCTGCCCCGCGCATCGCCGTAGAGCCCGAAATTGGCCGCGTGCGCATCGCCGCAGAGCTGGGCGCCCACCCCGCTGACCGGGGTGCCCACCAGGTCATGGGCCATCAGCCCGGCCGAGCCGCGCAGAAAGGCGAAGGGCGTGGCCGCCATCCGTCCCACCCGGATCGGGGCGAGCGAGGGCACTCTGCCCCGGCTCGACTCCTCGACCGCCCGCACCGCATCGGGCCGCCCCACCGGAAGGTCCAGGACGGTGTGCGAGGCCCTGGGCACCCGCTCCCGAAGCGCCTTGCCCGCCGCCCTCGGCGACCGCGTCGCGCCCCCGCCCGCCACGGCTGCCCTCCGTGCGAATCCGGGCACGACCGGAATACGCGGATCACCCGTCACAGCCCGCTGAACCGGCACTGTCGCTTCGATGTCACCCATGGCGCGCAGCCTCCCCCGCCCTCGCCCTGCGCTCCCGGCCCGACGCCTGTCGCAGATCAATTGCGACGAAGGTACCGTCGTCCGCCGAAAGCCGTCTGCCCCTGTGGAAAACTCGCTCGGCGGCCTGTGGACAACGCCTTGGCGGCCTGCGGGCATCGATCCGCCCTGGTCACACGGCTGGGCAGCAGACAGCCAAACAGCTGGGACTGGACGGCTGGACAGCTGGCTGACTGGACGGCTGGACGGCTGGACGCCGACAGTCAGACGCCGACGGTCTCTTCCATCTCTTCCTCGATCTCCTCCTCGGCATCCGCCCCGATCCGGGCTCCGACCCCGGTCCGGGCGGCGTGCTTCGGCCCGTGGGCTCCACCGCCCTCGACGGAACCGGCGTCGGTGCCGGCCTCTGCCACCGGCGCCGCGGCCTTCCGCCGCTTCGACTCGGACAGCCCCGCCAGACCCAGCACGGCCAGGCCTGCCACGAACCAGAGCGCGAGCACCAGGACATGTCCGCCGAGCCCGTATCCATCGAAGTACACATGACTGCGTACGCCCTCGACGAAGCCCGCGCCGTTCCAGAAGGAGTGCAGCGAAGCGAAGAAGCCGGGCTGGAGTTCAGGCCGGAAGATGCCGCCGGAGCTGGTGAAGTTGAGCATCACGAACAGCACCATCAGGCCGAGCGTCGTCCAGCGCTTGAGGAAGGTGTGCAGTCCGACGCCGATCAGCAGGATGCCCGCCGAGTAGAGCCAGGCCATCGCCCACAGACCGCCGAGCCCGTGATCGACGAGACCGAACAGCGGCCCCGCGAACACCACCCCGATCACGCTCACCACCAGCGACGCGGCAACAGCCAGCGCGGCCCTGATCCGCAGCGCCAGCACGGCGCCGGCGCCACCGATGACCGCGACCGATGCGTACGAACCGATACTCACCGCGACCAGCAGGAAGAAGATGCCCTGACCGGTCGGATCGCCGTCCGCGGTCGGTGCCGTGTCCGTCACCTTCAGCGGGTGCCCCTTTTCGGCGGCGACCTTGGTGAACACCTTCTCGACCACCGTGGCGCTGGTGTCCGAGGACGCACTGGCCACGAGCAGTTCGGGGTGCTTCCCCGGCAGGTAGGCGCCGTAACTCGCCTGTGTCCCGAGGTGGTTCACCGCCGCGGCCCGGTCGGGAACGGTACGTACGCTCAGCGCCCCACCGCTCTTGTCCTGCAGCGTCTGCGCAAGCACCTGCGCGCTCGGCCCCGACCCGACCACATCCACCCGCAGATCGTGCGGCTCCGGGGCGTGGAAGGCACCGAGGTAGGCGAGCCCCATGCCGATGCACATCAGCAGCGGCGTGACGAAATGGCCCAGCACATGGCGGAGAGCGGCGGCGGTGGAGCCGGTGGCGGCACTCGGGCCTGCGGACATGCGGAACACTCCAATAGTTGGCTTTTACAACTCTTAACTCGTTGTACTATACAACTGAAAGTCGAGGTCCGCGAGACGGAAGGCGAGACAGTGCCGGACACCCCCGAGGAACGCGAAGAGTCGCTGGACGTCATCCAGCGCGAACTGACCGCCTTCGCGCGCCGCGCACGGGCCGCCGCGGCCCGCCTCCACCCGGAGCTCCCCCTGGTCTCGTACACGCTGCTGGCGCACATCGAGGACCGGCACGGCTGCCGCGCGACCGACCTGGCCGCGCACTACATGCTGGACAAATCGACGGTCAGCCGGCAGATCGGAGCCCTGGAGAAACTGGGACTGGTCGAACGTCACCCGGACCCCGACGACCACCGGATCCAGGTGCTGCACCCCACCACGGCCGGAACCCAGGCCCTCGCCTCCACGCAGGCCAGCCGCCGTATGGCCTACCAGGAACGCCTCGCGGACTGGACGGAGGAAGATCTCGCCCGGTTCGCGGATTACCTGCTGCGCTACAACTCGGCGGGCGACACCGTTCCGCCCACCCAACAGACACCGAGGGTCTGATCAACCCCTGAGCCACAACAAGAAGCCCCATAGGCCCGATAGGTCCTGCAAGACCCGTACATCACTTACAGCTTGTACGACCCCTAAGCCCCAAGAACTCACAGAACAACCGGAATCAGGCGTTTCACGTGAAACCAGAAACCAGAATCTGGAATCAGAACGCCGAACCGGACCCGGAGCCGGAGCTGGAACCGGAACCGGAACCGGAACCCGCAAGACCGGAACCGGAACCCGCGAGCCGGAGTCCTGGGGAGCCCTGGAGTCGGAATCCCGGAGCCGGGAACGAAGAAGCCCCACAGACCGTTGGCCTGTGGGGCTTCCTTCTTGTGCGCGAGGGGGGATTTGAACCCCCACGTCCCTAAGGACACTGGCACCTGAAGCCAGCGCGTCTGCCGTTCCGCCACTCGCGCAAGAGTGGTGTTTCCAGACTCTCTCACCGCTTGGTGCGATTGCCTGGCGACATGCGGAACATTAGCACGCTGGACAGGGTGGATTCACATCCGTTGTTTGACCGACCGACTGAGGGGAAGCGGGAACGCCGAGCGATCGCCCCCACTCCTCCTCTGTGCACCCCGGGTGCGGGACACTGTGAGGAGGGCGCCTCTACGATCCGTGTGAGAGGTGACACTCATCCACAGGGCAGACAAGGGGAACCAGCCGATTTCCCGACGCGTGGATACGATCAGTAAGCAGTACAGGGACGACAACGACGGAGGAGGTGCCCCATGGGAGTCATGAAGCGTTTCGAGCAGCGTCTCGAAGGTCTGGTCAACGGCACCTTCGCCAAGGTCTTCAAGTCCGAGGTCCAGCCGGTCGAGATCGCGGGAGCCCTCCAGCGCGAGTGCGACAACAACGCAACGATCTGGAACCGCGAGCGGACCGTCGTCCCCAACGACTTCATCGTCGAGCTCAGCACCCCCGACTACGAGCGACTCAGCCCGTACTCGGGCCAGTTGGGCGACGAACTCTCCGGGCTGGTCCGCGACTACGCCAAGCAGCAGCGGTACACCTTCATGGGCCCCATCAAGGTCCACCTGGAGAAGGCCGACGACCTCGACACCGGGCTCTACCGGGTACGCAGCCGCACCCTGGCGTCGAGTTCGTCACAGCAGGACGGCCAGGGCCGCCAAGGACCGCAGGGCCAGCCTCCCTACCCGGGACCGGGCTCCGGCCCCGGCCGGTCCGCGCAGCCCAGCGGCGGCTACGGCTACCCGCCCAGCTCCGCTCCTCCCATGCCCGCGGCCCCGCCGCCGGGCGCCGGAAGGCCCGGAGCATCCAGCACCGACCGGCACCCGCCGGCCGGGCCCAGCCCCCTGCCGAACGCGCAGGTGCGACGCTGGATCGAGATCAACGGCACCCGCCATCAGATCTCCCGCCCGACGCTGGTGCTGGGACGCAGCACCGACGCCGACGTGCGGATCGACGACCCCGGCGTATCCCGTCGGCACTGTGAGATCCGGACCGGAACGCCCTCGACGATCCAGGATCTCGGGTCTACCAACGGCATCGTGGTAGACGGGCAGCACACCACCCGCGCTACGCTCCGCGACGGCTCGCGGATCGTCGTGGGCAGCACCACCATCGTTTACCGGCAAGCCGAAGGGTGAAGCGGGGGCAATGTCAGAGCTGACCCTGACGGTCATGCGGCTAGGTTTCCTGGCTGTTCTGTGGCTGTTCGTGATCGTGGCCGTCCAGGTCATTCGCAGTGACCTGTTCGGAACGCGCGTCACGCAACGCGGCTCACGCCGCACTGCGAACGACGCACGGCCTCCACAGGCACGCCAGAACGCTGCGGCACCGCCGCAGCAACGCCAGCAGCCGAGTCGCCAGCGCCGGGGGGCACCCACGAAGCTGGTCGTCTCCGAGGGCAGCCTCACCGGCACCACGGTGGCGCTCCAGGGGCAGACCATCACGCTGGGCCGGGCGCACGATTCAACGATCGTGCTGGACGACGACTACGCGTCCAGCAGGCATGCCAGGATCTACCCCGACCGTGACGGCCAGTGGATCGTCGAGGATCTCGGGTCCACCAACGGCACGTATCTCGACCGGACCCGGCTCACCACCCCGACACCTGTTCCGCTGGGCGCGCCGATCCGGATCGGCAAGACCGTCATCGAGCTGCGGAAGTAGTACGACAATGAGCGAGCGGAGCGAGCGAGCCGCGGCGGTCCGGGCAACGGACCCCGCCCGGCTCCCGACCGGAGGGTGGGCAGTGTGGCTCGAGACCGGCTGTACCCCGAGCCGACGGGAGAGGTGCGCATGAGTCTTTCCCTGCGCTTCGCCGCCGGATCGCACAAGGGCATGATCCGGGAGGGCAACGAGGACTCCGGCTATGCCGGACCGCGCCTTCTCGCCATCGCCGACGGCATGGGCGGCCAGGCAGCCGGCGAGGTCGCCAGCTCCGAGGTGATCTCCACGCTCGTCCAGCTCGACGACGACGTCCCGGGCTCGGACATCCTCACCTCGCTCGGCACGGCGGTCCAGCGGGCCAACGACCAGCTGCGCATGATGGTCGAGGAGGACCCCCAGCTGGAGGGCATGGGCACCACGCTCACCGCCCTGCTCTGGACCGGCCAGCGCCTCGGCCTCGTCCACGTCGGCGACTCCCGCGCGTACCTGCTGCGCGACGGCGTACTCACCCAGATCACCCAGGACCACACCTGGGTGCAGCGGCTGGTCGACGAGGGCCGGATCACCGAGGAAGAGGCCACCACCCACCCGCAGCGCGCCCTGCTGATGCGCGCACTGGGCAGTGGCGACCACGTCGAACCCGATCTCTCCATCCGTGAGGTCCGGGTCGGCGACCGCTATCTGATCTGCTCCGACGGGCTGTCCGGCGTCGTCTCCCACCAGACGATGGAAGAGACGCTCGCCAGCTACCAGGGCCCGCAGGAGACCATCCAGGAGCTGATCCAGCTCGCCCTGCGCGGCGGCGGCCCCGACAACATCACCTGCATCGTCGCCGACGTCCTCGACGTCGACAGCAACGACACCCTGGCCTCGCAGTTCAACGACACCCCGGTCATCGTCGGTGCGGTCGCCGAGAACCAGGCCGCGCAGATGTCCGCGGCCGAGAGCACGGCCGCCATGCAGACCCCCGCCGGACGGGCAGCCGGCCTCGGCCGCCCCGTGCCGCCGCCCGCGGGAGGCTTCGGCCCGCCCGGAAGCGGCGACGATGTCGGCTACGGCGCGACGCCCGACGGCTCCTTCGACTCCTACACCGACGACGACTTCGTCAAGCCCGGCGGCGGCCGCAAGTGGCTGAAGCGGTCGCTCTACTCCGTGCTGGCGCTCGCCGTCATCGGCGGCGGCCTCTACGGCGGCTACCGCTGGACGCAGAACCAGTTCTACGTGGGCGCGAAGAACGAACACGTCGCGCTGTTCCGCGGCATCAGCCAGGACCTGGCCTGGGTCTCGCTCTCGAAGGTCGAGAAGGACCACCCCGAGATCGAACTCAAGTACCTCCCGGCCTACCAGCGCAAGCAGGTCGAGGCCACCATCGCCGAGGGCGACATCGCCGCCGCCCGCGAGAAGATCGGCGAACTCTCCGTCCAGGCGTCCGCCTGCAGGAAGAACGCCGAACGACGTGCCGCCGAGAAGGCCAGCGCCGACGAGGCCCAGGCACCGGGTACGGATGCCGCCAAGACATCCAGCGGCGCCAAGACGTCCGACGCCGACAAGACCAAGCCGACCAAAACTCCCGCTCCTGGTCCCAGCCTCTCGGAGGAAGAGAAAAAGCTGGTCCCGCAGTGCGGTAAGCAGTAAGCCGTAGGGGGCCTTCAGCACCATGAGCGTTGTCACCAATACGACCACGATCGGCGCGATCGACGCACCGAGCCGCCGCAACACCGAACTGATGCTGATGGTCTTCGCCGTCGCCATCTCGGTGTTCGCCTACGCCAATGTCGGGCTCGCCCTCAACGGCAAGCTGCCCTCCGGCATGCTCGGATACGGGCTCGGACTCGCCCTGCTCGGCGGCATCGGCCACCTCGCCGTCCGCAGATTCGCTCCGTACGCGGACCCGCTGCTGCTGCCGCTGGCGACGCTGCTGAACGGACTGGGACTGGCCATCATCTGGCGTCTGGACCAGTCCGAACGGTTCCAGGCCACCGAGAACTTCGCGCCGGCCGCCTCGAAGCAGCTGCTGTTCTCGGCAGCGGGCATCGCACTGCTGGTCATCGTTCTGCTGGCCCTCAAGGACCATCGCATCCTGCAGCGCTACACCTACATCTCCATGCTGGTGGCGCTGTTCCTCCTGATCCTTCCGATGTTCTTCCCCGCGGTGAACGGCGCCAAGATCTGGATCAAGATCCCCGGCGTCGGCACGATCCAGCCAGGAGAGTTCGCAAAGATCATCATCGCGGTGTTCTTCGCCGGCTACCTCATGGTCAAGCGGGACGCGCTGGCCCTGGCCAGCCGCCGTTTCATGGGCCTCTATCTTCCCCGGGGCCGGGACCTCGGCCCCATCCTCATGGTGTGGGCCTTCTCGATCCTGATCCTGGTCTTCGAGACCGACCTGGGCTCGTCCCTGCTGTTCTTCGGCATGTTCGTCGTGATGCTGTACGTGGCCACCGAACGCACCAGCTGGATCGTCTTCGGTCTGCTGATGTCCGCGGCCGGCGCCGTCGGTGTGGCCACCTTCGAACCCCACGTACAGCAGCGTGTCACCGCCTGGCTGGACCCGTTCGACGGATGGGGCAAGCTGGCCGCCAGCGAGCAGATGGCCAAGTCCCTGATGGCCTTCGGCTCCGGCGGCACCCTCGGCACCGGGCTCGGGCAGGGCAACTCCGACCTGATCGGCTTCGCCGCCAACTCCGACTTCATCCTCGCCACGGTCGGTGAGGAACTGGGCCTCGCCGGAATGATGGCGATCCTCCTCGTCTACGGTCTGATCGTCGAGCGCGGTGTCCGCACCGCCCTCGCCGCCCGCGACCCCTTCGGCAAGCTCCTCGCGATCGGGCTCTCCGGCTCCTTCGCCATTCAGGTCTTCGTCGTCGCCGGCGGTGTCATGGGGCTCATTCCGCTGACCGGTATGACCATGCCGTTCGTCGCGGCGGGCGGTTCGTCGGTGATCGCCAACTGGGCCCTGATCGGCATCCTGCTCCGGATCAGCGACACGGCGCGCCGCCCCGCGCCGGCCCCCGCCCCGTCACCCGACGCCGAGATGACCCAGGTGGTCCGACCGTGAACAAGCCCCTGCGCAGGATTGCGGTCTTCTGCGGGCTGCTCGTCCTCGCTCTCCTGGTCCGTGTCAACTGGCTCCAGTACGTCCGCGCCGACGAGCTCAACGCGAACGAGCACAACCGCCGCGTCCAGATCGAGCGGTACGCCCACGAGCGCGGCAACATCATCGTCGACGGAAACCCCGTCACCGGGTCCGTCGAGACCAAGGGCAGCGACTTCAAGTACAAGCGGGTCTGGAAGAACGGCCCCATGTGGGCCCCCGTCACCGGCTACTCCTCGCAGGCGTTCGACGCCTCGCAGCTGGAGAGCATCGAGGACGGAATCCTCACCGGCAACAGCGACCAGCTGTTCTTCGACCGTACGCTCTCCCTCTTCACCGGCGACAAGAAGACCGGCGGCAACATCGTCACCACCCTCAACGGCGCCGCCCAGAAGGCCGCCTTCAAGGGGCTCGGCAACAAGAAGGGCGCCGTCGCCGCGCTCGACCCGCAGACCGGCGCCATCCTGGCCCTGGTCAGCACCCCCTCGTACGACCCCTCGGTCTTCGCGGGCAACTCCCTCAAGGACGCCGATGCCCGGCAGCAGCTCCTGAAGGACAAGGACAAGCCGATGCTCAACCGGGCATTGCGCGAGACCTACCCGCCCGGCTCGACCTTCAAGGTCGTCACCGCCGCCGCGGCCCTGGAGAACGGGCTGTACCAGGGCATCGACGACAAGACGAACTCCCCGCTGCCGTGGCGGCTCCCGCTGACCACCGGCAACCTCGAGAACGAGGGCAACATCCCGTGCGAGAACGCCTCGCTCCGGGAGGCGCTGCGGTGGTCCTGCAACACCGTCTTCGGCAAGATCAGTGACGATCTCGGCAACCAGAAGATGATCGACGAGGCCAACAAGTTCGGCTTCAACGAGGAGATCTTCACCCCGGTACGCGCCGACGCCAGCGTCTACCCCAAGGACAACCGGCCGCAGAACGCCATGGCCGGCATCGGCCAGGCGTCCAACCGCGCCACCCCGCTCCAGATGGCCATGGTCGCCGCGGCCGTCGCCAACGACGGCAAGCTGATGCAGCCGTACATGGTCGCCCAGCGCCAGGCCCCCAACCTCGACGTGATCTACACCCACGAGAAGGAGCAGTTCAGCCAGCCCCTCTCGGGTGAGAACGCGCAGAAGCTCCAGCAGATGATGGAGACCGTCGTCAAGAACGGCACGGGAACCAACGCCCTCATCGACGGCGTCACTGTCGGCGGCAAGACCGGTACCGCCCAGCACGGCCTGAACAACAGTGAGAACCCGTACGCCTGGTTCATCTCGTACGCGAAGACCGACAGCGGCTCCCCGGTCGCCGTCGCCGTGGTCGTCGAGGACAGCCAGGCCAACCGCGACGACATCTCCGGTGGCGGCCTGGCCGCCCCGATCGCGCGGGACGTGATGAAGGCGGTCATCGACAGCAAGAAGTGACGCCCATCACATCGGGTGCCCTACCTGCACATCGGGATACCGGTCAGGTATCAGGTCCGGACTCCGGGCCGATCAGGTAGTGCGCGGCCGGTAGCGTATGCGCGAGCAGCACACCGCCGGACCACACACCGGTGCGGTCGGGACTGACGGAGAGGGCTGGAACTGTTATGGAAGAGCCGCGTCGCCTCGGCGGCCGGTACGAGCTGGGCTCGGTACTCGGCCGTGGTGGCATGGCCGAGGTCTACCTCGCACACGACACCCGGCTCGGCCGCACCGTAGCCGTGAAGACGCTCCGGGCCGATCTGGCCCGCGATCCGTCCTTCCAGGCCCGGTTCCGCCGTGAGGCCCAGTCCGCCGCCTCGCTCAACCACCCGGCGATCGTCGCCGTCTACGACACCGGCGAGGACTACGTCGACGGGGTCTCCATCCCGTACATCGTGATGGAGTACGTCGACGGGTCGACGCTCAGGGAACTGCTGCACTCCGGCCGCAAGTTGCTGCCCGAGCGCACCCTTGAGATGACCGTCGGCATCCTCCAGGCGCTGGAGTACTCGCACCGCGCCGGCATCGTCCACCGCGACATCAAACCGGCGAACGTCATGCTGACGCGCACCGGTCAGGTCAAGGTCATGGACTTCGGCATCGCCCGCGCCATGGGCGACTCCGGAATGACGATGACGCAGACCGCGGCCGTCATCGGCACCGCCCAGTACCTCTCCCCGGAGCAGGCCAAGGGCGAACAGGTCGACGCGCGTTCCGACCTCTACTCGACCGGCTGTCTGCTCTACGAGCTGCTGACGGTCCGGCCGCCCTTCATCGGGGACTCACCGGTCGCGGTCGCCTACCAGCACGTACGGGAAGAGCCGCAGAAGCCCAGCAACTTCGACCCCGAGATCACGCCCGAAATGGACGCGATCGTGTTGAAGGCCCTGGTCAAGGACCCCGACTACCGCTACCAGTCGGCCGACGAGATGCGCGCCGACATCGAGGCGTGCCTCGACGGCCAGCCGGTCGCCGCCACCGCGTCGATGGGTGCCGCCGGTTACGGCGGCTACAACGGATACGGCAACGACCAGCCGACCACCGCACTGCACGCCGCCGACCAGAACGGCGCACCCACCTCCATGCTGCCCCCGGTCAACCCGGACGACGGCGGCTACGGCTACGACGACCGCCCGGACCGCCGCCGCCAGAAGAAGAGCAACACCTCGACGATCCTGCTGATCGTCGCGGGTGTCCTGGTGCTGATCGGCGCGATCCTGATCGGCAAAGTGGTCTTCAGCAGCAGCGACAGCGACAACAAGGTCGATGTGCCGAACATGGTCGGCTCGACCGTGAAGGAAGCACAGAAACTCGCGGAGCATTCCGACGTCGTCCTGAAGATCGGCTCGCGCGAACCATGCGAGGACCAGCCGAAGGGCATGATCTGCAGCCAGACCCCGAACGTCGGCGAGACGATGGCGAAGAAGGAGACCGTCACGGTCGTCGTCTCCACCGGCGCCCCGAAGGTCGAGGTCCCGGACGTCATAGAGAAGTCCGAGGAGAACGCCCGCAAGAACCTCGAGGACAAGGGCTTTACGGTCAAGGTCGTCTCGGTCGAGTCCGAGAAGACCGAAGGCACGGTCATCAACCAGAACCCCGAGGGCAACTCGAAGGCCGAGAAGAACTCCGAGGTCACGATCACGGTCGCCAAGCAGGCGATGCCGGATCTTCCGGACGTCCGCGGACGGACCGTCGATCAGGCACTGGCGCAGCTCTCCCCCCTCGGTTTCACCAACATCTCCCAGACGCAGGTGGATTCGAGCGAACCTGCGGGTACGGTCATCGACCAGACCCCGGCCGGCCCGAGCAAGCAGGCGAAGGACGTCCAGATCGTCCTGAAGGTCTCCAAGGGCCCGCAGCAGCCGGAACAGACCACGGTTCCCGATCTGCAGGGCAAGACCCTCGGGGAGGCGAAGGCCCTGCTGGCCGGGGCGGGTCTGCAGCTCGGCCAGGTGCAGGGGCCGAATGACGACAACGCGAAGGTCGTCGCCTTCCAGCCCAACACCGGCCAGCAGGTCGACAAGAACAGCGCGGTCAACGTCCAGACCTTGCCGGGCGGCGGAAACGGCAACATCTTCGGCGGCCCGTCCGGCTCGCACCGGAACTGACCCCGGCTCCATCCGATCCCCGAAGGGCCCCGGCCGCCACACGGCGACCGGGGCCCTTCGCCGTGCGCGCCACTGCAGATCCCGACGTACGGCACTCGACGTCGTCATGCTTGTCCGGGACAGCGAAGTCGCACGTCAGGTATGTGCATACCTGCTCGGCACGGAGTACGCGGCACGGACTTTCCCCGTGAACATCTCCGTCCACGGGGAAACCGATGCCCTCGGCGAGCGCTTCGACCGCCACGTCGCACATATCCTCGGCAAGACCGTCGTCCCCATGCTCAACGCCCTTGAGACGCCCTCGAGCTCCTCGGCGCCTCCGTGGTCCAGCGCGGGCCGATGTCGTTCTCTTCGTCGCCACGACCGCCGTCGCACCCGACGCGCGCGCCATCTCCGGGACCCGTGGCATCACCCTCGTCGACCGCGCTCACCCGGAAAAGTGGAGCGCCGGAGTACTGCTCCCGATCCTGAAACAGCCGGAGCCGGACGGAGAAGGCCCGAAGTCGCGAGGACTGGTCGCGACTTCGGGCCGGGCTCATCGGATCAGCTAGCGCAGCTCCGCCGGCTTCGTGCGGTCCTTGTCCACCTTCTCCGTGCGTACCAGCTCGCCCCACACGATGTAGCGGTACTTCGACGTGTAGACCGGCGTGCAGGTCGTCAGCGTGATGTAGCGGCCGGGCTTCTTCGTGCCCGATCCCTTCGGTACCGGCTGCAGAACGTCGACGTTGTACTTCGACGTCTCGGGAAGCTCCTTGAAGACCTTGTAGACGTACCAGGTGTCCCTGGTCTCGAAGACGACCGCGTCCCCGGTCTTCACCTTGTCGATGTTGTGGAACTTGGCGCCGTGCCCGTCGCGGTGCGCGGCCAGGGTGAAGTTGCCCTTCTCGTCCCACGGGAGGGCCGACTTCACCGGGTCCGTGTAGTAGCCAGCGATGCCGTTGTTGAGGTTCTCGGTGTCGGTGCCCTTCTTGACCAGCACCTCGCCGTTCTTCATCGACGGAACGTGCAGGAAGCCGATGCCGTCCTTCGTGTCCAGCGCCCCCGGTCCGCCTTCCCAGCGGTCGCGGACGGTGTGGCCCTGCTTGGTGGCCTCGCGGTCGGCGAGCACATTCGTCCACCAGAGGGAGTAGACGACGAAGAGTCCCAGCACCAGGCCCGCGGTGATCAGCAGTTCACCGAAGACACTGACCACGGTCGCGACGGGATGGCGGCCCCGGCGCCGGGGCGGGGGCGCGGATTCTCCGGTTCGCTCTTCGTGCTCGGTCCTCGCTGTCACCGCACCCGTCCCTGTCGTGATGATGATTCAGCCCACGAGCGCGTCGGGCTTCCCCTTGCTGCGCGGTCGTTCGTCAACCATCTTGCCCCAGACGATCAAACGGTACGTACTCGTGAATTCCGGCGTACAGGTCGTCAGAGTGATGTATCGGCCCGGCCCGGTGAACCCGGAACCCTGCGGAACGGGATTGATCACCGAGACGTTGGACGGCGAGGTCTGAGGCAGGGTCTTCGTCGTCTTGTACGTGTAGTACGCGTCCTGCGTCTCGACCACGATCAGGTCGCCGGGATTCAGCCGGTTGATGTAGCGGAACGGCTCCCCGTGCGTGTTGCGGTGACCGGCCAGGGCGAAATTGCCCTGCTTGGCCGACGGCATCGCGGTGCGGAGCGCGCCCTCTCCGTAGTGACCGACCATGCCCCGGTCGAGGACCTTCTCCTTGCTGATGCCCTCGGCGATCGGAGCGACCACGTCCAGTTTGGGGATGTGGATGATGGCGAACCCCTGCCCCGCTTCGAACACTCCGGGGTTGCGGTCGCCCTTCGCCCAGTCGTCCTGGATCTTGTGCGTCTCCTTGCCGGCGTACTGGTCGGCGCGCACATTCGTCCACCACAGCTGGTACGTGACGAACAGCAGCATCAGCACACCGAACGTGATGAACAGCTCTCCGGTGACCCGGCTGGCCACCACGGCCGGACTGTCCTTGGCCGCGCGCGCCGCGCGCCGCGCCTCGACGCGTGACATCGGCTTGTCGGCCTGCGCGGCAGCCGGGGCCGCGGTGTCCGGCCGCTGTTCGACACGGCGGCGGCCCCGCCCCTTGGCGGCGCGGCGACGTTCGGCGCGGCCTCCGGTGCGCGGTTCCGGATCGGTGCCTTCGGAGTCCGGTTCCGCGTCCGGTCGGGATTCCCGGAATCCCTCCGCACCGCCCGCCGGATCCGGCTCAAGGCCCGTCCGCAGGCCGATCGTCTGGTCGTCGGGTGGCAGGGGAGGAGGTGCGGGCCGCACCCTGGGCTCCGGGACAGGGGCCGGTACGGGGGCCGGAGCGGGCGCCTGCTGCCCGTACCAGTCCCGTTCGAACCCCTCGGGGTCATACCACTCCCGCGGAGCCTCCTCGGGGCTCTGTGGCCCCTGTGGCGCCTGCGTCTGTGCCTGTACCTGTGCCGGACGCTCCGCCTGTGCCCCGGACGCCTCGGCCGGGATGCTGTCCGCCCTGAACCACGGCGAGGCGTGCCGCCCCGGCAGCGGATCGTTCAACGGGTCCGCCAGCCGGTCGACCGCCGCCTCGAACGCGCCTGCGGCCTCGTACGCTCCTTGCTCGTACGGGCCGTCCTGTCCGGCGTCGTGTTCGGGGCGGAGTGCGGTCACGCGACGGCCTTGCCCACCACCGGCGCGAGCCCCGCCGATCTCGCGACGGCCCCCGTGTCACCGCACTGTGCCAGCCAGTTGGCCAGCATCAGGTGCCCGTACTCGGTCAGCACCGACTCCGGGTGGAACTGCACACCCTCCACCGGCAGTTCGCGGTGGCGCAGCCCCATGATGATGCCGTCGGCGGTCCGCGCCGTCACCTCCAGCTCCGCCGGGACGGTGTCCGGTTCGGCGGCGAGCGAGTGGTAGCGGGTCGCGGTGAACGGGGACGGCAGGCCGGCGAAGACCCCCGCTCCCTCATGGATCACCGGCGAGGTCTTGCCGTGCAGCAGCTCCGGGGCACGGTCCACCACGCCGCCGTACGCCACCGCCATCGACTGCATGCCCAGGCAGACCCCGAAGACCGGGACGCCCGTCGCCGCGCAGTGACGCACCATCTCGACGCAGACGCCCGCCTGCTCCGGGGTGCCGGGACCGGGCGACAGCAGGACGCCGTCGAAGCCGTCCTGGGCGTGCGCCGTGGTCACCTCGTCGTTGCGCAGCACTTCGCATTCGGCGCCGAGCTGGTAGAGGTACTGGACGAGGTTGAAGACAAAGCTGTCGTAGTTGTCCACGACGAGAATGCGGGCACTCACTGGCCGCCCCCCGTTCCGGTCGAGCCGTCCACCGTCACATCACCGAACGGAAGCAGCGGCTCCGCCCACGGGAAGACGTACTGGAAAAGCGCGTAGACGACGGCCAGCACCAGCACGAGCGAGATGAGCGCACGCACCCATGCGTTGCCCGGCAGATGCCGCCAGATCCAGCCGTACATGCTGTCCCCTCCATTCGGTACGGGACCAGACTAAAGGGCGGGGGCAGAAGCGTGGGTCAGCTGTGGAAAGCTGCCGGCCTGCCTTTGGTCACGGGCTGGGTCGCGTCGAGGTGCGCCCAGGCGATCAGCCGGTGACTGCTGCCCCATTCGGGGTCGCAGGTGGTCAGCGTCAGATAGCGGCCCGGCCCGTCGAAGCCGGACTTGCGGGGTACGGGGTCGATGACCCCGATGTCGCTCGGCACCGTCCGGTAGGGCTTCTTGTCGATGCGGTACGTGAACCACGTCGTCCCGTCCGTCAGCACCACCGCGTCGCCCGGACGCAGCTTCGGGAAGTCCTTGAACGGATCCCCGTAGGTACGGCGGTGTCCGGCCACCGCGAAATTGCCGGTCGCACCGAGGCGGGCGGTCCCTGTGTAGTGACCGAGGCCCTTCTGCAAGGTCCTGACCTCGGTGTTCTCCAGGACGGGCCACTCCCAGCCCTTGCCGAAGCGAGGTATGTACAGCATCGCGAACGGCTTGCCGTCCCGGTACGCGGCGGAGGCGGGAGGCTCTTCCGGGGACCCCGACGGTTTCGATGCCCCCGACGCCTTCGACGGATTCGGCGTCGGAGAGGCCTGCGGCCCCGGAGCGGACACCGCCCCCTGTGCCCACCGGCTGCGCAGGGAGTCGATCTGCCCCTCGGTGGCGTCGGCCGCCTGCACTCCGGTCCAGAACAGCACGTACACCACAAAGAGCACGATCAGGGCACCGACGGTGATGAAGAGTTCGCTGAGCGTCCTGACGATCAGTCGCACCGACACCTGGCCGGCCTCCCCACAACCGCTCGCTACTGCTTCACCGGCTCCGCATAGTGGAGGTCCACTGTGCCCGAGTAGCCGGGAAGAGTCACCGCCTTGTGCTCGTCGACTTTCCAGCCGAGCCCGTACGCCTTCACGTACAGCAGGTAGTTGCTGATCGCCGGGGAGTTGTTGAGCGCCTGCTTGAGCTTGCCCGGGTCGCCGACCGCGGTGATCTTGTACGGCGGGGAGTAGACCCGGCCCTGGAGGATCAGGGTGTTGCCGACGCAGCGCACCGCGCTGGTGGAGATCAGCCGCTGGTCCATGACCTGGATGCCCCGGGCACCGCCCTGCCAGAGGGCATTGACGACCGCCTGCAGGTCCTGCTGGTGGATGACCAGGTCATTGGGTTGCGGGTCGGGGTAGCCGGGGTTGGCGGTGGCGTTGGGCGGGGCGTCGTCGAGCGTGACGCTCACCGAGCGGCCGGTGAGCTTCGTGGTGCCGCCGTCCCGCTCCAGCTCCTTGAGCCGGGCGTCCTCCGCCTCGGTGCTGCCGTCGTCCCGCCGGACGAGGGCGTCGATGTCCTTGCGCACGGCCGCGGTGGTCTCGTCCAGCTGGGCGTTCTTGTTGCTGCGCTGCTGGATGAGGTCGGAGAGCTTCAGCAGCGAGGAGTCGGTGCGGATGTTGGTGCCCTTGGCCGTGTTGGCGCTGGTGACGAAGATCAGCCCGGCGAGCGCGAAGACGGCAGCGGTGAGCACACGGGCCGGGTTCCGGAAGGTACGCCGGACGGGCCCTTGGGGGGAGTCGGCAGAATTGCTCAACGTACCCTTATCTCCTTCGGCGCCAGGGAAGCACTACGCTAACGGACGCCCGTGGGAGGCAGCATTCCCCCTCGAGCCCGCCCCGGCGCCAGCCACAGTTCCCTGCGCGGTCACGCAGCGCATCGACAGGAGAGTTCCTCGTGCCGAAGTCACGTATCCGCAAGAAGGCCGACTTCACGCCCCCTCCGGCGAAGCAGGCAACCAACATAAAGCTGACCAGCCGCAGCTGGGTGGCGCCGGTGATGCTGGCGCTCTTCCTGATCGGTCTGGCCTGGATCGTCGTCTTCTATGTGACCGACGGTGACCTGCCGATCAAGGACCTGGGGAACTGGAACATCGTCGTCGGCTTCGGCTTCATCGCCGGCGGCTTCGGTGTCTCCACTCAGTGGAAGTAGTACCGCGGCACTCGTAGGTGCACAGCGGGACCCCGTCCCGCAAGCCTTGCCCCGAGTTACCCACAGCGTTATCCACAGGCGGGGGAAAAGGTCAGACGATCTGTGGATAACTCCCTGACGGTTGACGCCGATGTGACTGCAGCCTCCCCCATCGGGGGATGGCACGCCCCTTGTCCTGGCTGGAAAAACCCAGCTCAGCGACAAGGGGCACAGTTGTTCCCACAGAATGCACAAGATCCGGCACCCGCTGTGGACAACTACGGCTGTGGGCGACCGCCCCGGGGGCAATGCCCGCTCAGGTCAGCGCGGCCGTTCTGGCGACGACCACGAGGATCACGGCCGCCAGGACCAGGGCGCAGGTGCCGTACTGCACCAGTGCGCGCCGCTCGCGGGGTGCGTGGACCATGCCGATCGCGATCAGCGTGCCCGCGATCAGGCCGCCGACATGTGCCTGCCAGGCGATTCCGCCCCAGGGGTTGAAGGTGATGACCAGGTTCACCGCGAGCAGCGCGAAGACCGGGCGCATGTCGTAGTTGAGCCGGCGCATGAGGACGGCGGTGGCGCCCAGCAGTCCGAAGATCGCCCCGGAGGCTCCGAGCGAGCCCTGCACGGGCGCGGAGAGCCAGTAGGTGAGGGCACTGCCGGCCAGGCCGGAGATCATGTAGAGCGTGAGATAGCGGGCGCGGCCGAGCGCCGCTTCCAGCGGACCGCCGAGCCACCACAGCCCCAGCATGTTGAACGCGATGTGCCACACCTCCTGGTGCAGGAACATCGACGTCACCAGTCGGTACCACTGCCCCTCCGCGACGCCTTCGAGCGGACCGCCGTAGTGGGTCGTGGCACGGCCGAGCATCATCAGCTCGTCGACCAGCGCGGTGCCCCTCGCCAGCACCGCCAGGTACACCGCGACATTGATGCCGAGCAGGATCTTGGTGACGAGGCGGGGATCGGCGGTGAGGGTGCCGCCCGCGACGGTGCGCGGCTGACTGGCGGCCGGGCCGTGTCCCGTACCCGATCCCTGGCGTACGCAGTCCGGGCACTGGAAGCCGACCGAGGCACTGATCATGCACTCGGGGCAGATCGGGCGCTCGCAGCGGGTGCAGCGGATGTTCGCCTCGCGACCGGGGTGGCGGTAGCAGCTGAGCGAGCCGTCCGCGGCGGCCGGCCGGTCCGTGCCTCCCGGCGGCTGCCGGTCCATCGGTCCCATCGCTTCCAGGTCCCTTCGGTCCTCGTCATGACGGACACGGGCACGCACAACGCCGCCCTGCTCGTCCGCTATGTATCAGTACGGACGGGCAGGGCGGTTGGTTCCCGAACGGACGATCAGCGTGTGACCGACCGATGACCTCAGGTGATCAACGGGTCTCGACGACGACCGACTCGATCACGACGTCCTGCACCGGGCGGTCGGTGCGGGCGTTGGTCGGCTTGGCGGCGATGGCGTCCACGACCTTCTTGCTGGCCTCGTCGGTGACCTCGCCGAAGATGGTGTGCTTGCCGGTCAGCCAGGCGGTCGGCGAAACGGTCACGAAGAACTGCGAGCCGTTGGTGCCCGGACCCGCGTTGGCCATGGCCAGCAGATACGGCTTGTTGAAGCTGAGGTCGGGGTGGAACTCGTCCGCGAACTCGTACCCCGGGCCACCGGTGCCGTTGCCCAGCGGGTCGCCGCCCTGGATCATGAAGCCGCTGATGACGCGGTGGAAGACGGTGCCGTCGTACAGCTTGTCCGTCGACTTCTTACCGGTCTCGGGATGCGTCCACTCACGCTCGCCCTTGGCGAGCTCCACGAAGTTCTTGACCGTCTTGGGGGCGTGGTTCGGCAGGAGCCGGATCTCGATGTCGCCCTGGTTGGTCTTCAAGGTGGCGTAAAGCTGCTCGGCCACGATCTGCCTTCCGTAAGTCTTCAGTGACGTCCGACGATCCTCGCACGGACGTCGCGTCCCGGCCGTTCCGCCGCCGTCGGCGAACGCGTGGCGCTCACATCCTCCGCACCGTCGCGAGCTCGGCGCGGAGCCACCGCTTCCGTGCCGCTCCCCGCAGGAACAAATGCGGCCAAGTGCGTGACGCAGCGGCGCGGGCTGGAGCGAACCGTGGCATTGTCGTCGGCAAGCTCCCCTTGCACCGCATTGCCCGCAGGTGTCACTCATGACCTGAATGACCCGGATGCCCGCCCCGCATGCCGTACAGGGCTCCGGGGGGCATGATCTCGAAATGGGTGGAAAGGCGGAGTGTCTACCCGCCACCAAGGAGGAGGATCCCGTGACCCGCATCGACAGCGTGCGCGCCGCAACCGACTCGGCGAAGGACAGCGTGCAGCACGCCGCGGAAGTGGTGGCGCCCTACGCCGACACGGCCAAGGACCAGGCCGCACATCTCGCGCACGAAGCCCGCACGCGGCTCGCGCCGAAGATGTCCAAGGCGGCCCAGCAGGCCCGCGTCCAGTACGACGCGCATCTGGCACCACGTATCGAACTGGCCCTCACCCATGTGCCGCCCAAGGTCGACGAGGCCGGCCGGCGCGCCGCCCTCCACACCCGCCGGGCAGCCCGCAGCGCCGCGGACTTCACGGTGCCTCGGGTCGAGCACGCGATGGCCGTCGCCCAGCCCGTGGCCGAGGAGGCCACGGCCCGCAGCGCCGCCGCGCTGGCCGCACTGCGCAGCACGGTCACGGCGGCGGAGATCCGGCAGCTGGCCAGAAAGCACGAACGGCGGGCGAAGGCCGGGCGGCTGTTCAAGGGGCTCGTCGTGGCCGGCCTCGTGGCGGGCGGCGCCTACGCCGCCTGGCGGTGGTGGGACAAGCAGGCCAACCCCGACTGGCTGGTCGAACCGCCCGCCGCCACGGAGGTCTCCGACCGTGCCCCGCTGACCTCGGTCGACGGCAGCGGCCCGACCTCGCTCGACCCCGACTTCCGGGCCGACCGGGACGAGTCGGAAACCGACGGCCCGGAGGGCCCGGACGGCACCGGACCGGACGAGCGCCGCTGAACCGGCTCCCGGACGACCGCCGCCGAACAGGCGACGACAGCACGTAAAACCCCCTCCGACCGTGTATGTACCGGCCGGAGGGGGTTTGTGTGTGCCCAGGCATGCGCCCGTCTCCAGGTCGGCCGCGGCATCCGGCACACCGCACCGGGCGTGATCGTTCAGGCGGGCGGCGCCCCTCGCAGGTGGCACATGAGGTGCTCGAGTGCGTGCCGGCTCTCGGCGGCCTCTCCGTCGCCGAGTGGGTGGAGAACGAGGTCCGCCCGGGGAAGGCGCAGGGGGCCAAGGAATCCCCCAGGACCGGCGGGCACGGACGCTCCCACCGACGGGCATGGAAAAACACCCTCCGAAACCGCGTTTTCGCAGGTCAGAGGGTGTTCATCATGTGGAGCCTAGGAGATTCGAACTCCTGACATCTGCCTTGCAAAGGCAGCGCTCTACCAACTGAGCTAAGGCCCCGAAAGACGACAGCTCCGGACGCTTCAGCGTCTTGGCCACCGCCGCAGACCAGAGTACCGGGTACTCCCCGGAATCCTGCAAAAAGATGGGGTCTCCCGGTAGGCGACCACTCTCCGTAAGATGCTCGGCGAGGTTCGCAGCAGCGAAGCCGCAGCGAAGGGGAGACGCCATGGACGCAGCGCAGCAAGAGGCAACGGCAAGGGCCAGGGAGCTTCAGCGCAGTTGGTACGGAGAGCCTCTCGGAGCGCTCTTCCGCCGGCTGATCGATGATCTCGGCCTGAACCAGGCCCGGCTCGCCGCTGTCCTCGGGCTGTCCGCCCCCATGCTCTCCCAGCTGATGAGCGGCCAGCGGGCGAAGATCGGCAATCCCGCGGTCGTCCAGCGCGTCCAGGCGCTCCAGGAGCTGGCCGGACAGGTCGCGGACGGCAGCGTCAGCGCGGGTGAGGCCACCGACCGCATGGAAGAGATCAAGAAGTCCCAGGGCGGCTCCGTCCTCACCGGCACCGGCCAGACCTCGACCACCGGCGGCGCCCCCACCGTCCGACGCGTGGTCCGCGAGATCCAGTCGCTGCTGCGGTCGGTCGCGGCCGCCGGTGACATCATCGATGCCGCCGACTCCCTCGCCCCGACCCACCCGGAACTGGCAGAGTTCCTCAAGGTGTACGGCGCGGGTCGCACCGCGGACGCGGTGGCGCACTACGAGGGGCACCAGAGCTAGGACCTCTCGTTCGGATCGGGCCGGGCACTACCTCCGAAGGCCGACCGTGGGCCGAAACAGGAACTGGGAGCGGGCGCAGCGCAATGGGTGAGGTCTTCGCCGGTCGGTACGAACTGATCGATCCGATCGGACGTGGTGGAGTCGGCGCCGTCTGGCGGGCCTGGGATCACCGGCGCCGCCGCTACGTGGCGGCCAAGGTCCTCCAGCAGAGCGACGCGCACACGCTGCTGCGCTTCGTCCGCGAGCAGGCACTGCGGATCGAGCATCCGCATGTGCTCGCGCCCGCCAGTTGGGCCGCGGACGACGACAAGGTCCTGTTCACCATGGATCTGGTGAGCGGCGGTTCGCTGGCCCATGTCATCGGCGACTACGGGCCGTTGCCGCCCCGTTTCGTCTGCACGCTCCTCGACCAGTTGCTGTCCGGGCTGTCCACGGTGCACGCGGAGGGCGTCGTGCACCGGGACATCAAGCCGGCCAACATCCTTATGGAGGCGACCGGAACCGGACGTCCGCATCTGCGGCTGTCCGACTTCGGGATCTCCATGCGCAAGGGGGAGCCGCGTCTCACCGAGACCAACTACGTGGTGGGAACGCCCGGTTACTTCGCCCCCGAACAAATGATGGGCGCGGAGCCCGACTTCCCCGCGGACCTGTTCGCGGTCGGTCTTGTCGCGCTGTATCTGCTCCAGGGCAGGAAGCCCGACGCGCAGGCGCTCGTCGAGCACTTCGCCTCGTACGGCACGCCGTCCGCCCCGGAGGGGATACCCGAGCCGTTGTGGCAGGTCCTCGCGGGGCTGCTGCAGCCGGATCCGCAGGCCCGGTTCCGTACGGCCACGGGTGCGCGCAAGGCACTGACGGCCGCGGTGGAGATGCTGCCGGAGCCCGGGGCCGAGGACGAGCCGGTCGAGGTCTTCGACCAGATCGGGCCGCTGCCGGCCGGTTTCGGCCCCACCGGACCGGTCACGGCCCCCGTTCAGGACCTCCAGAGCCCGCAGAGCCCGCAGAGCCCGCAGAGCGTCCAGGAGGCCCAGCAGCCCGTACAGCAGCCGTACGCCCAGCCGCCGGTCCCCATGTCGGAGACGGGCAGCTTCCACCTCCCGCCGCCTCCGCAGCCCACGCCGCCGCCCCAGCAGGCTCAGCCGGACGCACCGCACGCGGCCTCCTCCTATGCCGCGCCCGCTCACGCGCCGAATCCCTCGCAGGCCCCGACGGCCGCCGTGCAGCACGAACCCGCCCTCACCCGCGCGTACACCGTCGGGCAGCCGCAGGCTCCCGCCGCCGCGCCCGGCGCGGGGGCATCCCCGCACGCCCCGGCGGCCGCCGGGGCGCCCGCCCCGCAGAGGCGTCCGGGACCGTCCCCGAAGGTGGCGGTCCCGGTGCTGGTGGTGGCGCTGATCTGTTTCGCGGTGGGCATCTGGGCGCTGACCCAGAGCTGAATCCGGTCGCCCGGGCTCCTGCCGTACGGGCCCGGGATTCCCCCCCGGTCACCAGGTCTGCGGCGGTCCTCCGTACGGCTGCGCGTCGGCGGTCGGGCCCGCCGGGGCGGTGCTCGCGGCGCGGCGCCGGGCCAGCAGCGTCCACACCCCGAGCCCGAGCACCAGCACCGAGCCCGCGCCGATCCCGGCCATACCGATCGTCTTCATCCTGTCGCTCCTGGCCGCCTGCGGGGCCGCCTGGCCCTTCCGCGCCATGTCCCTGTCGTCCTGCGTGACCGAGAAGATCCCGGCGTCCCCCGTGTACGGCGAATTCCGGGCCTTCCCCTCGACCTTGATCTTCAGGGTCAGCGGAATCGCCTTGTCGCCGTACGACTTCGCGACCTTCGGGCTGAGCGTCACCGACAGGTAGTACCAGCCGGCGAACCGCATCGCGGCGGCGCTGCCGCTGGAGTCGTATCGGTTCTCGTACGCCACCGGGGGCAGCGGGTCCAGCGACACGGACGCGGGCCTCCCGGAATACGACAGCGGTGTCGCGGAGTCGACGTGGCCGTGCGCCGGGTTGTCGAGGGAGAGCGCGAGCGCGTTGCCGATGAAATCGTCCGAGGCGTTGTTGTTGCTCAGGTCCGCCGTGGCGTAGATCTGCTGGCCCCAGTCCACCGGCACCCGGTAGTAGAGGGTCTGCCCCGGCTTGATGCCGTCCTTCTCACGCCATTCGCCGGTCTCCAGACCGGTCGCGTCGTAGTAGCTGGTGCCGCCCGACCGCTTCTGCGGGGCCGTGGTGGGCGGCACGGGCGAGGCGGACGGCCAGTCCTCCGGCGCGTCGGTCGGCATCGAGCCGGCCGATTTCAGCTGCGGCTCCGACGCGTAGCGCAGCTCCAGGTCCCACGCGTCGGGCGTCGAGGTGTCCTTGCTCTCCCGCTCGATCAGGACGTTGTAGGCACCGGCCTCCTGGCAGGTGCTGCTGTCCTTCTCCATGATCCGGTAGGCGTACGTGGCGATCGGACGGGCGAACTCCGCCGACTCGAACCGCGCGTTGTCCGAACTGCACTGGAGGTCCGTGCTGTCGCGGATGCTGACCGTGATCCCGTCCCCGTAGGCGACCAGCGCGCCGCCGCTGGGCACGGCCACCGCCGAGACGTACGCGTTCGTCTTCGCGTCGAGGTCGAGGCGGTAGTAGAGCTTCTCGCCCGGCTTGATCGAGCTCTTGTAGACCGATCCGGGCGTCAGCGCCGACGCATCGGTACTGGCCTCCGCACCCTTGATCTCCTTCGCCCCGGGATCGAAGGTGTACGCGGCGGGCTCCCCGGCCGCGAACGCCTGCCCCGGCAGCGCCGCCGCCGCGCACATCGCCGCGACCGCGGCCAGCGCCACCCGGCCCCTGTTGCGCTGCCTCATCACGCGCTCCCCCTCGTCGTCTGTGCGGCCCGCGCGCGACGCCCGCGTACGAACACGAGCCCCGCGAGCACCACCACCACGGCGCCCGCCCCGGCAGCGGCCGCGATGCCGGTCCATCCTGCCCCGCCCGTACCGCTGCTGTCTTCGACCTTGATCGAATTGCCCTTCTTGTCCGCCTTCTTGGCCGCGGCGGAGCGCGGTGCTCAGGGCCGGCCGGCTCGGTGCCACCGCGTACGTCGCGAGGGTCGCCGGTGGGCGGCACCGCGTCCTTGCCGCTCTTGCCGTACTCCGACCGGCACTGGCCCGGCGCGACGTCCTCGGGCAACGGCACCTCCGTCCCGTGGACCAGTTCGAGCGGCCAACGCGCTGCGCCGGAGCCCTTCTTGCTCTCCCGCTCCACCACCAGCCGGTACCGCCCCGCCCGGTCGCAGGAGTGGGTGCCCCGCGCGGTGGGGATACGGGCGATCGCCGAGGTCAGCGGAGTCGCACCCTCCTTCCGGGAGAAGCGCGCGGTCTCCGACCCGCAGGAACTGTCAGTGCCGTACGCGATGCTGGTACGCATCGCATCGAGGGCGTCGACGGCGGCCCCGGGCTGCGACACCGCCGTCGCGGAGAAGTCCACCGCCGAGTCGGCGTCCAGGTCCACGGCGCAGTACCGCTTCTCGCCCTGCCCGATGGTGTCGAGGTACTGCCCCGGCGCGAGCACGAGCACCCCCGTACCCGCCGCTATGCCCGCGATCCGTTCGCCCCTGAACCGGTGGCCGTCCACGGAGAGTTGGGACGCCCGCCGCAGCTGCCTGGCCGGCGCATCGGCGTCCGGTGCGTCGCAGGAGCGGCCGTTGCCCGCCGCAGCTACGCATTCGAGCGGCTCGCGGGCCGCGCCCTTCACCTGGAAGCCCACGACGCCGAGCCGCAGCCCGACGCCCTCCTTGCCGAGCCGTTCGGTTCGGCGACCTCGCAGGGCGGTGGCGCACCGCAGGTGTCCTCGCCGTCGGAGATCAGCAGGATCGTGCCCGTACCGACGGCGCCGCCGGAGGGCCGCGGAGGGCCCTGGGCCGCCTTCCGCAGCGAGAGGGCCGATGGGTGTGCCACCCCGCGGCCGTACGGCCGCCACGGACCGCTTCGCGGCCGCCCGGTCGAGCGCGGACACCGGCCGCACGAGCCCGGTCTCCGCACACCCGCAGGTCCGGTCGGATACCCGTCGGGAAGACCGCCGACGACGGTCCCGACCGCTTCACGGGCGCTCTCCGACCGGGTGCGCCCCGTACCGTCGTCGTCCGCCATGGAGCCGGACGAATCGAGGACCATGACCAGGCTGCCGTTCGGACCGCCTCCGGACACCTCTGGCTCTGGCGCACTGTCCGCGGGCGTCGGCGGCCGGCGTCGCGCCCGCCACCAGGGCGAGCAGCACCCCGCCGGTCCATGCCCCGCGCCCGCGCCACGACGGCGGCGGTTCCGTACCTTCGCCCGTGCCCCCTCGAACAGAACCCGGAAGCTTTACTCAAGCAACGTATTTATTTACTGAAGCGAATCCACGAGCACGGGCGCCATGGTCCCGCAACAGCACGAAGCCCCGGCCGCTCAGCGACCGGGGCCCGCAATCAGACTGTTCTGTCTCACACACCCGAACCTGCGGGCACGGAGTCAGTCGCCTCCGTCCACAGATCCTGCTCGGCGCGATCCGCCTGGATCTGGCGGTACACGAGGAGCCCGCCGATGGCGGCCAGTGCGACCAGGAGAAGCTTCTTCACCGCGCGACCTCGTCTTTCCTTGACGTAGGGGACTTCTGCCGCCCGACTATACACACCGGCCGATATCAACCGGTGACCTGCCCGCAACCCAACTGGCGCCCGGAGAAGAGCGGCCTTCGCGGGACCGCTCCGACCTGGAGATCCGGCGGTGATCCGCCGCCCGTCACAAGCCCGTCGGGACCGGTTGAACCATACGAGTGGTGTTCATCCGAAGATCGGCGGATCGGTGGCGTCGGTCCATGAAATCGCGAGCCACATCCACATCATCAGAAAGGTAAGCAAACCGGACCACCCGAAAGCGAGGGGCGCCATGAGCACCTTCAAGCCCAAGAACATCTGGACCGCCTTCGTCACCGCCTTCTTCGCACTGCTCGCCGCGCTGGGGCTCATGAGCACCCCGGCGGCGGCCACGGAGCAGAGCGTCACGGAGCCGACCACCACGCCCCAGGAGCACACGGGTGCGACCGCGGCAACCGCGACCACCCCGTCGGTGCGATGGACCCTTCCGCGCGACCGGGCGCTGCCACCCACGATGAAGCAGCGCATCCGCGCCGAGGCACACGGCTCCTCACCCGCGACCCGCCATCTGTCCGTCGACACCACGGACATCACGAACTCCAGGAACGCCGCCCGCACCATCCACGGGGCCCCGGCGGGGGACGCGTCCCTCCTTCCGCCCTGAGAGCCGCTCAACTGACGTACGGAGCCCCCGGGCCGGTTCACACCGGACGGGGGCTTCCCCGTGCTGTCCAGGGGCTCTTCCCGTCCGCAGGAGCCGACGCCGGCCACCACCTCCTCGGCACTGTCGTATGTCCGGCGGCTCCGGGCGTACGACAGTCCCGGGCATACGACAGTCCCGGGCACACGACGGTCCCGGGCGCCTGGCGGCGGGTCGGATCCACGGCCCGACCGGCTCCGGCCGGATCGTGCCGCACACATCGGCCGCACCCGCAACACGTACGTCCCGCGCACACGCATAGGCCATACGGGCCCCGCCCCCGTCCCAACCGTCGGCCGGATACGCCGAAGCCCCACACCGCAGGCGGTGTGGGGCTTTCGCACTGGTGGGGCCAACAGGATTTGAACCTCTGGCCCCATCCGTATCAGGGCGGTCCGTGGCCCGGCCTGGTGCCGGTGGGCGCTCTCGTCGCCCATGAAGATCCTGGTTCGGCATCCGCTGCTGACCGGCGGTGACCGGTGCCGTCGGTGTCAGCCGTCGATGTCACCGATGACCGGGGGCTCGGCGGCCGGCCGGTGCGCCCAGCCTCCCTCGATGGCAGGGCCACTTCCTGCAGGAACGTTCGCGGCCACCAGTGCCGCGGCCTCGCGAGCGCCGAGGCGGGAACCGAGCACGCGTGACGGTATCCCCGGCGACCAACGCGACCAAGCCGTGACCACGTTCCACAGACCCTGCCCAGCCGGAACCACACGCGGAACCTCCTCGTAGAACGGATCAGCGGTGCTGCTGAGCAGGCTGAACTCGCCGTGCGACGGAAACGGGAAGAAGACGCGCAGAGCCGGCTGCGCATACAGGGCCTCGGCCAGTTCGGCATCGCCCAGCCTGATCACCCGCGAGCGCTCCAGAGTCAGCCGCCAAGCGGTCGACACCACCCTCCCGGGAGGTGCCGCCTCCAGCGGGCTCGCCGCGAGCAACGTCCACTCGCGCCGCAGTTGACCGATCGACGCCCCATCACGCCAGGCCTGCAGGACGGCGGCCACCACCGCGAGGTCATCGGTACTGCCGAAGGCACCCCAAGGCCACCCGGAGTCCGCGGAGATCTCGAAACGGAACTCGCGTTCGTCCTCATTGGTGGCGTACACGACGAACCGCGCCTCCCCACGTGCGCAGCACGCAGCGACCGCGGGACCGTACCCCTCAACGGGATCCATGGGCTCGGCACCGTACCCCCGGCGAGCCGCCTCGCGAGCCAATGCTTCTCCCAGGCCGCCTGGGGCAACCAGCTCCGGATAGAGCTCGGACGGCACTCTGCCGGAACGTTCGTTCATGTGCACACCGTAGGCCGTCACGGCGAAGCCCAGTTGGCGAGGCGGCCGAGAAGCTGGGCACGCCCCAGGAGCAGGGAGCGCAACGGCGTCCCGGTGTCCTCGCGGACCTCGTCCCCCGGTGAGTGGCCGACCTACTGGTTCGAGCGCATCGTGAAGCCGGATGACCGGGACCCGCTCCTCTCCTCTGAGCGTGGCGGGATGATCGGCCCCGTGGGCTTCTCCAGGAGCTTCGATGTGCTCGTGAAACGATCCGGGTCCGGCCGGATCACGGTGCGGCTCGACCGGCACACCTGCGGCAACCCTGCCGCCCTTCTTGAAGGTGCATCCGAAGGCCGCTCAGGCGATCCTCCGGCACAGCCGGATCAGCATGACCGTGGATGTCCGCACCCACGTCGTGAGCGATGGAGAACGGGAAGCCGTGACGATGCTCGCGGAACTTCTGGAAGAACCGTTGATCGGCTGATGCCGGCCGTAGATGCCAAAAGCCCCCCACCGTTTCCGGTGAGGGGCTTTCGTGCTGGTGGGGCTAACAGGATTTGAACCTGTGGCCTCATCCTTATCAGGGATGCGCTCTAACCAACTGAGCTATAGCCCCGCCGCGCTGCTGCGCTGACTTCTGAAGATTAGCGCACGTCGGGGCCAGTCCCAAAATCGATACCCGGCGCTCTACTCGTCCTCGGCCAGCGTGAGCTCGATACCGCCCACGAAACCCGCCGACAGGTTGTAGATGAAGGAGCCCAGCGTCGCCAGCGCGGTCGCCAGGACCACATCGATCACCGCGATGACCGAGGTGAAGATGAGAACCCGCGGCAGCGACAGGAACGACTGGAGATCGAAGCCGTTGCTGTCGTTCGAACCGGTGGCCTCGCTGATCGTCCCGCCCACGGTGGAGAAGACGCCCATCGCGTCCATCACCATCCACAGCACCGCGGACGCCACCACGGTGCAGATGCCGAGCGCGATGGAGAGCAGGAAGCTCACCTTCATCACCGACCACGGGTCGGCCTTGGCCACCCGCAGCCGTGCCTTGCGGGTACGCGGAGTCGTCCGCGCCCCCGTCCGCGGCCGCCGGGCCGCCTGCGCGCCGCCCTGTGTGCCGTGCGGCCGGCCGCCCTGGCCCTCGCCCGCGGGCGAGGGATACGCCTGCGGCGGGTGGTACGGCCCGCTCGCCTGGCTCTGTGCGGGCTCGCGCTCACCCGGCAACGGCCCGGTCGCGTAGCCCTCGTACTGGGGCTGAGGCCCCCGGGTGTCCGTCACAATGCCCCCTTGGGAGTCCGTGGCGGGGCCACGGGCACCGTTCGCTCCTGCTCCGGAAGCGGCCGAACCGGCGCCCGTGGCTCCACTCACGCTCTACTCCTCGTGCTCCCCGGCCGAAGGCGACGTGCCTTCGGCATTGCCCTCGACCGTGCTCTCGGCACCCTCCGCCGTCGCGGCCTCGGAGTCCTCGGACCCCTCGACCTCTTCGGCCTCACGACCGGCTTCGGCGTTACGGGCAATACCGACGACGGCATCGCGCTTGCCCAGATTGATCAGTTGGACGCCCATGGTGTCACGGCCCGTCTCCCTGACTTCATTGACTCGCGTACGAATCACACCACCGCCGAGCGTGATGGCGAGGATCTCGTCCGTCTCCTCGACCACCAGCGCACCGACCAGCGAGCCCCTGTCCTCGACGATCTTGGCAGCCTTGATGCCCAGACCGCCACGGCCCTGAACCCGGTACTCGTCGACGGGAGTCCGCTTCGCGTACCCGCCGTCGGTGGCAGTGAACACGAACGTACCCGGCCGGACAACATTCATCGAGAGCAGTTCGTCGCCCTCGCGGAAGCTCATGCCCTTCACGCCCGAGGTGGCACGGCCCATCGGGCGCAGCGCATCGTCCGTCGCGGTGAACCTGATCGACTGGGCCTTCTTACTGATGAGCAGCAGATCGTCCTCGGCCGAGACCAGCTCCGCACCGATCAGCTCGTCGGCGGTGCCGTCGGCGCCGTCCGCCGTCTCGCGCAGGTTGATCGCGATGACACCACCGGATCGCGGCGAGTCGTAGTCCTTCAGCGCGGTCTTCTTCACCAGACCGCCCTTCGTGGCCAGGATCAGATAGGGCGCGGCCTCGTAGTCGCGGATCGCCAGGATCTGGGCGATCCGCTCGTCCGGCTGGAAGGCCAGCAGGTTGGCGACGTGCTGACCACGGGCGTCACGGCCGGCGTCCGGGAGCTCGTACGCCTTGGCCCGGTACACCCGGCCCTTGTTCGTGAAGAACAGCAGCCAGTGGTGCGTCGTCGACACGAAGAAGTGGTCGACGATGTCGTCTTCCTTGAGCTTCGTACCGCGCACGCCCTTGCCGCCGCGCTTCTGCGAGCGGTAGTCGTCCGTCTTCGTGCGCTTCACATAGCCGCCGCGCGAGATCGTGACGACGATGTCCTCCTCGGCGATCAGGTCCTCGATGGACATGTCACCGTCGAAGGGCACCAGCTTGGAACGCCGGTCATCGCCGAACTTCTCGACGATCGCCGCCAGTTCCTCGCTGACGATCTTCCGCTGCCGCTCCGGCGACGCCAGGATCGCGTTGTACTCGTTGATCTTCGCCTGGAGCTCGTCGTGCTCGGCCGTGATCTTCTGGTGCTCCAGCGCGGCCAGCCGGCGCAGCTGCATCTCCAGAATCGCGTTGGCCTGGATCTCGTCGATCTCAAGGAGGCCCATCAGGCCCTCGCGCGCCACCTCGACCGTCTGGCTGCGCCGGATGAGCGCGATGACCTCGTCGATCGCGTCCAGCGCCTTGAGCAGACCGCGCAGGATGTGCGCCCGCTCCTCCGCCTTGCGCAGCCGGAACTTCGTACGCCGGACGATGACCTCGATCTGGTGCGTCACCCAGTGCCGGATGAACGCGTCGATCGAGAGGGTGCGCGGCACACCGTCGACCAGCGCCAGCATGTTGGCGCCGAAGTTGGTCTGCAGATCGGTGTGCTTGTACAGGTTGTTCAGAACGACCTTGGCGACCGCGTCCCGCTTGAGCACGACGACCAGACGCTGACCGGTGCGCGACGAGGTCTCGTCACGGACGTCGGCGATCCCGCCGATCTTGCCGTCCTTCACCAGGTCGGCGATCTTCTGCGCGAGGTTGTCGGGGTTGGTCTGGTACGGAAGCTCCGTGACGACCAGGCACTGCCGGTTCTGGATCTCCTCGACCGCGACGACCGCGCGCATCGTGATCGAGCCGCGGCCGGTGCGGTACGCCTCCTCGATGCCCTTGCGGCCCACGACCAGCGCGCCGGTCGGGAAGTCCGGGCCCTTGATCCGCTCGATCAGTGCCTCCAGGAGCTCCTCCTGCGAGGCCTCCGGGTGCTCCAGGTACCACTGCGCACCGGCCGCGACCTCACGCAGGTTGTGCGGCGGGATGTTGGTCGCCATACCGACCGCGATGCCCGCCGAACCGTTGACCAGCAGGTTCGGGAAGCGCGCCGGCAGAACCGTCGGCTCCTGGTTGCGGCCGTCGTAGTTGTCCTGGAAGTCGACGGTCTCCTCGTCGATGTCCCGGACCATCTCCATGGACAGCGGCATCATCTTGCACTCGGTGTACCGCATCGCCGCGGCCGGGTCGTTGCCCGGAGAACCGAAGTTGCCGTTGGAGTCCACCAGCGGCATGCGCATCGACCACGGCTGCGCCAGACGCACCAGTGCGTCGTAGATCGACGAGTCACCGTGCGGGTGGTACGTACCCATGACGTCACCGACGACACGGGCGCACTTGTAGAAGCCCTTCTCGGGCCGGTAGCCGCCGTCGTACATCGCGTACAGCACCCGGCGGTGCACGGGCTTGAGACCGTCCCGTACGTCCGGCAGCGCACGCGAGACGATGACGGACATCGCGTAGTCGAGGTAGGAGCGCTGCATCTCCGTCTCGAGCCCCACGGGCTCGACACGCATGCCCACACCGGCGGCGGCCGGCTCCTCTTCAGGTGTCACAGGGTTGTTCTCGTCGGCCATTGCTGGTCAAAGTCCTTTCGAGCGGCGGCTTGCTGGTACGGCCGACTCAGATGTCGAGGAAGCGGACGTCCTTGGCGTTGCGCTGGATGAACGAGCGCCGCGCCTCGACGTCCTCGCCCATCAGCACCGAGAAGAGGTCGTCGGCCTGCGCCGCGTCGTCCAGCGTGACCTGGCCGAGGACCCGGTGGTCGATGTCCATCGTGGTGACGCGCAGCTCCTCGGCGTTCATCTCGCCGAGACCCTTGAAGCGCTGGATCGAGTCTTCCCTGATCCGCTTGCCGTTCTGCTTGCCCAGCTCGACCAGGGCGTCGCGCTCGCGGTCCGAGTACGCGTACTCGAAGTCGTCCCGGCCCCACTTGATCTTGTAGAGCGGCGGACGGGAGAGGTAGACGTGCCCGGCCTCGACCAGCGGACGCATGAAACGGAAGAGGAACGTCAGCAGCAGGGTGTTGATGTGCTGACCGTCGACATCGGCGTCCGCCATCAGGATGATCTTGTGATAGCGCAGCTTCTCGATGTCGAAGTCCTCGTGGACCCCGGTACCGAAGGCCGAGATCAGCGCCTGGACCTCGGTGTTCTGCAGGATCTTGTCGACCCGGGCCTTCTCGACGTTCAGGATCTTGCCCCGGATCGGCAGGATCGCCTGGTACATCGGATTGCGGCCGGACTTCGCCGAACCACCGGCGGAGTCACCCTCGACGATGAAGATCTCGCACTTCGTCGGGTCGTTGGACTGGCAGTCGCTCAGCTTGCCCGGCAGCGAGGCGCTCTCCAGGAGCCCCTTGCGACGGGTCAGGTCACGCGCCTTGCGGGCCGCGACCCGGGCCGTGGCCGCCGCGATGCCCTTGCGGATGATGTCGGCCGCCTCGTTCGGATTGCGGTCGAACCAGTCCGTGAGCTGCTCGTGGACGACCTTCTGGACGAAGGTCTTCGCCTCCGTGTTGCCCAGCTTGGTCTTCGTCTGACCCTCGAACTGCGGCTCGCCCAGCTTCACCGAGATGATCGCCGTCAGACCCTCGCGGATGTCGTCGCCCGTGAGGTTGTCGTCCTTCTCGCGCAGCAGCTTCTTCTCGCGCGCGTACTTGTTGACCAGCGTGGTCAGCGCGGCGCGGAAGCCCTCCTCGTGGGTACCGCCCTCATGCGTGTGGATCGTGTTCGCGAAGGAGTAGACGCCCTCGCTGTACTGCGTGTTCCACTGCATCGCGATCTCGGCCGAGAGGAGACGCTCCTTGTCCTCGGCCTCGATGTCGATCACCGACTGGTGGATGACATCGCCCTTGCGGGAGTTGAGGTACTTCACGAAGTCGACGATGCCGCCCTCGTAGTGGTACGTGACCGTGCGCACCTGCTCGGCCTCGGCGACCTCGGCCACCTCGGCGACCTCCGCGCCCAGCGTCGCCTTCGCCGACTCGCGCTCGTCGGTGAGCTTGATCGTGAGGCCCTTGTTGAGGAACGCCATCTCCTGGAAGCGGCGCGACAGGGTCTCGAAGGAGTACTCGGTGGTCTCGAAGATGCCCCCGTCGGCCCAGAAGGTGACGGATGTGCCCGACTCGTCGGTGGCCTCGTTACGGGCCAGCGGGGCCGTCGGGACGCCGAACTTGTAGTCCTGGGTCCAGCGGTAGCCGTCCGCCTTGACCTCGACGGCGACCCGCGAGGACAGGGCGTTCACGACGGATACACCGACGCCGTGCAGACCACCGGAGACGGCGTAACCGCCGCCGCCGAACTTTCCGCCCGCGTGCAGGACGGTGAGCACGACCTCGACGGCCGGCTTGCCTTCGGACGGCACGATGCCGACCGGGATACCGCGGCCGTTGTCGACCACGCGCACCCCGCCGTCGGCGAGGATCGTGACGTCGATGGTGTCCGCATGTCCGGCCATGGCCTCGTCGACCGAGTTGTCGACAACCTCTTGCACGAGGTGGTGGAGGCCGCGCTCACCGGTCGAACCGATGTACATGCCAGGTCGCTTGCGGACCGCGTCCAGACCCTCGAGGACGGTGATCGCGCTGGCGTCGTACGAGGCCGTGACCTCGCCGCTGCCGGCGGACTCGCCCGCGGCGACAGCCTCGGCGCTCTCACCGGGTGTGGACGGAATGTTCTCGTTGGGGTTGCCGGAATCGGCCACGAAGCGCCCTTTCTGGCACAGCACAGGCCGTTCTCCGGGCAAACGGGAGCGGCTGCGTCGTTCGGCTTGTATCGACGAATCCCGCAAGGACGCGGGATTGCCCCCAGTCTACCGGTAGCGCTGACATGAATGGGGGTTTGCCGGTACCTGAGTACGCATGTGCCGCCCTGAATGAGCGGCTGACGACTCCCCATATTCAGGAAGGGCCCTCAGGAGGCTCACGCGGGCCTTGAGCGCTTCGGCCTGTCAACCTCCAGCTACCGTGAGGGACGCCCCATTCCCAGCCCGTGGTTTCAACTACCGCATACCTGTACGACACGGACCCGACGGACACTGCCCCCACAGGGCCCGGAAACGGCCCGCGGACAGCCCGGGAACGGCCCGGAGGAGGGCGTTGGAGCGGACCGGAAAGGGCTGTGCAGCAGCCCGAGATCACGGAAAAGCCCAGCTCAGCCGTAGGTGTCGCCCGGACCCGTGCTCCCCGGCGCCCGCAGCGGACCGAACCTGCGCTGCGGGCCACCGGGCCCCAGCACCTTGATGAACCGGACCGTGCCCTGCCCCAGATCCGCGTTCAGCCGGGCCACCAGCTGAGGCGCCAGCAACCGCAGCTGCGTCGCCCACGCCGTCGAGTCGCACTGCACCGTCAGCACCCGCTCGTCCGGGTCCTCGTCGTACCGCAGCGGCACACAATGATTGGCCAGATCTTCACCGACGATCTGCGGCCAGCGCCCCATCACCCCGCCCACCGCCGCAGGCGTCTCCCAGCCGCGCTCGGTGATCAGACGGTTGATCGCAGAGCCCAGCGGCAGGGGATCGCGCCCATCGGCACGCGCACCGGAGCGCAGCCCGCCACCCCGCCTGGCCTGCTTCTTCTGCTGCGCGGCGGCACCACGCGCCCGCGCCTGCTCCTTGGCCGCGCGCAACGCCACCCGCGCCAGATCGACACCCGAGGGCTCCGGAGCCCTCGCCGCGCCGGAACGTTCCCGCGACGGCTCTCCGGGCCCCTGGCCGCGGCCGCTCACAGCCGCTCCACCTCACCCGCGGACACCGCGTACCGCGTCCCCGCCAGCACACCGGGAACATCGTCGTCCACGGCAGCCGTCACCAGCACCTGCTCGGCCGGGGCCACCAGCTCCGCCAGCCGCTCGCGGCGCCGCGCGTCCAGCTCCGCGAAGACGTCGTCCAGCACCAGCACCGGCTCGTTGCCCTCGCTGCGCAGCAGATCGTACGAAGCAAGCCGCAGCGCCAACGCGTACGACCAGGACTCGCCATGGCTCGCGTACCCCTTGGCCGGCATCCCGCGCAGCCCCAGCAGCACATCGTCGCGGTGCGGACCGACCAGGGTCACACCCCGCTCGATCTCCTGCTTGCGGACCTCCGCCAGGGCGGCGATCAGCAGCTCGTACAGCTCCTCGCGGGTACCGGCCGACTCCACACCGGCCCCGACCGAGCTGCGGTACTCCAGCGCCACCGGGCCGCCGCCCGGCGCGACGTCCGCGTACGCCTTCTCCGCCAGCGGCTGCAGGGTCGCGAGCAGATCCAGCCGCTGCGCCAGCAGCTCCGCGCCCACCCGGCCCAGATGCTGGTCCCACACGTCGAGCGTGGACAGGTCCATCGACCTGCCGCCGTGCCGGCGCGCCATCGCCGCCGACTTCAGCAGCGTGTTGCGCTGCTTCAGCACCCGCTCGTAGTCCGAGCGCACCCCCGCCATCCGCGGCGAACGAGCCGTGACCAACTCGTCGAGAAAGCGCCGACGCTCCCCGGGGTCTCCCTTGACCAGCGCCAGATCCTCCGGCGCGAACAGCACCGTACGCACTATCCCCAGCACGTCACGCGGCCTGACCTGCGACGATCTATTGATACGCGCCCGGTTGGCCTTGCCCGGGTTGAGTTCGAGCTCGATCAGCTGCGAACGCTCTCCCTGCGTCACGGCGCCACGGATGACAGCCCGGTCGGCTCCCATCCGCACCAGCGGCGCATCGGAGGAGACCCGGTGGCTGCCGAGCGTCGCGAGATAGCCGACCGCCTCGACCAGATTCGTCTTGCCCTGGCCGTTGGCCCCCACGAACGCGGTGACGCCCGGTTCGAGAGGCACCTCGACCCGGGCGTACGAGCGGAAGTCGGCCAGCGAGAGATGCGTGACATGCATGGTGTACGCCGACCTTCCCGGCTTCCTGCTCCGTGCTTCGTGGAGCGGGCCGGTCGGCTGGGGCCGGCCCGCTTCCCGTTGCGGTTACTTCTTGTTCTCGACCGCGTGGCCACCGAACTGGTTGCGCAGCGCGGCGATCATCTTCATCTGCGGGGAGTCGTCCTGGCGCGAGGCGAAACGCGCGAAGAGCGACGCGGTGATCGCGGGCAGCGGCACCGCGTTGTCGATCGCGGCCTCCACCGTCCACCGGCCCTCGCCGGAGTCGGCGGCGTAGCCCCGGAGCTTGTCGAGGTGCTCGTCGTCGTCCAGCGCGTTGACCGCCAGGTCGAGCAGCCAGGAACGGATGACCGTGCCTTCCTGCCAGGAGCGGAAGACCTCGCGCACATCAGTGACGGAGTCGACCTTCTCCAGGAGCTCCCAGCCCTCGGCGTAGGCCTGCATCATGGCGTACTCGATGCCGTTGTGGACCATCTTCGCGAAGTGGCCGGCGCCGACCTTGCCCGCGTGCACGGAGCCGAAGTCGCCCTCGGGCTTCAGCGCGTCGAAGACCGGCTGGACCTTCGCCACGTTCTCGGCGTCGCCGCCGTACATCAGCGCGTAGCCGTTCTCCAGGCCCCAGACACCGCCGGAGACACCGCAGTCCACGAAACCGATGCCCTTGATGCCCAGCTCGACGGCGTGCTTCTCGTCGTCGGTCCAGCGGGAGTTCCCGCCGTCCACGACGATGTCGCCGGGCGAGAGGAGACCGGCGAGCTCGTCGATGGTGGCCTGGGTCGGCGCTCCGGCCGGAACCATCACCCAGACGACCCGGGGACCCTTCAGCTTGCCCACAAGCTCTTCGAGGCTGTGGACATCGGAGACGTCCGGGTTGCGGTCGTAACCGATGACGGTGTGGCCTGCGCGGCGGATGCGCTCGCGCATGTTGCCGCCCATCTTGCCGAGGCCGACGAGACCGAGCTCCATCAGAGATTCCTTAAGCGTTGTGCCGATTCGTACCCAAGGACGAGCCTACGCCCGGCCGGGGACGGACCGACGGGCATGCTCGGCGTCGAGCGTGCCCGTCGGAATCCGTCGTGACAGGACCGATGACCGGGTCAGCCGGAGAGGCGGACCGGCATGATCAGGTACTTGTAGGCGTCGTCCGCCTCGGCGTCCACAGCCGGGCGGCCGCTGAGCAGCGCGGGCTTGGTGGACGTCGTGAAGGAGAGCTGGGCGACCGGGGAGTCGATCGCGCTCAGCCCGTCCAGCAGGAAGGTCGGGTTGAAGGCGATCGAGATGTCGTCGCCCTCCAGCACCGCGTCGACCCTCTCCACAGCCTGTGCATCGTCGCTGGAACCCGCCTCCAGGATCAGCACGCCCTGCTCGAAGCTGAGCCGCACCGGGGTGTTCCGCTCGGCGACGAGAGCCACGCGCTTGACGGCCTCGACGAACGGGGCGGTCTCGATGACCGCGACCGAGTTGAACTCCGTGGGGAAGAGCGTGCGGTACTTCGGCAGATCGCCTTCGAGCAGTCGCGTGGTCGTGCGCCGGCCCGCGCCCTCGAAACCGATCAGCCCCTCACCGGCACCCGAGCCGGAGAGCGCCAGGGTCACCGTGTCACCGCTGGTCAGAGCCTTGGCGGTGTCCAGGAGCGTCTTGGCGGGCACCAGGGCGACGGCCGAGGCGTCCGGGTTCTCCGGCTTCCAGAGGAACTCGCGGACCGCGAAGCGGTAACGGTCGGTCGAGGCCAGGGTGACGGTGTCGCCCTCGATCTCGATCCGCACACCGGTCAGCACCGGCAGCGTGTCGTCACGGCCCGCGGCGATGGCGACCTGGGCGGCGGCCGAGGCGAAGACCTCGCCGGGGACGGTGCCCGTGGCGGTCGGCATCTCGGGAAGCGACGGGTATTCCTCCACAGGAAGGGTGTGGAGTGTGAACCGCGAGGAGCCGCAGACCACGGTCGCCCGTACACCGTCTGTGGAAATCTCCACCGGGCGGTTGGGGAGGGCGCGGCAGATGTCGGCGAGCAGCCGGCCGGAGACCAGCACCGTGCCGTCCTCCTCGACCTCGGCGTCCACCGAGACCCGGGCCGAGACCTCGTAGTCGAAGCTGGAGAAGCTGAGGGCCCCGTCCTCAGCCTTCAGCAGAAGGCCCGCAAGAACGGGCGCCGGCGGACGGGCCGGGAGGCTACGGGCCACCCAGGCCACAGCCTCCGCGAGTACATCGCGCTCCACCCGGATCTTCACCGGAACCGCCTCCTGCTGTTGCTCGCTCGCCCTGCTGGCCTTCGTCGTCTGATCGCGTCTCCCGCCGACGAGGCAGGGAGGACGCCGGGGACCAGTCTGACGTACGGCACCGACACTCGGTGCTGCTCGGGGTCAAGTCGCGACAAGAGGTTCGGAGAGCTCCGGCGCCGAGTTGTGCACAGGCCCCACTTCGAAGCGGATTCCGGGCTAACTCTATGTGGCAGTAGTAGTAGGGCCTGTGGAAACCGTGGATAACGTCGTTTCCGCAGGTCAAGTCCGGTTTTTTGTCCACCGACCCTGTGGGTGGCACCGGTGGACAACCCGGCGCTTCTGTGGACACCGGAAAGTTCTGCACACCCGATGCACAGGACAGGGGGGTTTCTCCCCAGGGCTGTCCCCAGCTTTACCCAGGTTCCCCACAGCCCAACCGACCCTCTTGGTGTGACGCCTTTCACTCGGCGCGGTGAAAGGCGGTCCCGCGTTGCCGAACAGTGGACAGAGGTGTGGAGAAGCGACGGGAAGCTGGGGAGAACACGGCTCGGGCTGTGGGCTGCCGGTGGACAACATCATCCGCCCCCTGTGGACAAATATTTTGTCCACAGGCTGTGGATCACTGTTGACCACAAATCCCCAGGCGCTTGACCTGGCCTGATGGAGTATCGGCAGTCGCCCCTGTGGAAGCAATATGGACAACTTCCGGATCCCCAGGCTGTGGAGGAGGAAAACTCCCCAGATCTGTGGAGAACGGACGGCCGGCGGCAGGTATTCGAACACCGCGGCTGCGGCGAAGTGTTGGGTGCGGGGGCGAGGGCAGGCCTCGGACGGGCTTCGGGCGGTTTCCGCGGGGGTCTTCGAGGGGTCTTCGAGGGGGCCTCGGACGGCCTCCGGGTGCCTGCGCGCGGGTTACGAGGGGCCCCAGGCGGCCTCCGGGCGGCAGCTGGACGGTCTCCGGACTGCTTCCAGGCGGTCTCCGGACAGCCTCTGGGCGGTCTCCAGGCGGTTTCCAGGCAAGGAAAAGGGCGCCCGAGGAGCCCTGTGAGGTCCTTCGGGCGCCCCTGGGGCGCGTGCGGCGGCGGTCCGTCAGCCGTTCTTGATGCGGTTGGTGAGCTCGGTGACCTGGTTGTAGATGGAGCGGCGCTCCGCCATCAGCGCGCGGATCTTCCGGTCCGCGTGCATCACCGTCGTATGGTCACGGCCGCCGAACTGCGCACCGATCTTGGGCAGGGAGAGATCGGTGAGCTCCCGGCAGAGATACATGGCGATCTGGCGGGCCGTCACCAGCACGCGGCTGCGCGAGGTTCCGCAGAGATCGTCCACCGTGAGGCCGAAGTAGTCCGCGGTCGAGGCCATGATGGCCGTCGCCGTGATCTCCGGAGCCGAGTCCTCGCCGCCCGGGATCAGGTCCTTCAGCACGTGCTCGGTCAGTCCGAGGTCCACCGGCTGACGGTTGAGGCTGGCGAAGGCCGTGACCCGGATCAGCGCCCCCTCCAGCTCCCTGATGTTCCGGGAGATACGGGAGGCGATGAACTCCAGCACCTCCGGCGGGGCGTTGAGCTGCTCCTGCACCGCTTTCTTGCGCAGGATCGCGATCCGCGTCTCCAGCTCCGGCGGCTGGACATCGGTGGTCAGGCCCCACTCGAAACGGTTCCGCAACCGGTCCTCCAGGGTCACCAGCTGCTTGGGCGGCCGGTCGGAGGAGAGCACGATCTGCTTGTTGGCGTTGTGCAGCGTATTGAAGGTGTGGAAGAACTCCTCCTGCGTCGACTCCTTGCTCGCGAGGAACTGGATGTCGTCGACGAGCAGGATGTCCACATCGCGGTAGCGCTTGCGGAAGGTGTCGCCCTTGCCGTCGCGGATCGAGTTGATGAACTCGTTGGTGAACTCCTCGGAGCTCACGTACCGCACCCGGGTGCCCGGGTAGAGGCTGCGGGCGTAGTGCCCGATGGCGTGCAGCAGATGGGTCTTGCCGAGCCCGGACTCCCCGTAGATGAAGAGCGGGTTGTACGCCTTGGCGGGGGCCTCGGCGACCGCGACCGCCGCGGCGTGCGCGAACCGGTTGGAGGCGCCGATGACGAAGGTGTCGAAGAGGTACTTCGGATTCAGCCGCGCCGCCGGCTCGCCGGGGCCGGGCGTGGGAGCGGGCTGCGAGCCCATCGGTCCGGAGGCGCCGCCGGGCCGTCCGGTGCCGGCGCCGCCCTGCCGGTGCTGCGGCTGTTGCTCCTGCAGGTCGAGGTGCTCGGGGCGCTGCTGCTCGTAGCCCTGGCGCTCGGGCGGCTGCGGGCGGTAGTCGTGCTGCGGCTGGTGGGGGCGGCCGCCGGGGTAGGGCTCGCGCCACTGCTCCGCGGGGGCCTCGCGGTCCTGGAACCCGCCGAGCCGGGGCTGCTGCCAGGAGAGGTCCTCCTGGGTGCGCGGCCACGCACCGGGGTCGGGGCGCTGCTGCTGGTAGTCGGGGTAGGCCGGCCGGGCGGTCGGCATGCCGTCGTCGGAGGGCCGGTGCCCGTAGCCGTCGTACGCGTCGTTGTGCTGCCGCTCGTCGTGTTGCGGCCCCTGGTAGCGGTGCTGCTGCTGGGGCTGGTGCATCGGAGGCGCGGGCGGGCTCGGAGGCTCGCCCGCGGAGTCGTCGACGGTGATCGCGATACGGATCGGCCGGCCGCATTCACGGCTCAGTGCCTCGCTGATGAGCGGCGCGAGCCGGCCCTCCAGGACGCGCTTGCCCCACTCATTGGGAACGGCGAGCAGCGCGGTGTCGGCGACCAGGGCGAGCGGCTGGCAGCGTTCGATCCACTGCTTGTCCTTCGGCTCGATGCCCTGTTGGCCCTCCCCGAGGAGTTGCTCCAGCACTCGTGGCCACACTGCGGCAAGATCGGCAGGTACGTCAGCCACAGGGCACGCTCTCTCGCTGGTCCCACGAATGTGTGGTTCTCGGGACGGGATGGGTGGGGACCGGCAGGCAGGAAGAAAAGGCCGGTAATTCAGCCACGGTAGTCAGGGCGACCCGCGTGGTTCAAGTTGTTGTCCACAGCCTGTGCACAGCGGGGGGCGTTGTGGAGCCGGTTTGACCGGATGGCGTAGCCGCGCGTACCGTGACCAGGTCGAGTTGTCGATGGCTGCTGCCGCCTGCCTCCGATGGGCAAAGATCACGATCTGTGATTGTGAAGCGGTGCACTAGAGCGTTTACGCGAGTCTCTCGTGGGCGCACGGTGACAGCCAGGCGATGTCCCGCCAACACACGAGTCATTTCTGGAGCCCCCTAGTGAGCAAGCGCACCTTCCAGCCGAACAACCGTCGCCGCGCGAAGACCCACGGGTTCCGGCTGCGTATGCGCACCCGTGCCGGCCGCGCGATTCTCGCGTCCCGCCGTGGCAAGGGTCGCGCCAACCTGTCCGCCTGATCGCTTACAGGTCATGACGTGCTGCCTACCGAGAATCGGCTGAGGCGGCGCGAGGACTTCGCGACCGCAGTACGTCGAGGACGCCGGGCCGGCCGCCCGCTACTCGTCGTTCATCTACGCAGCGGTGCAACGGACCCGCACGTGACTGGGGAGAATGCTCCCCCGCCGCGTGCGGGTTTCGTTGTCAGCAAAGCCGTGGGTGGAGCGGTTGTGCGCACAGCGGTGAAGCGGAAGCTTCGCCATCTGGTCCGCGAACGGCTTGCCCTGCTGCCCCCCGGTAGCCTGGTTGTCGTACGAGCGCTGCCCGGTGCGGGCGACGCCGACCATGAACAGCTGGCCCGAGACCTGGACGCCGCTCTTCAGCGGCTGCTGGGAGGGGGCGCGCGATGAAGTACCCGCTGCTGGCTCTTATCAAGCTGTATCAGTGGACGATCAGCCCACTTCTCGGGCCTGTCTGCCGTTACTACCCGTCGTGTTCCCACTATGGATATACGGCGATCGACCGGCACGGAGCGATCAAGGGAACCGCGCTGACGGCCTGGCGCATCCTGCGGTGCAATCCGTGGTCACCCGGTGGCGTGGATTACGTTCCACCACGCAAACGTCCGCGTTGGCATGAGCTCCTGCGTAATGCCATGCGCGGTGGCAAGGGCGGGGACTCCGCCGCTGATGCGCCTGTCCGGGGATCGGTCTCCGAACCCCCGAACCAGGCCGCAGAGACTTCGCCCAATGCTCAAGGAGCCTGATTAGTGGACACGATTGCCAGTCTGTTCAGCTTTATCACCTGGCCCGTCTCATGGGTCATCGTCCAGTTCCACAAGTTGTACGGGGCGATCTTCGGGGCCGACACGGGCTGGGCCTGGGGCCTGTCCATCGTGTCCCTGGTGGTGCTGATCCGGATCTGCCTGATCCCGCTTTTCGTCAAGCAGATCAAGTCGACCCGCAACATGCAGGTGCTCCAGCCGAAGATGAAGGCGATCCAGGAGCGCTACAAGAGCGACAAGCAGCGTCAGTCCGAAGAGATGATGAAGCTGTACAAGGAGACGGGCACCAACCCGCTCTCCTCGTGCCTTCCCATCCTGGCGCAGTCGCCGTTCTTCTTCGCCCTGTATCACGTGCTGTCGGCCATCGCCTCGAACAAGAAGATCGGTGTCATCGACCAGTCGCTGCTCGACAGCGCCCGTCAGGCACACATCTTCGGTGCTCCGCTCGCCGCCAAATTCATGAACAGCCCGGAGGAAGTCGCGGCGCTCGGTGCTTCTCTCACCGACGTCCGGGTCGTCACCGCGGTCATGATCGTGATGATGTCCGCGTCGCAGTTCTTCACCCAGCGCCAGCTGATGACGAAGAACGTCGACCTGACGGTCAAGACGCCGTACATGCAGCAGCAGAAGATGCTGATGTACATCTTCCCGGTGATCTTCGCCGTCATGGGCATCAACTTCCCCGTCGGTGTGCTCGTCTACTGGCTGACCACCAACGTCTGGACCATGGGTCAGCAGATGTACGTGATCAACCAGAACCCGACCCCGGGCAGCAAGGCGCAGGACCAGTACCTGACACGTCTGCTGAAGAGCGTCACCACTCATGGCGAGGTTCGCGGCAGGACCCGGCGCAACACCGTCAAGCGGATCGTGGCCAAGGGCCCGGACCGCAATGACATCGAGCGGAAGTTCGTCACCGGACTGGCCAAGCTGGGCCTCGCCGCCCAGGAGGACGGCACGGTGGCCAAGAGCGATACCGCTGCGGCCGAGGCCGAGGGCGGAGCCGCGCAGCGGCGTCAGCAGCCCAAGCGCCAGACCAAGGCCCAGCGCCAGACCGGTGCCGCGCAGGCAGGGGCCAAGGACGCCGATTCCACCGAATCCGGCTCCAAGACCTCGCTGCAGAAGTCGGACGCGCAGGACGCACAGCCCAAGCCGGCGGGCAAGCCCGCGTCCGGCTCCTCACGCCAAGCCAAGTCCGGACAGCGCAAGGGTCCGCAGCGGCCCAAGCACCCGTCCAAGAAGTAAGAAGGAGTCCATCCGTGACGGAAGGCACCACCTCCACGGCCGCTGAGGGCAGCGACACCTTGACCCGCCTTGAGCAGGAGGGCGAGATCGCAGCGGACTACCTCGAGGGTCTGCTCGACATCGCCGACCTCGACGGCGACATCGACATGGATGTCGAGGCGGACCGGGCCGCGGTCTCGATCATCAGCGACTCGGCACGTGATCTGCAGAAGCTTGTGGGCCGCGACGGTGAGGTGCTGGAGGCGCTCCAGGAGCTGACGCGGCTCGCTGTTCACCGGGAGACCGGGGACCGCAGCCGGCTGATGCTGGACATCGCGGGCTTCCGGGCCAAGAAGCGGGCGGAGCTCGCCGAGCTGGGCGCCAAGGCCGCGGACGAGGTCAAGAGCACCGGCGAGCCGGTGAAGCTGGCCCCGATGACGCCGTTCGAGCGCAAGGTCGTGCACGACGCGGTAGCGGCCGCCGGTCTGCGCAGCGAGTCCGAGGGCGAGGAGCCGGAGCGCTTCGTCGTCGTCCTCCCGGCCTGACCGGACCCTTAGTTCTGTCGGCCCCGTCTGTTCACAGGCGGGGCCGATCTTTGTCAGCCTGATAGTCAGCCACCCACAGCGCGGTAGTGCGGTACGGAAGGACGGTTCCCGTGACGGAGGAAGTAGAGCTTCCCCAGGCGCCCGAAGGGGCGCGGGCGGTTTTCGGCGAGTTCTTCCCGGAGGCTGTCCGCTACGCGGAGCTGCTGGCGGATGCCGGGGTGAAGCGGGGGCTGATCGGCCCGCGTGAGGTGCCGCGGCTGTGGGAGCGGCACCTCCTGAACTGTGCGGTGCTCTCCGAGGTCGTGCCCGAGGGGGTCACGGTCTGCGATGTGGGTTCGGGTGCGGGCCTTCCCGGTATCCCGCTGGCACTGGTGCGTCCGGATCTCAAGATCACTCTGCTGGAGCCGCTGCTCCGGCGCACGAATTTTCTCCAGGAAGTCGTGGAGCTGCTGGGCCTGGACCATGTGACGGTGGTGCGTGGCCGGGCCGAGGAGGTGCTGGGCTCGCTTCAGCCGGTGCATGTGGTGACGGCTCGCGCGGTGGCCCCGTTGGACCGGCTGGCCGGTTGGGGCGTTCCGCTGCTGCGCCCGTACGGAGAGATGCTGGCGCTCAAGGGGGACACCGCCGAGGAGGAGATCGCCGGGGCGCGTGCGGCCCTGGGCAAGCTCGGTGTGGTGGAGACCGAGGTGCTGCACGTCGGGGAGGGAGTCGTCGATCCGATGTCCACGGTGGTGCGTGTGGTGGTCGGTGAGAGTCCGGGCGGTGTGAGGTTCGCCGCGAAGAGGGCCAAGGCTGCCAGGACGAGTCGTACGAGGCGCCGTCGCTGACACCTCCGGATTCGTCCGGCCGTACAGCGGTGCAGAGTGCTGCGTGCGGTACGCGCCGTCCGCCGGCCGTTCTTCCGGTATGTAGCCGTACATCCCGGTGCGGAGTGTCGTGCCCCTGTAGCTAGGCTGCAGGGGCATCGTGTTTCACGTGAAACGTCGCTCTCTGCTGCACGGCATCATCGGCCGCGGCCGCACGGCTGCCGCGCCGCGGCATCGCAGGCCCGTTAGGGCTACGGAGTTCTCCACAGAAGTGGATTCATCCACAGAAGAGCGGGCCTCGCTGGTTCACGACCCCGAAAGCATGGCAGGCTCTGTTCATTGCGAGCCTGAAGTCGAGGAGAGTGAATCCTTGCGGTCCGACGCCAACATCGCGGGACCGATGACCGATCCGGTCCCCGGTCCCCGAACCGAATCGGCGGGGGAGGGTGTTTCACGTGAAACACCACCGCCGATGGACGACACCCCCATCGGTCGCGCGGCCCAGCTGGCGGTTGAGGCCCTTGGCCGCGCCGGCGAGGGTCTGCCCCGCCCTGACCGGACGCGCGTCATGGTGGTGGCCAATCAGAAGGGCGGAGTGGGCAAGACGACCACGACAGTCAATCTTGCTGCCTCGCTCGCGCTTCATGGCGCACGGGTTCTGGTGGTCGACCTCGACCCGCAGGGGAACGCCTCTACGGCTCTGGGGATCGACCACCATGCCGAAGTCCCCTCCATCTATGACGTCCTCGTGGACAGCAGGCCGCTCTCCGAGGTGGTCCAGCCCGTACCGGACGTCGAAGGTCTCTTCTGCGCTCCCGCCACCATCGATCTCGCCGGTGCGGAGATCGAGCTGGTGTCGCTGGTGGCGCGGGAGAGTCGACTGCAGCGAGCGATCCAGGCGTATGAGCAGCCGCTGGACTACATCCTCATCGACTGCCCGCCTTCGCTGGGGCTGCTGACGGTCAATGCCCTGGTCGCCGGCGCCGAGGTGCTGATTCCTATCCAGTGCGAGTACTACGCGCTGGAAGGGCTGGGGCAGCTACTGCGCAATGTGGATCTGGTGCGGGGGCATCTCAATCCCGATCTTCATGTGTCGACGATTCTGCTCACCATGTACGACGGCAGGACCAGGCTTGCTTCGCAGGTCGCGGAGGAGGTGCGCAGCCACTTCGGCAAGGAGGTGCTGCGGACGAACATTCCGCGATCGGTGCGGATTTCGGAGGCGCCCAGTTATGGGCAGACCGTGCTGACCTACGACCCGGGTTCGAGTGGCTCGCTGTCGTACCTTGAAGCGGCGCGTGAGATCGCCTTGAGGGGTGTCGGGGTCCACTACGAGCCCCAGCATGCCCAGACGGGCAGCGGGAACAGCCAGCAGAGCATTTCGGAGGGGATTCAGTGAGCGAGCGTCGAAGAGGGTTGGGGCGTGGGCTGGGTGCCCTGATCCCCGCCGCTCCGCAGGAGAAGCAGGTGACGTCCACGAGGGTGGGATCGACCTCTGCTGGGGCGGATTCCGTGATGACGGCGGAGCGGGGGGTGGCTGCGGCAAAGGTGGCCGGCCTCACGGGTACTCCGGTGGTGCCGGAGCCGAGCGCGCCGGTTGCGGAGTCCAGAGCGGCCGCCGAATCGGTGGGACCTGCCGGGGCGTATTTTGCCGAGATTCCTCTCGGCTTCATCACGCCGAACCCTCGCCAGCCGCGGGAGGTGTTCGACGAGGACGCGCTCGCGGAGTTGGTGACCTCCATCAAGGAGGTGGGTCTTCTCCAGCCTGTCGTCGTGCGGAAGGTGGGGCCGGAGCGCTATGAGCTCATCATGGGCGAGCGGCGCTGGAGGGCTTGCCAGAAGGTGGAGCTGGAGCGGATTCCGGCTATCGTCCGTGCCACGGATGACGAGAAGCTTCTCCTGGACGCGCTCCTGGAGAACCTTCACCGGGCTCAGCTGAACCCGCTGGAAGAGGCGGCTGCGTACGACCAGCTCCTCAAGGACTTCAAGTGCACGCATGACCAGCTGGCCGACCGTATCGGGCGTTCCCGGCCGCAGGTGTCGAACACGCTGCGTCTGCTGAGGCTGTCGGCCCCGGTGCAGCGAAGGGTGGCGGCCGGGGTGCTGTCCGCCGGTCATGCGCGGGCGCTGCTGTCCGTGGACGACTCGGAGGAGCAGGACAAGCTGGCTCATCGCATTGTGGCCGAGGGGCTGTCGGTGCGCGCGGTCGAAGAGATCGTGACCCTCATGGGCTCCGATCCCAAGAGCCCTGCCAAGTCCAAGGGGCCCCGGGCCGGTGGCCGGGTGTCGCCTGCGCTGTCCGACCTCGCCACTCGGCTCTCGGACCGCTTCGAGACCAGGGTGAAGGTCGACCTCGGTCAGAAGAAGGGGAAGATCGTCGTCGAGTTCGCGTCGATGGAGGATCTGGACCGCATTCTCGGCAGCCTGGCTCCGGGTGAGGGGCGCGTGCTGGACCGGGAACCTTCCGAGGAATCCGCTGAGGACGACGGCTGACCCTGCCGATGAGGCTGTGGGGCGGGCTGTGTTCCGGTGGTTACCGGAACACAGCCCGCCCTTTGCTTCCTCTCGGTGTCGGCTTCATCCCGCGGTGGATACGATTCGTTCTGGTATGGCACATCCGGCTTGAGTCACTCGGTAGGGAGGGCCATGCGATCAGTGAGCCACAGCCGACTGATGACAGTAGGGCTGGGGCTGTCGGAGGGGTCGCCGGCAGCCTGCTCCTCGAACGGAGCGCACTGACTGTCGTATGCGACGCGACGGGCGAAGGAAGCGAGGAACAGCCTTCATGGGGCGTCGGCTCGTACCGCTCACACTGGACAACCTTTCTGATCTCCCCAGACGCTGCCGCTCGTGTGTCTTCTGGGAGCTTGATCCGGTCAGTGGGGAAGCTGCGGTGAAGGCGGGAACACCCGGGCTGGAGAAAGAGGCCTGGATCTCGGCCGTTCTCCTGGAGTGGGGGTCGTGCGGCCGCGTGGTCTATGTCGACGATGTGCCGGTGGGCTTCGTTCTCTATGCCCCGCCCGCCTATGTGCCGCGTTCGACCGCGTTTCCCACCAGCCCGGTCTCTTCTGATGCCGTACAGCTGATGACGGCCTGGATCGTGCCGGGTCACCAGGGGCAGGGGCTGGGCCGGGTCATGGTGCAGACGGTCGCCAAGGATCTGCTGCGCCGGGGGTTCAAGGCGATCGAGGCGTTCGGTGATGCCCGGTGGAAGGAGCCCGCCTGTGTGCTTCCCGCGGATCATCTTCTGGCGGTCGGCTTCAAGACCGTACGACCACATCCCGTTCATCCGAGGCTGAGACTGGAACTGCGTACGACGCTGTCCTGGAAGGAAGATGTCGAACTGGCACTGGACCGGCTGCTGGGGGCAGTGCAGAAGGAGCCGGCTCTGAGGCCGCTGTGATCCGAGAGCCCATGGAAACGTGAAACGGGCCCATCCCCCGGGGATGGGCCCGTTTCACGTGAAACAGTGAGCTGCGGTCCTGCTCAGCCGAGGAAGTCTTCGAGGTCGCGCAGGATCGCGGCCTTCGGCTTGGCGCCGACGATGGTCTTTGCGACTTCGCCGCCCTTGTAGACGTTCAGGGTCGGGATGGACATGACGCCGTACTTGGCGGCCGTGGCCGGGTTCTCGTCGATGTTGAGCTTGACGATCTCGATCTGGTCGCCGTGCTCGGCGGCGATGGCCTCCAGCGAGGGGGCGATCTGACGGCACGGGCCGCACCAGGCAGCCCAGAAGTCCACCAGTACGGGCTTCCCGCTCTTCAGGACGACCTCGTCGAAGGAGTCGTCGGTCACGTTCTTCAGGACGCCGGCCACGGCGACCTCCTTAACTTCTTGGGGTGTGTGGGGTGAGAGTCGTGAGTCAGACGGCGGCCGCAGCGGCCTTCTCGTCGTCGGCGAGCGCGGCAAGGAAGCGCTCGGCGTCGAGTGCGGCCGAGCAGCCGGTGCCGGCAGCGGTGATGGCCTGTCGGTAGGTGTGGTCGACGACGTCACCGGCGCCGAAGACACCGGTCAGGTTGGTTCGCGTCGAGGGAGCGTCGACCTTGAGGTAGCCCTCGTCGTCGAGGTCGAGCTGGCCCTTGAAGAGCTCGGTGCGCGGGTCGTGGCCCACTGCGATGAACAGACCGGTCACGGCGAGCTCGGACGTCTCGCCGGTCTTGGTGTTCCGAAGGGTCAGACCGGACAGCTTCTGGTCGCCGTGCACCCCGGCGACCTCGCTGTCCCAGGCGAACTTGATCTTCGGGTCGGCGAAGGCGCGCTCCTGCATCGCCTTGGAGGCGCGCAGCGTGTCACGGCGGTGGACGATGGTGACCGACTTGGCGAAGCGGGAGAGGAAGGTCGCCTCTTCCATTGCGGTGTCGCCACCGCCGACCACGGCGATGTCCTGGTCCTTGAAGAAGAAGCCGTCACAGGTGGCGCACCAGGAGACTCCGCGTCCGGAGAGAGCGTCCTCGTTGGGCAGGCCGAGCTTGCGGTGCTGGGAGCCGGTCGTCACGATGACGGCCTTGGCGCGGTGCACCGTGCCGGCCGTGTCGGTGACCGTCTTGATGTCTCCGGTGAGGTCCACGGAGATGACGTCGTCGGGGACGAGTTCGGCGCCGAAGCGTTCGGCCTGGGCCCGCATGTTGTCCATGAGCTCGGGGCCCATGATCCCGTCCTGGAAGCCCGGGAAGTTCTCTACGTCGGTGGTGTTCATCAGCGCGCCACCGGCGGTGACGGCACCCTCGAACACCAGCGGCTTCAGTGAGGCGCGTGCGGTGTAAAGGGCGGCCGTGTAGCCCGCGGGGCCGGAGCCGATGATGATCACATTACGGACGTCGCTCACGGGTTTCTTCCTCGTCTCTGCAGACTGCCTACTGTCCACGCCTACTGGGGTCGGTTCAACGACTCTCACCCCACCCAACGGATCCTACGGGGGATGCATTCCCGCCGTGCCGGGGCAGCGTCCGGCGTGGTCCTCAGGGGCGCGCGTAGGTGCGGGTCAGCAGGAGCTCGCCCTTGTCCGAGGGGCTCTCCCGGACACAGGCCGCGTCGACGACGTACGCCTGTACGCGGGTCGCGTCGGACGGGTGCGGAAGGACGACGAGGAAGGCGTCCGTGCCCTTGTACGTGCCCTCTTCCATGGCGAGGGCCGGGGCGTCGCGGCCGGTGCCCTGCTCGACACAGGGCGGGACCGGCACGGTGGGTGCGCGCAGCGGCGTCTGGGGTGACCCGGACGAGGCGTTCTTCGGCGTCGAATGCGAATCGACGGACGGGGCCTGCTTCCCGGCCTCCATGCCATCTGCTGACCTCGACGGCTTTGCACCGGTGCCTGTGAGGAGCGATTGCACCTGGCCTTCGAGCGTGGACTCCGCGAAGTCCGCGCTGCCGCCCTCCGCGGAGCCGGCCCTGCTGTCCGCCGCCTTGAGGCTCGCGGATTCCTGGGATGGCTGGACGCTCTGCAGGATGAGGACACTCACGCCGACCACGGCTGCGCCGAGAGCGGCTCCGAGCACGGCCGTGCGGCGGCGGCGCCGGGCTGTGCGGCGGCCGGGGCCTGTGGTTGCCCGGGGACGCCCTGCGGGACGGTCCGAGGGGTTGGGCTCCGCGCTCGGCTTCTGTGGGGCCGTTGGTTCTGTTTCACGTGAAACATGCGCCGAGTCCCGTGAAACGGGCACCGAGTCATATGGTGCCTCGGTGCCGAGGGCCGCTTCGGCGGCGAGTGCGGCATCGATGCGGTCCACGACATCGTCCGGCATGCGCTGTGGCATGGGTACGGCGCCGAGCAGCTCGCGGATCTCCGTGAGAGAGGCATGGACCTCACCGCAGAGTTCGCAGCCGTCCACGTGGTCACGGACCTCTGTCGCACGTGACGGCAGGAGCAGCCCCTCCGTCAAGTCGGAGATCTCCGTGACATCCGGATGCTGGGTCGTGTCGGCCGTTGATGTCATGTGCGCCCACCTCCGCCCTTCACTGCAGCGGGATCGCTTGTGCCCGCATCTCTCGGCCCCGATGCCGGTGGGACGGATGCGCGCGGCGTCCGGTTCCCTTTCGTGGCTGTCCCGTCGGTTCTCGCGCCTTCGCTGCGGAGATGGGCGAGCAGAGGGGCCAGCCGGGCCCTGCCCCGTGCACAGCGGCTCTTCACGGTGCCCGTCGGTACGTCGAGGATGCGTGCCGCCTCGGCCACCGGGTAGCCCTGCATGTCCACGAGGACGAGTGCGGCCCGTTGCTCGGCGGGAAGAGTGGCGAGTGCGGCCAGGAGTTCACGGTGGAGGTCCTGGCGCTCCGCCGGTGCCTCGGCGGATTCATGCGGTTCGAGGAGCTGCTCGAACCGTTCGGTGTCGTCGACCGGCGCGGTTCTGCGGGTGGCCGCCTTGCGGACCCGGTCGAGGCAGGCGTTGACGGTGATGCGGTGCAGCCAGGTGGTGACGGCGGACTGGCCGCGGAAGGTGTGGGCGGCCCGGAAGGCGGAGACAAGCGCGTCCTGGACGGCGTCCGCGGCTTCCTCGCGGTCGCCCAGGGTCCGTATCGCCACGGCCCACAGCCGGTCGCGGTGGCGCCGTACGAGCTCACCGAAGGCGTCCGGTTCGCCGGCCACATGGCGAGCGAGGAGGTCTGAGTCGCTGAGTGGTTCCGACGGCTCGGCGGCCACCTCCCTCCCCCTCCCTCCCTTTCGCTGCGTCAAGGTGCGTCTGTCTATCACGATTCGAGCGGGCCGGGGCAGGGGGCGGAAGGTGCACGTACGAGGAGAGAACGAGAACATCCGGTGCGGTGGCACCGGATGTGCGGGAGGCCGGCGGGGATGCCCCGCCGGCCTCTGCGTCACTTGAGTACGGAGATCTCCGAGATCCCGCCCCGGTAGCCACCCGTTCCGTCCGACGGCAGTTCGGTGAGATGGATCAGGACGTAGCGGGTCCGCACCGGCTTGGAGAGAGTCTCCTTCAGCTCGTTCCCCGCCGTTGCGAGCGGGGTGAGGCGCTGGGGGAAGTCCGAGAGGGACGACGGGGCGGAGGCACCCGGATCGGCCGCCAGCACCTCGGCCTTCTGCCCACTGCGGTACATCTTGGCCGTGATGCCCGCGACGTCCTGGACGCTGCCCAGATCGACGACTATGCCGCTGCCGTCCCTGCGGTTCGGGTAGTTGCCGAAGTTCGCATAGCCCACATAGCGCGGGGTGACCCAGGCCGTGCTCGCATCCCCGTCGATGGTGTTCGACACCTCGTTCGGCTTGATGCCCGAGCCGCTGGGCATGAACTCCGTCGCTCCGGAGATGTGCAGCGGCTCGGCCGGCCGCCGAGGCTTGTCGTCGCCGTTCTCCGGGTCGGTCTGTGTGCTGTCCCCGGGGTCGGAACTCTTGCTGTGGTCCAGCAGCGTTTCGGCGAGCTGCCAGCTGCCGAGGCCCAGCGCGGCGATGAGCAGCGCGGACACGGCCCACTTGAGGGCCTTGCCGGTGCGGCTCTGAAGCGGTGCCGGAGGTACGACGATCGGGGGCTGCGCGGCGACGGGCCCGGCCGGCGGACGCCCGTAGGAACCCTGCTGGTAGGTGGTGCGCTGGTACTCGGGCGGCGCCGTGAAGGCGGGCTCCGGAGGACGGATGCGGGGCATCGCGGCGACGGCCTTGGCCAGCTCGTCCGGCGTGGTGCACGGCTGTTCCTGCCGGGAGGCGGTGGCGCCGTCGTTGGCGAGCGCGCGCATGGCGAGCTCGGCGAGACCGCGGTGGACGCCGGCCCGCACCTGGTCGGGGGCGATCAGCCCCACGCCCTTGGGCAGCCCGGTCAGTCCGTACGCGTCGCTCTCGTACGGCCAGCGCTGCGTCAGCGCGGCGTAGAGCAGGGCCCCGATCGCCTCGGTGTCCGCCCGCTGCGGGCCCTCGGCGGTGATGCCGCGCAGGGCTGCGTTCACCGCGAGGCCGCGGATCCTGTACTGCCCGGTCGAGCTGCGCAGCACCGCCCCCGGGGTGAGCCTCAGGTGGGCGAGGCCCTCTCGGTGTGCTGCCGCCATGGCCTGGGAGACCTGGCTGACGAGCTGGTACGCGTCGTGCGCGTCCATCGGCCCCGAGGCCAGCAGGGAGGTGAGCTCGGTGGCATCGGGGAGCCATTCGTGGACGACGTAGACGAGGTCGTCCTCCTCCACCGCGTCGAGCACCTGCACGAAGCGCGGGTCACCGAGCAGTGCGGAGGACCGGGCCGCAGCCAGTACGGAGCGGGCACGCGGGTGATCGGCCGGCAGCAGATGGACGCCTACCGCGCGGCGCAGCTTCTCGTCGACGGCTCGCCAGCTGCTGAAGCCGTCCAGACGGGTGACGCACTCCTCCAGCTGGTAGCGTCTGGCGAGTTTGTGCCCGCTGTGCAGATCAGGGGTCGGCAGAGTGGCCTCGGAACCGATGCGCTCACCATCCGTGTCCTGCGGCTTCGTGCCTGTGGTGTCCTGAGCTTCTGCCGTCCCGTCGGTCGTGGCCTCGTCCGCCTTGGCGGCCAGCGGCTCATCACCGCTGTTGTCGGCCACGTCGACGGCAGCCGTGCTACGTTCCGCCACCGTCGTTCCTGCCTCCCCATCCGTTGCGCGATGCCAGCCAGCCTCTGCACAGTCACGCCAATTGTGCCCACACTCCGGCGTTATGCACGACACGCAAGGGGCAGTGATGGTTGTGCGGCCGATGATGCTCAGCGTCCGAGTCGCCCTCGGACCATGCCGACCATGCCGTTGATCTCCTCGATCCGCATTTTCTTGGCGGCGACGAAGAAGACGCCCAGCAGCACGGCCCCACCGCAGATCAGAGCGGCGAGTGAGCCGAAGGCGCCCTCGCCGAGGCCCTGGAGAACAGCGAAGCCCACGCCACCACCGAGCACCGCTGCCGGGGTCGCGGCCAGGCACAGCCGGGCGTAGGTACGCACGACATGGGAACCGTCCAGATCTCCGCCCAGACGGTTGCGCAGCCGTCGCCAGGCGATGCCCACGCCGACGGCGTAGGCGAGCCCGTACGAGGCGGCCATGCCGACCACCGCCCAGCGGGCGGGCAGAACGACGTAGCAGAGGGCCGAGGCGGCCGCGTTGACCGCGGCGACGATCACCGTGTTGTAGAAGGGCGTGCGGGTGTCCTCGTACGCGTAGAAGCCGCGCAGCACGACGTACTGCACGGAGTACGGGATCAGGCCGAGACCGAAGGCCATGAGGATGAAGCCCATGGAGCGGGCGGCCTCGGTGCCCGCGGAGGCGTACAGGAGGGTGCACATCGGCAGGCCGAGTGCGAGGAAGGTGAAGGCCACCGGCACGATCGCGACGGCGGAGTTCCGCAGCCCCTGGGAGATGTCGTCGCGTACGGCGCCCGGGTCGCCGTCATGGGCGGCTCGGGAGATACGGGGCAGCAGGGCCGCCATGACGGAGACGGTGATGATCGCCTGCGGCATGCCCCAGATGAGCTGGGCATTGGAGTAGGCGAGGAAGCCGGTGCCGTCCTTGCCGGACAGCTTGCCCGCCGATGTCGCGAGCTGCGTGACGACGAGCACGCCCGCCTGGTTGGCCAGCACGAACAGGACGGTCCACTTGGCCAGCTTGATTGTCTTGCCGAGCCCGTGCCCCTTCCAGTCGAAGCGCGGGCGGAAACGGAAACCGGCTTCGCGCAGGTACGGGATCATGGCCAGGGCCTGCACGACCAGACCGAGCAGTGTGCCGATGCCCAGGAGCCGGACACCCTCCGCCGGAATGGTCTGGACGCCCATCTGGGACTCGGCGGACGTGCCGTAGACCCAGATGAACATGCCGAACGTGAAGATCATGACGATGTTGTTGAGGACCGGGGTCCACATCATCGCGCCGAACTTGCCGCGGGCGTTCAGGATCTGGCCCATCACGACGTGCACGCCCATGAAGAAGATGGTCGGCAGGCAGTACCGGGCGAAGGTCACGGCGACGCTGTTGGCCGCCACGTCGTTGGCGATCGTCGGCGACATCATGCGGATCAGCAACGGAGCGGCGAAGACCGCGATCGCGACGATCACACCGAGCGCGACCATGACGAGAGTCAGCAGCCGGTTGGCGTAGGCCTCGCCGCCGTCCTCGTCGTCCTTCATGGAACGGACGAGCTGAGGCACGAAGACCGAGTTCAGGCCGCCGCCCACGGTGAGGATGTAGATCATCGTGGGCAGGGTGTAGGCGATGGTGAAGCTGTCGCCGAGCAGGGCCGCACCGAGCGCGGCCGTGATCACGAGGCTGCGGACGAATCCGGTGAGGCGGGACACCAGCGTGCCGGCCGCCATCAGTGCGCTGGACTTCAGTATTCCGGAGGCCCGACCGCCTGCCTTGGGCGGCTCGGGAGCCGGGGCCGGCTCGGGCTCCGGAGAGACGGGGGTGGATCCCGCCGGGCCCTCCTGGTCCCGGAAGAGATGCGCGAAGGCGTCCGGCTGCTCGTCGTCCCGGGAAGCCTGGCTGACGAGGTCGTCCACCCCGACGAACTGGCTGGACGCCGGATTGTCGCCGTACGGCAGGTGCCGCAACGGGCCGCCGGGCTCGGGGGGCGGGGTCTGTGCCCAGAGACGGGGATCGGGCGGGTACTGGGCAGCGGGCGGCTGCTGGTAGAGCGGCTGGGGCTGCTGGTAGGTGCCCGGGGGCGGCGGCGGGTGCGCGGCACGGTCGTACAGCGCCTCGGTCACCGGGTCCTGGACGGACAGATCCTGGGCGCGGTAGGGATCGCGGTCGTAGGCGTCCTGCAGGTACGGATCGGGCGCCTGCGGGCCCTGACCCGGCCCCGGAGGCATCGGGGGCCCGCCGGAAGGCCCGGCTCCGCCCGCACCCTGACCGCGGTCACCGTCGTACGGCGCGTTCATCGAAACCCCACCTCATCGTCCCCGGCCGACCGGCCACGACAGACATCGCTCAACGTTCCACTTTCTCACCCGAGGCAGGCGACTCCCCGCTTTCCGGACCGGTGTCCGGAGTCGGGTCACTCGGCTGCTCGGGTTCACCGCCGTCGTCCCCGGGCGCGCCGCCCGTGTTGGTGCGCTTGCGGTGGGTGTACATCCTGATGCCCGCGAGGACCAGGAGCAGCAGCCCGCCCGCGATGACCAGGAGCACGGTCGGCGTGAGCTCGGAGACCTTCACGGTGAAGGTCATCTCCTCGCCGTACGGCGTGCCGTCCTCGGTGTAGAGCTGCGCCGTCATCTGCACCTGGCCGTTGACGTTGGCCGCCGCGTCGAACTTCACGGACTGGCTGTGGCCGGCACCGATCCGGATCGGCTGCTCCGCCACGGCCCCGCCGTCGTTCAGCTTGAGACGCGTCGCGTTCTCCGACTTCAGCCGGAGGACGAGATGGTCCACGCCCTGCAGCAGCCTGTTCTGCACCGTCACCGGGATCGTGGCGCTGCGGCCGGACAGGGTGACGTCCGACTTCGAGATGAGCTGGACCTCACCGACGAGGTCCTGCAGATAGCTGCGGACCGAGTCCCGGTACTGCTGGGCCTCCAGCGGCCTGCCGCGCCACGATGTCGACATGGACCGGTTGAGCGCATTGCCGAAGGGGGTCACCACCCGCTCGGGCTGGGTGAGGATGACCTGGAAGTTGTTCAGCGAGACCTGGGTGGACTTGATGTCCTGGAAGGCCTGGGTGGGCAGCTCCTGACTGCGGAGCTTCTTCGGATACTGGGAGGCCCTGGGGACGCTGGTCGTCGCGTCCGCGTCCGGCTTCGCGGCGGCCGCTTCCACCAGCCCGAGAGGCTGTGTCCAGCGCTCGTCGTCGAGTCCGTGCAGGGCACGCGCCATCGACTGGGCCTGGGCCACGGTGGGCATCCGCTGCGGAGCGACGACGATGCTCCGCTCGATGTCCGTGTCCTGTTCGGTCAGGGCGAGAGTCAGAGCGAGGAACTTCTGTACGGCGAGGGTGGATTTCCCCGCCTTCGACATGTCGCCCTGGAAGGCCGTGGAGAGCCGGGCATCGGCGACGACCGCGGTGGTGCCGCCGCCGATCGGCCGGGCGGCGGTCGGCGTGTACTGCAGACCGCCGGTCTCCTGGAGGCTGTCGCTGCGGGCGATCACCTTGTGGGCCCCGGCGGAGGTGGCGACATCGACGACCGACGGGTCGAGCGCCCCGTCGACGGGCCACGCGAAGTCGGTCGACGGCTTCACGTGGAGAACGGTCTGCACCGTCGTCCCGGCCGCTTCGGTGGCGGTCTGCAGGTGGCTGAGGGTGCCGGAGACGTTCTTGCCGCGGTGCGCGATGGACGCCAGATCGGGGTCGGCGAACGGCAGCGCGACGACCTTCCCGTCCGAGACCGCGGCCTCGAGCGAGGTGAGCCATTTCTTGGCGACGTCCTGGTTCTTCCCGGCGACGGTGGTGTCGCCGGACTTGACGCGGTAGTTCCCCGTCATCGCGTCGACACTGGCCAGCAGGTCCGGGTCGATCACCCAGGTCACCGGCAATTCGCTGCCCAGTGAGACCAACTGTTCGAGCCGTCCGCCAGGCGCCAGCTCGGCGGCCAGGTCGTCGTCCGCGAACACCGGTGTCTGCTGGTCGTCGGTGCCCGTCTCGGCGGTGACATGGGCCGATGCGATCAGCGGCCAGAGATAGGTGACCTTCGTCCTGGAGTCACGCTCGTCCTCCTGCCAGGGCAGGAAGGTGCGCTCGATCCCCAGGACCTGGTCGTACGGGGCCCGGGAGGTCTGCCCGGACAGCGAGACACCGAGCTGGTAGACGCCGTCGTCGCCGAGCCCGAGTTTGTCGACCGGGACGGACAGCGTGAAGTCCTGGCCGATCCCGGAAGGGAGCTTCGCGAACTTCACCGTGTACTTGCCGCCGAGCGGGGCGGGGCCGCTGCCGGGTACGTATCCGGTGCGCTTGGCCGCGGTGTCGATCTCCGTCCTGCTGACGAGCTCCGGGCCCACGCGCAGGTCGACCGTGGCCTCCGTGATCGTGTCCTTGCCCCTGTTGGTCACGGTGCCGGAGACGGTCAGGGTGTCCCCCTTGACCGGCGCACTGGGAGCCAGGCTGTTCAGGGACACATCGACGGTCTCGGACCCGGTGGGGGCCTTGCCGGTCCCGCCGGCCTGCGCCGCGGGAGCGGTCGTTCCGGCCAGCAGCGCCGCGACGAGCGGCACCCCGATGATCAGGGCTGATGTGCGCCGCAGCCACCGGCGGGCAGGAGAGGGATCGATCCTCTGAATGTCTGCCGCCTCGGCCACGCGCCCTACCCGTCCCTCGTCGTCGTCAGCTGGTGTCGATGGTTGTCGGTTGTTGCGTCCACGCATGGTAACGATGTGCGCGGGTGCCAAGTGCTGGGGAGCCTGCTACATGATCGGAAGAGTCTTGCAGGGCGGGACGAAACCAGGGCGACCGGGCCGGTCCGGGCACGTACCCTTTTCTGTTGTGTCGAACGCCAATGAAGACAGCTCCCGTGCCCTGACCCAGGTGCAGCACCGCGCAGTCAGCGAACTGCTGCGGGTGTCCCCGGTCGCCGACGACCTCGCTCGCCGTTTCCAGGACGCCGGGTTCAGTCTCGCCCTGGTCGGCGGCTCGGTCCGGGACGCGCTTCTGGGCCGGCTCGGGAACGACCTGGACTTCACGACCGACGCCCGCCCCGAGGCCGTACTGAAGATCGTCCGGCCGTGGGCCGACTCGGTGTGGGAGGTAGGGATCGCCTTCGGCACCGTGGGTGCCCAGAAGGACGGCTACCAGATCGAGGTCACCACATACAGGTCGGAGGCGTACGACAGGACCTCACGCAAGCCCGAGGTGTCCTACGGCGACTCCATCGAGGAAGACCTCGTCCGCCGTGACTTCACGGTCAACGCGATGGCTGTCGCGCTCCCGCAGAAGGAATTCATCGATCCGCACGGTGGCCTCGAGGACCTGGCGGAGCGCGTACTGCGCACCCCCGGAACACCCGAGGACTCGTTCTCCGACGATCCGCTGCGCATGCTGCGCGCCGCCCGCTTCGCGGCCCAGCTGGACTTCGACGTCGCTCCGGACGTGGTCTCCGCGATGACGGAGATGGCCGGACGCATCGAGATCGTCTCCGCCGAGCGGGTCAGGGAAGAGCTCAACAAGCTGCTGCTCTCCACCCACCCCCGCAAGGGTCTGGCGCTGCTCGTCGACACCGGGCTGGCGCAGCAGGTGCTGCCGGAGCTCCCCGCGCTGCGTCTGGAAAGTGACGAGCATCACCGTCACAAGGACGTCTACGAGCATTCGCTGACCGTTCTGGAGCAGGCGATCGACCTGGAGCAGGACGGCCCCGATCTGGTGCTGCGCCTTGCCGCTCTCCTTCATGACATCGGGAAGCCGAGGACGCGGCGCTTCGAGAAGGACGGGCGCGTCTCGTTCCATCACCATGAAGTGGTGGGCGCCAAGATGGTCAAGAAGCGGATGACCGCGCTCAAGTACTCCAACGACATGGTCAAGGACGTCTCGAAGCTGGTGGAGCTTCATCTGCGCTTCCACGGCTACGGCGACGGTGAGTGGACGGACTCCGCGGTCCGCCGCTATGTGCGCGACGCCGGCCCCCTGCTGGAGCGGCTGCACAAGCTGACCCGCTCGGACTGCACCACACGGAACAAGCGCAAGGCCGCCGCCCTCTCGCGGACCTACGACGGGCTCGAGGAGCGCATCGCGCAGTTGCAGGAGCAGGAGGAGCTGGATGCCATCCGCCCCGACCTGGACGGCAACGAGATCATGAAGACCCTGGGTGTCGGCCCCGGGCCGGTGATCGGCAAGGCGTACGCGTTCCTGCTGGAGCTGCGCCTGGAGCACGGGCCGATGGAGCACGACATGGCGGTGGAGAAGCTCAAGGAGTGGTGGGCCGGGCAGGGCTGAGGCTGCTGGAGCCGGTCTGCCGCCAGGAGGGGCGGGTCATGTTTCACGTGAAACATGACCCGCCCCTCATCCGCTCCGGCGAAGGGCGCTGTTTCACGTGAAACAGCGCCCTTCGCTCTGCCGTGCCCGGGACGCTAGCGAGCCTCTCCGGTGCCCTCCCACCGGAACATCAGCACTGCGACGACCGCGTAGAGAACCGCCACCCCGATCACCACCGCGACCGATCGCCCGTCAGGAGGCAGCATCAGGGCGGAGACCGCGGCGGCTCCTACGAAAGCGACGTTGAACAGCACGTCGTAGAGGGAGAAGACACGGCCACGGAAGGAGTCCTCCACCGCGGTCTGCACCACCGTGTCGGTCGTGATCTTCGCCCCCTGGGTGACCAGCCCGAGGACGAACGCCGCGACCAGCATTGGTACGAGGGCGAACCACAGCCCCAGCGCGGGTTCGAGGACGGCGGCCCCCGCCGCGCACACCGCCATCCAGCGGAACCTGCCGAGCAGGCCCACCGCCCAGGGTGTCAGTACGGCCGCGGCGAAGAACCCCGTACCCGAGACAGCCACGGCCAGCCCGAGGAGGGCCAGGCCTTCGGACTCGCTGTCGGTCCAGGCGTACCGGCACAGCATCAACACCATCACGGTCAGCGCTCCATAGCAGAAACGCATCAGGGTCATGGCGGCCAGCACCCGGGTGGCCTGCTTCCGTTCGGCCAGATGGCGCAAGCCTTCGACCAGCCCCCGTGCCGTGGTGGCCAGGGCCTTTCTCAGCTCGATCCGGTCCCCGTCCCGATCCGGCCCCAGGAGTCCGGTGGCGAGGGCCAGGGAGGCCAGCGCCGCAGCGAGATAGAGCGCCGCGCTCAGCAGTACCACTGCGGCATCGGAGTCCGCGAACAGCAGCCGTACGACGAAGGCGAGGCCGCCGCCCGCCGTGGCCGCGAGCGTTCCGGCGGTCGGTGAGAGCGAGTTGGCCAGGACCAGCCGGTCGCTGTCGACGACACGCGGCAGCGCGGCCGAGAGGCCGGCCAGGACGAAGCGGTTGACCGCGGTGACGCACAGCGCCGAGGCGTAGAAGAGCCAGTCGGGTACGGAGCCGAGGATGAGGAGCGCCGTGCAGCAGGCGAGCGCGGCGCGCAGCAGGTTCCCGTACAGAAAGACCTGGCGGCGCGGCCAGCGGTCCAGCAGGACGCCTGCAAAGGGGCCGATGAGCGAGTAGGGCAGCAGCAGCACCGCCATCGCGGAGGCGATGGCCCCTGCCGAAGCCTGCTTCTCCGGCGAGAAGACGACATGAGCCGCCAGCGCCACCTGGAAGACACCGTCGGCCGACTGGGAGAGAAGTCGTACGGCCAGCAGACGACGGAAGTTCCGAAGGCGCAGAAGAACGCGCAGATCACCCACGACGGCCATGCGATCAAGAGTCACATACGTTGAGGGTCCCCGGACAGATTGCCCGGGGACCCTCAACGGTGCGGAAGGGGCGGAGCGTTGCCGCTCATCACCCGGCCGCATGGACGTGCCGTGTCCGGCTGCGTCAGTTGGCGACCTCGCCGCGGATGAACTTCTCGACGTTCTCGCGGGCCTCGTCGTCGAAGTACTGGACCGGCGGGGACTTCATGAAGTACGAGGACGCGGAGAGGATCGGGCCACCGATGCCACGGTCCTTGGCGATCTTCGCGGCGCGCAGGGCGTCGATGATGACACCGGCGGAGTTCGGGGAGTCCCAGACCTCGAGCTTGTACTCCAGGTTCAGCGGAACGTCACCGAAGGCGCGGCCCTCGAGGCGCACGTACGCCCACTTGCGGTCGTCCAGCCACGCGACGTAGTCCGACGGGCCGATGTGAACGTTGTTCTCGCCGAGCTCACGGTCCCGGATCTGGGAGGTGACGGCCTGCGTCTTGGAGATCTTCTTGGACTCCAGGCGCTCACGCTCGAGCATGTTCTTGAAGTCCATGTTGCCGCCGACGTTCAGCTGCATCGTGCGGTCCAGGATGACACCCCGGTCCTCGAAGAGCTTCGCCATCACACGGTGCGTGATGGTCGCGCCGACCTGCGACTTGATGTCGTCGCCGACGATCGGGACACCGGCCTCGGTGAACTTGTCCGCCCACTCCTTGGTGCCGGCGATGAAGACCGGGAGAGCGTTGACGAACGCGACCTTGGCGTCGATGGCGCACTGCGCGTAGAACTTCGCAGCGACCTCGGAGCCGACGGGCAGGTAGCAGATGAGAACGTCGACCTTGCGGTCCTTGAGGATCTGGACGATGTCGACCGGGGCCTCGGCCGACTCCTCGATGGTCTGGCGGTAGTACTTGCCGAGGCCGTCGTGGGTGTGGCCGCGCTGGACGGTGACGCCGGAGTTCGGCACGTCGCAGAGCTTGATGGTGTTGTTCTCGCTGGCACCGATGGCGTCCGCGAGGTCGAGACCGACCTTCTTCGCGTCGACGTCGAAGGCGGCGACGAACTCGACGTCCCGCACGTGGTAGTCGCCGAACTGGACGTGCATCAGACCGGGCACCCTGCCGGCCGGATCGGCGTCCTTGTAGTACTCGACGCCCTGGACCAGCGAGGCGGCGCAGTTGCCCACGCCGACGATGGCTACGCGAACCGAACCCATTCCGGTTGCTCCCTGTGTGTTTTGGATGTTCCCGAAGGCCCCGCGGATCTGCGGGGACCTCACTTTGCGGTGTCGTCGGACGGATCCGGCGGGGTGTCACCCCTGCGCCGGGGCAGGCCGCCCGTCTCTCCTGCGGTGTTCTGCTGAGCTTCGCCCCCGGGCGAGGATCGTCGCTGATCCCGTCCCGACCGCTCGCTCTCGATGAGCTCGTTCAGCCAGCGCACTTCGCGCTCCACGGACTCCATGCCATGTCGCTGCAGCTCAAGTGTGTAGTCGTCGAGGCGCTCGCGAGTACGGGCCAGAGAGGCCCGCATCTTCTCCAGCCGCTCCTCCAACCGGCTGCGCCGGCCTTCCAGCACTCGCATCCGCACCTCGTGCTCCGTCTGCCCGAAGAAGGCGAAACGGGCTGCGAAGTGCTCGTCCTCCCAGGAGTCGGGGCCGGTGTGCGAGAGCAGCTCCTCGAAGTGCTCCTTACCTTCCGCCGTCAGCCGGTAGACGATCTTGGCGCGGCGCCCGGCCAGCGACGAGGCGGGGGCGACGGCACGGCCGGTGGCGGGCGGTAGGTCGGCAGGGGCGGCCCCCGGTTCCTCGATCAACCAGCCGTTGGCGACCAGCGTCTTGAGGCAGGGGTAGAGGGTGCCGTAGCTGAAGGCACGGAAGATTCCCAACGAGGTGTTGAGACGCTTGCGCAGCTCGTAGCCGTGCATCGGGGACTCGCGGAGCAGGCCGAGAACGGCGAATTCGAGGATGCCGGAGCGTCTGCTCAACTTCGCCTCCTCCTTCTCCGCGTGCGTCCGAGTGCGTTCGAGCACGTCCAAGGGCTCCTGCGGAGCTCTGTGCCGGGCTGATGTACCGAGCTGATGTATCGACTCGATACATCACGACGATAGATCGGTCGTCGCGATGCGACAAGAGGGGCCATCGTGAACGGCGTCACATCGCGAATTCATAGGCACCGACTTGCGTTGTTTGAGGTGAAGTTCGGTCCTAGGAGGGTTTTGACCGTGCGTAGTCTGTGCGGCATGCAGACCACCGGGAACCGCGTGACGCCCGCGCGCGTCAGCCTTCGCGGACCAGCCGGACGCATGGCGGACGAGCCTGTCGCAGGGCTGGTCCGTAATTCGGGGGACCGGATCTCAACTGCCGCTTCCAGGCGCTCTCGCCTGCCCGAGGAGTAGTCGTTCGATGAGCGAGCACCGTCGCAAAACGCCGCAACCGCAAGGGGGCGGGCGTGCAGCGGCCAGACGAGCTGCCCAGCAGTCCACAGGACGCCGAGCCGCTCCGTCACGCGGAGTAACTTCCGAATCACCTTCTGATTCGAATGGTGGGGACAGTCCGTACGGCGGACGCGCGGCGGCCCGACGAGCCGCCCAGCGCGGCGGCTCGTCGGGCCGCGGCGGCGGTGGCGGTGGACGTCGCCGCGGTGGCGGTGGCGACGGCGGTCAGGAGGGTCCCGGCAGGGGCCGTGGCCGCGCCGGCCAGCGCCCTGCCAAGAAACGCTTCATCGACTACCCGCGCGCCGGGAAGTACGGCGCTCGGCGCTGGGTGCCGTCGTGGAAGCTGCTCTCCGGCCTCTGCATCGGCTTCCTCGGCATACTGATGGGCATCGGCGGGATCGCGTACGCGATGGTCGGCCTGCCCAATGTGAACGAGGCCGCAAAGGCGCAGAACAACGTCTACCTGTGGGACGACGGTTCGCAGATGGTCGCCACCGGTGGTGAGGTGAACCGCCAGCTCATCACGTACGCGCAGATTCCCGACGCCATGCGGAACGCCGTGATCTCCGCCGAGAACAAGTCCTTCGAGCACGACCGGGGCATCGACCCCATGGGCATCGGCCGGGCGCTGTTCAACATGGCCACCGGTGGTGAGACCCAGGGTGGTTCGACGATCACCCAGCAGTACGTGAAGAACTCGCGCCTTTCCCAGGAACAGACCTTGAGCAGGAAGTTCCAGGAACTCTTCATCACGCTCAAGGTCACCAACAAGATGAAGAAGAACGCGATCATCACGGACTACCTCAACGTCTCGTACTACGGGCGAGGCGCTTCGGGGATCCAGGCGGCGGCCCGTACGTACTACGGCAAGGACGCCGTGGACCTGAATCCGAGCGAGTGCGCCTTCCTGGCCACACTCCTCAAGGGCGCGTCCTACTACGACCCGGCGGGCGCCCCCGAGGTCGATCCCAAGCAGGCGACGGCGAAGCTCAACACCGAGCGGGCCGAGAAGCGCTGGCGGTGGATCCTCGACGAAGAGGTGAAGGACGGGCGTCTCGCGAAGGCGGAGCGGGACAAGTACACCAAGTTCCCGGCCCCTCTCGAGCCGAAGAAGAACGCCCAGCTGGGCGGTCAGACCGGATACCTGGTGGACCTGGCCAAGAAGTACTTCCTCGCCAACAACACCGAGGGTGTCACGGCGGAGATGCTGGCCCAGGGTGGTTACCAGATCCACACCACCTTCAACAAGAAGAAGGTCAACGACCTCAACGCCGCGGTCAAGAAGGTCTACGACAGCAAGATCAAGCCGAAGCAGCGGCCGGAGACGGACACCCACGTCCAGTTCGGCGGCGGCTCGGTGGATCCCAAGACCGGGGCCATCGTGGCGATCTACGGCGGCCAGGACGCGACCAAGCACTTCACCAACAACGCCGACCCCACCGGTGCGCAGGTCGGTTCGACCTTCAAGCCGTTCGTGCTGGCGGCGGCGATGGAGTACGGCAAGCGGAACCCCGAGCTCCCGGAGGACCAGGGCCCGTCGGACCGTACGAAGGTCTCGCCGCTCAGCATCTACAACGCCGATGACAAGCTGAAGATCAAGAAGTACAACGGCGAGATCTGGACCGACGAGAACGGCAAGGAGTGGCTGCAGGCCAACGACGGCCATGAGTCGAAGGGCAACATCACCCTTCGCGAGGCGATGCAGTGGTCCGCCAACTCCCCGTACGTGCAGCTCGGCATGGACGTCGGCACCGACAAGGTGAAGGACATCGCCATGGCCGCCGGGCTCAAGGACGACGAACAGATGGCGGACTCGCATGTGCCGTCGTTCTCCATCGGCACGTCCTCGCCCAGCGCGATCCGTATGGCCGGCGCGTACGCGACCTTCGCCGACAGCGGTATGCAGCGCGAGCCGTACTCGGTCTCCGAGGTGAAGCACGAGGGCGAGGTGATCTACCGGCACAAGGACGCCCGCAAGCGCGCCTTCGATGCCGCGATCGCCGACAACGTCACCGACGTCCTGAAGAACGTCGTCGAGAAGGGGACCGGTACCCCCGCCCAGCTCCCCGGCCGGGACGTCGCCGGCAAGACCGGTACGACGGACGACAACAAGTCGGCCTGGTTCGTCGGCTACACGCCGCAGCTGTCCACGGCCATCAGCATGTACCGACTCGACGACGATGCGACGAACAAGAACCGCAAGTTCGAGAAGATGTACGGCACGGGTGGTGAGAAGACGATCCACGGTGCGTCGTTCCCGGCCCAGATCTGGCACGACTACATGGCGGATGCGCTGAAGGGGAAGCCGGTACTGACCTTCCCGGAGCCCGGACCGATCGGGGACAAGGTCTACGGCGGCGGTGCGCAGAGCCCCACGCCGACGCCCAGCCCGCCGACGACCCCGTCTCCGACCACGTCGGTGGACAAGTCGCCCTCGATGCCCACGACCCCGTCGCCGCCCGTCACCCCCACCGAGACCTGCGACACGTGGGACTGGGACTGCCAGCACAACAACGGCGGGACCAGCACCGGTGCGAACGGCGGAGACACCGGTGGTGGCACCGATCCGTCGACGACCCCCGATCCACCGACCGGCGGGAACGGGAACGGCGGCAACGGGAACGGCGGGAACGGGAACGGCGGGAACGGAAACGGCGCAATCTTCGGCGGACCGGCCGGATAGCGCCCGCACGGCCCGCCGGGCCGACCCGGTCATGAGGGCCGCCGCACCGCACGGTGCGGCGGCCCTCGTCGTTTCCACAGCCCCGTACGGCAGGATGAGCGGCATGCCAAGCGCAGAAGACACGAGCGTGCACGAGCACCAGGAACGGTCCGTCGTGCGGCCCACGCACCAGGACGAGGTCGCCGCGGCCGGCAGCGAGCTGATCGGCGGCCGGTCGGGGCGCTGGACCCGGCTCGGCAGCACGGCGCTCACCCCCGTGGGCGTCGTCGCGCTGGTGGCCCTCGGGATGTTCGCGCTGGGCATGGTGCAGAAGCTGCCCTGCTACAACTGGGCCTGGTTCAGGGGCGCGGGCTCGCAGTACACGCACGCCTGCTACTCGGACATTCCGCATCTCTTCGCCGCACGTGGATTCTCCGACGGCCTCGTGCCGTACTTCGACCGGCTGGCCGGCGACATGCAGTACCTGGAGTACCCCGTTCTGACGGGCGTGTTCATGCAGGTCGCCGCCTGGCTGACGCCGGGCGGCTCCATCCAGCACCGCGAGCAGATGTACTGGATGGTCAACGCGGGCATGCTGATGATCTGCGCCGTGGTCATCGCCGTCTGTGTCGCCCGCACGCACCGGCGCCGCCCCTGGGACGGGCTGCTGGTCGCCCTCGCGCCGGCCTTCGCGCTCACCGCCACGATCAACTGGGACCTGCTGGCCGTCGCGCTGACGGCCGCCGCGATGCTCATGTGGTCCCGGGGAAGGGCGCTGGCGTTCGGCGTCCTCATCGGGCTCGCCACGGCCGCCAAGCTCTATCCCGTGTTCCTGCTGGGGCCGGTGTTCGTCCTGTGCTGGCGGGCGGGCGCATGGCGGGAGTTCGGCAGGGCGACGCTCGGGGCGGTGGTGTCCTGGCTGGTGGTGAATCTGCCGGTGATGGCGCTCGCCCCCGAGGGCTGGAAGAAGTTCTACACGTTCAGCGAGGAACGGGGCATCGACTTCGGCTCCTTCTGGCTGATCATCACCCAGCGCACCGGCGAGAGCATCGAGGTCTCGACCGTCAACACCGTCTCGACCCTGACGACGGTCCTGCTGTGCGCGGGCATCGGCGCGCTCACCCTGATGGCGCCGCGCCGGCCCCGCTTCGCCCAGCTGGCCTTTCTCGTCGTCGCGGCGTTCATCCTCGTCAACAAGGTCTACTCGCCGCAGTACGTGCTGTGGCTGATCCCCCTGGCCGCCCTGGCCCGGCCGCGCTGGCGCGACTTCCTGATCTGGCAGGCGTGCGAGGTCATGTACTTCCTGGGGATCTGGATGTATCTCGCGTACACGACCAGCGGGGACAAGCACCAGGGGCTGCCCACGGAGGGGTACCAGCTGGCGATCGCCCTGCACCTGCTGGGCACGCTGTACCTCTGTGCCGTGGTCGTACGGGACATCCTCATGCCGGAGCGGGACGTCGTTCGGCGCGACGGGTCGGACGATCCGTCCGGCGGGGTGCTCGACGGGGCCCCGGACGCGTTCGTGCTGGGGCGGGCGGCGCATGCGCCGCACCACGCCCACGCCGCGGTGGAAGGACCGCGGGTGGAGTGGGGCGCCGGGCGCGGCCCGGTCGCCGACTGAGGGCCGGGTTCCTCCCGTACGGAGGGACCCGGCGCCGTCCTAGCGGTCGACGAGGCGGTCGAACTGGGTGGTCGTGTGGCGCAGATGGGCCACCAGCTCGTCGCCGACCTTCGGCTCCTGGGCGTCCGACGGGACGAACAGGATCGACACCTGCATGTGCGGCGGCTCGGCGAACCAGCGCTGCTTGCCCGCCCAGACGAACGGCGACAGATTGCGGTTGACGGTGGCCAGGCCCGCGCGGGCGACCCCCTTGGCGCGCGGCATCACACCGTGCAGGGCCTTCGGGGCCTCCAGGCCTACTCCGTGCGACGTACCACCGGCGACGACCACCAGCCAGCCGTCCGAGGCGGCCTTCTGCTGCCGGTAGCCGAAGCGGTCGCCCTTGACCACCCGCGTGACGTCCAGGACTGCGCCCCGGTACTCCGTCGCCTCGTGGTCGCCGAGCCACAGGCGGGTCCCGATGCGGGCACGGAAACGCGTCTGCGGGAACTGCTGCTGGAGCCGGCCCAGCTCCTCGGCGCGCAGATGGCTGACGAACATCGTGTGCAGCGGCAGCCGGGCCGCGCGCAGCCGGTCCATCCAGCCGATGACCTCCTCGACCGCGTCCGAGCCGTCCGTGCGGTCCAGCGGAAGGTGCAGGGCGAAGCCTTCGAGCCGTACGTCCTCGATGGCCGCGTGCAGCTGTCCGAGCTCCTCCTCCTTGACGCCGTGGCGCTTCATCGAGCTCATGCACTCGATGACGACCCGGGCGCCCACCAGGGCGTGCACGCCGTCCACGGAGGACACGGACCGGATGACCCGGTCGGGCAGCGGCACCGGCTCCTCGCCCCGGCGGAACGGGGTGAGGACCAGGAGGTCGCCGCTGAACCAGTCCTTGATGCGGGCCGCCTCGTAGGTGGTTCCGACGGCGAGCATGTCGGAGCCGAAGCGGATGGCCTCGTCGGCCAGCCGTTCGTGGCCGAAGCCGTATCCGTTGCCCTTGCAGACCGGGACGAGGCCCGGGAACTGGTCGAGGACGGATTTCTGGTGCGCCCGCCAGCGCGCGGTGTCGACGTAGAGGGAGAGCGCCATGGCCGGTCCGGAACCCTTCTGGTGGCTGCTGTGTGGGAGATGTGTGGAGCCGAAGTCCCCATTGAAACCAATGAAGCCGGTTTCGTCACCGGGACGACGCGTATCGGACGACGCGAATCAGCGGCGCGACATGTAGATGTCGAGCGCCTTGTGCAGCAGCTTGTTGAGCGGGAAGTCCCACTCGCCGAGGTACTCCGCCGCCTGCCCGCCGGTGCCGACCTTGAACTGGATCAGACCGAAGAGGTGGTCGGTCTCGTCCAGCGAGTCGGAGATGCCGCGCAGGTCGTAGACGGTGGCCCCCATGGCGTACGCGTCGCGCAGCATCCGCCACTGCATCGCGTTCGAGGGCCGGACCTCGCGCTTGTGGTTGGCGGACGCGCCGTACGAGTACCAGACGTGCCCGCCGACGATCAGCATGGTCGCGGCCGCGACGTTCTCGCCCTCGTGCCGGGCGAAGTACAGCCGCATCCGGTTGGGGTCCTCGGTGTTGAGGGCCGTCCACATGCGCTGGAAGTAGCCCAGCGGACGCGGCCGGAAGTGGTCGCGCTCCGCCGTGATCTCGTACAGCCGCTGCCACTCGTCGAGCTCGGCGTAGCTGCCCTGGACGACCTCGACGCCGGCCTTCTCGGCCTTCTTGATGTTGCGTCGCCACAGCTGGTTGAAGCCCTTGTGGACGTCTTCGAGCGAACGATTCGCCAGCGGCACCTGGTAGACGTAGCGCGGCTGCACGTCACCGAAACCGGCGCCGCCGTCCTCGCCCTGCTGCCACCCCATCTTCCGCAGCCGGTCCGCCACTTCGAAGGCGCGCGGCTCGATGTGGGTGGCCTCGATGTCGCGCAGACGCTTCACTTCCGGGTCCTGGATGCCCGACTTGATGGCGGGCGCGTCCCAGCGACGGATGATGACCGGCGGGCCCATCTTCACGGAGAAGGCGCCCTGCTGCTTGAGGTGCGCCAGCATCGGCCGCAGCCAGTCGTCCAGGTTCGGGGCGAACCAGTTGATGACCGGGCCCTCGGGCAGATAGGCGAGATAGCGCTTGATCTTCGGGAGCTGCCGGTAGAGCACCAGGCCGGCGCCGACGAGCTGTCCGCTCTTGTCGAACCAGCCGAGGCTCTCGGAGCGCCACTCCGCCTTCACATCAGCCCATGCCGGGACCTGCATGTGACTCGCCGCAGGCAGACTCTGGATGTATGCCAGATGCTGCTCTCGGCTGATGGTCCTCAGGGTCAGGCTCATGCGGGGCGCTCCTCGGCAGGTGTGTCCCCATCGGTCCAGGGGCTCCGGCTCTCGCGCCGAAGCCTACTGTGACCGACCAGCACGCCGTCTGGCCCTATGGGACCTTGCCGCCGGGCCACCGCCGCGCCCCGGGTTTCCGGGCCTTGTACGGGGCAACGGCGCGAGGTCACCGGCACGGGGAACGGCGCGAGGTCCCTGTGCGGGTCCTCGCGCCGTTCCGTCCGTCCTGTACCGGACGCGGATCACCTGCCGTCCGCCGTGCGTCAGCCCACCACGCCGCCGAAGAGGCCGCCGTGGGCCATGCCCAGGAAGAAGCCGATGGCGGCTGCGCCCATGCCGATGATCAGCGGGAACCGTTCACGCGTGGTCACCGAGATGTACTGCCCGTACGCACCCGTGAGGATCCCGATGAGTCCGGCCCACGAGCTGATCAGATGCAGGTTGTGGAACATCGCCGTCACGAAGGCGAGCACACCGAGGATCAGCGTCACCGCCACCAGGACCTCCTGGCGGGGATGGGGCTTGCCGTCCGTGGCGAGAAGGGAGACGGGGGGACGGGGTCGTATTGCCTGTGCCATGGAGTACCTCCTGGCGGAGATGGGGCGCGCGGTGGCGCCGGTCACACCCGATGTGTCCAGATTGCGTCTCCTGAGCACCGGATTTCAACCGGAAGCGGGTGTGCGGGTACTCTGTACGGTCTGCACCGGTGTCTGCCCGGACCAGCACGTCGACCCCCCTCTGATGGAGGGCGTTGTCAGTGGCGGCTGTTCTACTCGGAGACACCGATGCTCACGCATCACGACCCTCCTGCCACGGAACGACCGTGGCCGCTGAGTCCAAAGGAGGTGGGTTCCACATGCGTCACTACGAGGTGATGGTCATCCTCGACCCCGATCTCGAGGAGCGCGCTGTCTCCCCGCTGATCGAGAACTTCCTCTCCGTCGTCCGTGAGGGCAACGGAAAGGTCGAGAAGGTCGACACCTGGGGCCGTCGTCGTCTCGCTTACGAGATCAAGAAGAAGCCCGAGGGCATCTACTCGGTCATCGACCTGCAGGCCGAGCCTGCGGTCGTCAAGGAGCTCGACCGCCAGATGAACCTGAACGAGTCGGTCCTCCGGACCAAGGTCCTCCGTCCCGAGTCCCACTGAGCATCTAGCTCAGTGGTCATCGGGTTCGAGTAGCAGCAAGCAGCCAGAAGCAATCCCCGCCGAGAGGTTCATCCATGGCAGGCGAGACCGTCATCACGGTCGTCGGCAATCTCGTCGACGACCCCGAGCTGCGCTTCACCCCGTCCGGTGCGGCGGTCGCGAAGTTCCGTGTCGCGTCCACTCCCCGCATCTTCGACCGGCAGACCAATGAGTGGAAGGACGGCGAAGGCCTGTTCCTCACCTGCTCGGTCTGGCGGCAGGCGGCGGAGAACGTCGCCGAGTCGCTCCAGCGAGGCATGCGCGTCGTCGTGCAGGGCCGGCTGAAGCAGCGGTCGTACGAAGACCGCGAGGGCGTCAAGCGCACGGTCTACGAGCTGGATGTCGAGGAAGTCGGCCCCAGCCTGAAGAACGCCACGGCCAAGGTCACCAAGACCACCGGTCGCGGTGGCCAGGGCGGCCAGGGTGGATACGGCGGCGGCCAGCAGGGCGGCGGCAACTGGGGCGGCGGTCCCGGTGGTGGCCAGCAGGGTGGTGGCGGCGCTCCCGCCGACGACCCGTGGGCCACGAGTGCGCCGTCCGGCGGTCAGCAGGGCGGGGGCCAGCAGGGCGGCGGAGGCGGCTGGGGCGGAAGCTCCGGCGGTTCCGGCGGCGGCTACTCGGACGAGCCCCCCTTCTAGGGAAGCTCGTACCCCCACTTCTTGATCACACAGGAGAAACACCATGGCGAAGCCGCCTGTGCGCAAGCCTAAGAAGAAGGTCTGCGCGTTCTGCAAGGACAAGACCCAGTACGTGGACTACAAGGACACGAACATGCTGCGGAAGTTCATTTCCGACCGCGGCAAGATCCGTGCCCGCCGCGTGACCGGCAACTGCACGCAGCACCAGCGTGACGTCGCCACGGCAGTCAAGAACAGCCGTGAGATGGCGCTGCTGCCCTACACGTCCACCGCGCGATAAGGGAAGGGTGACCGAATCATGAAGATCATCCTCACCCACGAGGTCTCCGGCCTCGGTGCTGCGGGCGACGTCGTCGACGTCAAGGACGGGTACGCCCGTAACTACCTGGTTCCGCGTGGCTTTGCCATCCGCTGGACCAAGGGTGGCGAGAAGGACGTGGCGCAGATCCGCCGCGCCCGCAAGATCCACGAGATCGCCACGATCGAGCAGGCCAACGAGATCAAGACCAAGCTCGAGGCCGTGAAGGTCCGTCTGGCCGTTCGCTCCGGCGACGCCGGCCGTCTCTTCGGCTCCGTGACCCCGGCCGACATCGCCTCGGCGATCAAGGCCGCCGGTGGCCCCGACGTCGACAAGCGTCGCGTCGAGCTGGGCTCGCCGATCAAGACGCTCGGCGGGCACCAGGTGTCCGTGCGTCTGCACCCCGAGGTCGCTGCGAACCTCGGCATCGAGGTCGTTGCTGCCTAAGGGCACAGCTCACCTGAGCAGCTGAAGGGCCGCACCCCACGGGGTGCGGCCCTTCGTCGTTTCCGGCCGTGCGGTTCCGGCCGGGTTTCGTGGCCCTTCTGTTGCCGCTTCTGTTGCCCCTTCTGCCGTGTCCCCCGTTGCCCGGTTTCACGTGAAACGCGGCAACGGCCGGTGGCTCAGCGCGTGGCCCCGGTGACGATCCATTTACCGGAGCGGGTGCGCAGCCAGAGCGTCACCAGGCGGACGGCCATCATCAGGGTCATCGCCCACCACAGCGCCGTCAGGCCACCACCGATCACCGGCACCAGCAGCGCGACCGGGGCGAAGACGGCGAGCGTGACGAGCATGGCCCAGGCCAGGTACGGGCCGTCACCGGCACCCATCAGCACTCCGTCCAGGACGAAGACCACGCCGGCGATCGGCTGGGACAGTGCGACTACCAGCAGCGCCGGGACAAGGGCGTCCTGTACGGACCGGTCGCCGGTGAACAAGGGCACGAACAGCGGTCGGGCGAGGACGATCAATGCCCCGAACACCACCCCGGAAACGATGCCCCACTGCACCATGCGGCGGCATGCCTCGCGTGCGCCCCCGGCGTCATCGGCTCCCAGGTAGCGGCCGATGATCGCCTGGCCGGCGATGGCGATGGCATCGAGGGCGAAGGCCATCAGGCTCCAGAGCGACAGGATGATCTGGTGCGCGGCGATCTCGGTGTCGCCGAGGCGGGCGGCGACGGCCGTGGCGATCAGCAGGACGGCGCGCAGCGACAGGGTACGGACCAGGAGGGGAACGCCTGCCTGGGCGCTGGCCCTGATGCCCGCGGCGTCGGGGCGCAGTGAGGCGCCGTGCCGTCGCGCTCCCCGTACCACCACGATCAGATAGACGGCGGCCATCGCGACCTGTGCGATCACGGTGCCCCAGGCCGATCCGGCGATACCGAGACCGGCGCCGTAGACCAGTCCCGCGTTGAGGGCTCCGTTGGCCGCGAAGCCTCCGACGGCGACGTACAGCGGAGTCCTGGTGTCCTGCAGGCCGCGGAGGACACCGGTCGCGGCCATCACCACGAGCATGGCCGGGATGCCGAGGCTGGAGATCCTCAGATACGTGGTCGCGTAGGGGGCCGCCGTGTCGGAAGCTCCGAAGACGTCCACCAGCCAGGGGGCCGTGGGGAGAGCGAGGGCGATGACGACGACGCCCAGCAGGAGCGCCAGCCAGATGCCGTCCATGCCCTGCCGGATCGCGGAGGCCAGATCGCCCGCCCCGACCCGTCGTGCCACCGCCGCGGTGGTGGCGTACGCGAGGAAGACGAAGATGCTGACGGCGGTGGTCAGCAGGGCGGCTGCGACGGCCAGGCCGGCCAGTTGCGGGGTGCCGAGATGGCCGACGATGGCGCTGTCGACCATCACGAAGAGCGGCTCGGCGACGAGTGCGCCGAAGGCAGGGACGGCGAGCGAGATGATCTCGCGGTCGTGCCGTCGGCGACTGGGCGGCGGTGGTGCCGGGGCCTGGATCATGGGGGTCAATCTAATCTTCCACAGGTAATGGATGCAATGGCTTAGTAGTCCTTACATTTGCGAAGGTCCGGCGTTCTCCTGTGTGTCGTTTGTCGTGATCTTGAACTGAGGTGGAAAGTTTTTCTCCCCCACAGCCCGTGGATGGGGAAAGGCCAGGTCAGCGCAGTGATGGTCCAGTCGCTATGAGTTTGTCCACAGTGCTGTCCCCCGTTCCGTGCACAGGTTCTGTGGAGTTCTCCACAGCATCTGGTCGGTCGTCCACATGCCCTGTGGATAACCAGATTGGCTGACGGTGCCGAGCGGCCTACCGTGGACCGGCACCCGCACCCCGTTCCCGTCTCGGAACCACGCGGAACTCGACGTGCCGGAACCGGAGTCGGGCGTCTTGTTTGTCGGTGCTGTGCCGTAAGAAAGAGTGGCATGGCGAGGTCCGCGGAGCGGACGGGAGGAGGTGGCCCGGTGAGCATTCCCGAGCCTTTGGACGACCCCTGGGCCGATACCGGTCCCAGTGACCGTCTGCCCGTCTCCCGGCAGCGTCGGGGTGAAGGCCGGGACCGCGGCGAGCAGCACGAGCGCGGCAGGGAGGGCGGCGGATGGGACGGCGGCTCCCCCGGTTTCGAACGGGTGCCGCCCCAGGACCTCGATGCCGAGCAGTCGGTACTCGGCGGCATGCTCCTGTCCAAGGACGCCATCGCCGATGTCGTGGAGATCATCAAGGGCCACGACTTCTACCGTCCCGCGCACGAGACCGTCTACCAGGCGATCCTCGACCTCTACGCCAAGGGCGAGCCGGCCGACCCGATCACGGTGGCGGCCGAGCTGGTCAAGCGCGGCGAGATCACCAAGGTGGGCGGGGCACCGTATCTGCACACCCTCGTCCAGTCCGTACCGACCGCGGCCAACGCTTCGTACTACGCGGAGATCGTCCACGAGCGGGCGGTCCTGAGGCGGCTCGTCGAAGCCGGCACGAAGATCACGCAGATGGGATACGCGGCCGACGGCGATGTCGACGACATCGTGAACTCCGCGCAGGCCGAGATCTACGCCGTCACCGAGCAGCGCACCAGCGAGGACTACCTGCCGCTCGGCGACATCATGGAGGGCGCGCTCGACGAGATCGAGGCGATCGGCTCGCGCAGCGGCGAGATGACCGGGGTGCCGACCGGCTTCACCGACCTCGACGCTCTGACGAACGGCCTGCACCCGGGCCAGATGGTCGTCATCGCGGCCCGCCCCGCCATGGGTAAGTCCACGCTGGCTCTCGACTTCGCCCGGGCCTGTTCGATCAAGAGCAACCTGCCCAGTGTGATCTTCTCCCTCGAAATGGGGCGCAACGAGATCGCGATGCGTCTGCTCTCCGCCGAGGCGCGGGTGGCGCTGCACCACATGCGCTCCGGCACCATGACCGACGAGGACTGGACGCGGCTGGCCCGCCGGATGCCGGATGTCTCGGCCGCCCCGCTCTACATCGACGACTCCCCGAACCTCTCCATGATGGAGATCCGGGCGAAGTGCCGCCGTCTCAAGCAGCGCAACGACCTCAAACTCGTGGTCATCGACTACCTCCAGCTGATGCAGTCCGGCGGCTCGAAGCGTGCCGAGAGCCGCCAGCAGGAAGTCTCGGACATGTCCCGAAACCTCAAGCTGCTGGCGAAGGAGCTGCAGCTCCCGGTGATCGCGCTCTCCCAGCTGAACCGTGGCCCCGAACAGCGCACGGACAAGAAGCCGATGGTCTCCGACCTGCGTGAATCGGGATCCATCGAGCAGGACGCCGACATGGTGATCCTGCTGCACCGCGAGGACGCGTACGAGAAGGAGTCCCCCCGCGCCGGTGAGGCCGACCTGATCGTGGCCAAGCACCGTAACGGCCCGACGGCGACGATCACGGTGGCCTTCCAGGGCCACTACTCGCGCTTCGTCGACATGGCGCAGACCTGACGGCTTGCAGGTCCTCGGGCTCCGTGTCGCCTTCTCCGCTGCCGTGTCACGGCGACGGCGGTCCTGACGCTCCGGCTCACTCCGCCACGGGCAGCCACTCGGCGAGCAGATCCCGACGTCGTGCCAGGCCCGCCGTGCGTGCTGAGGAAGGTGGGCGACGCCGGGAAGCACGGTCTGGTCGACCGACGGGTGGTGAAACGCGTGCCGGGCCCCGCCGTAGACCACCAGGCGCCGGTCGACGCCCGCGGCCTGCATCCCGGCGGCCGGTACCGGCGGGGAGCGGGAGGTGCCCGGTCATCGTCAGGCCGTCGGCCGGTATGCGACCGAGTGTGTGGTGATCGTCGTCATGAGACCGGACCGTAGCGGCGGCCGGTCCCGGTCGGGCCGGTCCTCACCGTCGGCAGAACAGAGGGTGGGTGTGGGCCCGCGGGCGGTGAAATGGAGTCGCCACCGCCTGGTTCTGCGGGTAGTTGTGTGAGCATGACCTACTCATCCGAACAGTTGCTTCCAGGGACGCAGCGTGCTCTGCTGCACCGCATCGCCACCGCGCAGTCGGAAGGCCGCGCGCCCTCGCTCGTCGCCGCGGTGCAGCGGCAGGGGCGGACCGTCTGGAGCGGATCCCGCAGTTGCGTGGACGGCCATGCTCCCGACAACGACACACAGTTCAGGATCGGGTCCCTCACCAAGACCTTCACCGCGGTGCTGGTCCTGCGCCTGCGTGACGAGGGCCTGCTCGACCTGGACGATCCGCTGGAGAAGCATCTGCCCGGCACCGATGTCGGTGATGTGACGATCCACCAACTGCTGGGACACAGCGCGGGACTCGGCGCCGAGGCGCCCGGGCCCTGGTGGGAGCGGACCCCGGGCACGCTCCGGCCAGAGCTGGCCGATGTGCTCGGTGAGCAGACGCGGATGCACAGTCCGGGGCAACGGCACCACTACTCGAACCCCGGCTACACGCTGCTGGGCGCCCTGGTCGAGAAGGTGCGCGGGGCGAGCTGGGCGGAGGTGCTGCGACACGAGATCCTCGAACCGCTCGGCATGAACCGCACCAGCCTCCACCCGCAGGCGCCGCACGCGGGCGGCTGGGCCGTGCATCCCTGGGCCGATGTCATGCTGCCCGAACCGGCCGAGGATCTCGGGCTGATGGCCCCGGCCGGCCAGCTCTGGTCCACCAACGACGATCTACTGCGCTTTGCGACCCTCCTGACCGAGGGGGACGACCGGGTTCTCTGCGCCGCCTCCGTGGAGCAGATGCGTGAGCCGTCCGCACCCGCAGAGCACGGCGACTGGCACTTCGTCTACGGTCTGGGCCTCCAGGTGGTGCACATCGGCGGACGCACACTCGTCGGACATACGGGATCGCTGCCCGGATTCCTGGCCGCCCTGTGGATCGACGTCGAGGACGACGTGGTGGCCGTCGCGCTGACCAACACGACATCGGGTCTGCTGATCGGTGGGCTTGCCGCCGACCTCGTGAGCATCGTGGCCGAGGCCGAGCCCCGCATCCCCGAGCCCTGGCGCCCGCTGCCGGAGGTGGATGCCGGGCTTCTCGCGCTGACCGGCCTCTGGTACTGGGGCACGCGCCCGAATGTCCTGCGGATGACCTCGGGCGGCGGGCTGGAGCTGGCGCCCCTGCAGGGCGCCGGCCGCGGCGCCCGGTTCACCGCACAGCCCGATGGCACCTGGACCGGTCTCGACGGCTACTACGCGGGGGAGACGCTGCGCGTGATCCGGAACAGCGACGGCAGCGTGAACCATCTCGATCTGGGTTCGTTCGTCTTCACACGGGAGCCGTACGACCCGGCTGCGGCCGTTCCCGGCGGGGTGGACGAGGGTGGATGGCGGGGCCTGGGAGCCTGATCCTCCCGTTTCACGTGAAACGGGAGGGGGCGGGCCGGTTCAGGCCGTCAGCTCCCGTTCCAGCGGGGTGCGGAAGCGCGGAGTGACCCGTGCCTGACCCACCCATCGCGAGAACCGGGACGCTTCCGCTTCGATCGCGGCGGAGGCGTCCCGGCCGACGTCGGACAGCAGCCGCCAGACCGGCTCGCCGTCGGCCCGCTGGGCCCAGCCACCCACGATCCGCCCGTTCCACCACACGGTCGGACCGATGTTGCCGGACCGGTCGAAGAGAGCCTCCCGGTGCCCGCCCGGCAGATGGAATCCGCGATCGGACCATCCCATGGCGCTGGGGTCGAGAGCCGGAAGCAGTGCGGCCCAGGGCTCCGGGGCCGGTTCCGGCTCCATGTCCTCCGGCAGCACCCACCCCACGGCTCCGTCGTCCAGCCGGACCTCCTCGGCCTCGACGGCTGCCAGTGCCTTGCGGGTCGGTCCCAGCCCCCAGCCCGTCCACCACTTGAGATCGGTCTCGGTCGCCGGGCCGTAGGAGCGGAGCCATCGCCGGGCCAGCTCGGCCCGTGCCCGTGCGGGGTCCTCGGACGGCCAGGGATCGGAGGACGTCCAGCGGAACTGGCTGGAGGTCCAGGAACCGCGTGGCCGGTCCCGGCGGATGAGGCCTTCGGCCGCCAGGATCCGGATGACACGGGAGGCTACGCCCTGCACGCCCTCGGCCTTCTTGCCGGGGAAGACGGTGATCTTCGTACGCAGAGCGGCCACGGCGGCGGAGAGTTCGGTGCCGGTTGCGGTACCGCGGTCGGCGAGAGCGGCCAGGGTCTGCTGTTCGGCACCGGCGAGCCAGCGCTCGTCCAGGCCGTTCCCGTCGTCCGTGAGGTGCTTGAGGAAGGTCCGGCGTTCCTTGGCGGCTACGGCCCGGGCGTTCGAAGCGTCGACGAAGGGGGCGAGTTCCCGCGAGACGACGAACAGGGTGTTCCGCATGGAGAGCTGCCGGACCAGCGAGACGTCCCCGTAGAGGGCCTGTTCCACCGGGGCGACGCCCGCCTCGGACAGGCGGGCACAGGTGGAGAGGAAGACGGTGGCGGCATCGGTCGCGTGCAGCGCCACGACCGCATCGGCCACGGAGACCGGGGAAGCGGTTCGCAGGGACGGGGCCAGGAGATGGCGCCGGCCGAGCCTGATCCTGCGTTGCTCGTCACTGATGCGGTGCATGGACGACCCCCTTCCGGGCTCCGGAGTGTGATCAGAGTGCGAGCTTGAAACCCACATGGCTGGCGGTGAAGCCGAGTCGCTCGTAGAAGCGATGGGCATCGGTCCGGGTCGCATCGGACGTCAGCTGGACCAACTGGCAGTCCTGGCGCCGGGATTCGTCCACAGCCCACTCGATCAGCAGGGTGCCGAGGCCGCTTCCGCGTTCGTCGGCATGGATGCGTACGCCCTCGATGACCGAGCGGGTCGAGCCGCGCCGGGAAAGTCCGGGAATCACGGTCAGCTGCAGGGTTCCGACGACGCGGCCCTCGCGCACGGCGACGACCAGGTGCTGGTTCGGGTCGTCCACCAACCGCCGGAAGGCGGCGTGGTACGGGGCCAGGTCGTCCGGTGACTCACGCTGTGCGCCCAGCGGATCGTCGGCGAGCATGGCCACGATCGCGGGGATGTCGGCGAGGGCGGCCGGCCGTATTTCCAGATCGCTCATGGTCGGCAGGGTACGCAGATCGTCCGGGCGGCGCGGGATCTAGTCCTGTCCCGCGGGCCGCTCGCGACCACGCGGTGACTCAGGCGACCTGCACGGGGGCCTTCAGCTCCTCGACCGCCCTGACCAGCGGGGCCAGTTCGGGGGACTTCGCGGCCTCGTCCAACGCGGCGCGCAGCGCGCTGTCATTGGTCGGCCGGGCCTCGGCCAGCAGGGCGAGGCCGGCCTCGGTGACATCGGTGTAGATGCCACGGCGATCGGTGTCGCAGAGGTACCGCGTCAGCAGCCCGCGGTCCTCCAGGCGGGTGACCAGGCGGGTGGTGGCGCTCTGGCTGAGCACGACCGCATCCGCGACCTGCTTCATCTGGAGATGTCCACCAGGGCCGTTGTGCTGCCTGCTCAGGACGCCGAGCAGGGAGAACTCCCGCACGCTGAGCCCGTGCCCGGACTGCAGCGCCCGCTCGATGCGGGCCTCGATCTTTCCGTGGAGCAAGGAGAGAGCGCACCAGCCCTGGGAGAGGGCGGTCAGTGCGGGGTCTGTCGCTGTCATGGGGTCTCTCCTCCGTGTAGGAGCCGCTTGCCCCCAGGATAGGCGACTACCGCAATAGCCCGCGCTTGCAATTAATCGGCGTCTGCAATTATTGTGGACGCTCATAAGGTGCAGGCGCAATCTTCAGGGAAGGTGAAATTCATGCCGCTCGCGCTCCTGGCCCTCGCCATCGGGGCTTTCGGTATCGGGACCACCGAGTTCGTGATCATGGGGTTGCTCCCCGAGGTTGCCGCGGACTTCCAGGTCTCGATCCCGACCGCGGGGTTCCTCGTCACGGGGTACGCGCTCGGCGTCGTCCTCGGCGCCCCGCTGATGACGGCCCTCGGCACCCGGGTCACCCGCAAGCGCATGCTGATGCTGCTCATGGGCCTGTTCGTCGTGGGCAATGTGATCTCCGCGGTTGCCCCGGTCTTCGGCGTCATGGTCGTCGGCCGGGTGATCGCCTCACTCGCCCATGGCGCCTTCTTCGGCATCGGAACGGTCGTCGCGGCCGACCTGGTGGCTCCCCGGAAGAAGGCCGGGGCGATCGCCATGATGTTCACCGGCCTCACCGTGGCCAATCTCGTCGGTGTACCGCTGGGCACCTACATCGGACAGAGCGCGGGCTGGCGGACCACGTTCTTCGCCGTCGCCGCGATCGGGGTCATCGGCCTTCTCGGCGTCGCCAGGCTCGTCCCCGAACAGTCACGGCACGAGGGCGTACGGCTCCGCGACGAGCTGGCCGCGTTCCGCAATGTGCAGGTGCTGCTCGCCATGGCGATGACCGTCCTGGGCTTCGGCGGAGTCTTCGCCGCGATCACCTACATCACTCCGATGATGACCGGGATCGCCGGATACTCCGCGTCGTCCGTCACCTGGCTGCTGGTCCTCCTCGGACTGGGCATGGTGGGTGGCAATCTGATCGGCGGCAGGTTCGCCGACCGCCGTCTGATGCCCCTGCTGTACGTGTCGCTGGGCGCCCTCGCCGTGGTCCTCGCCCTGTTCACCCTGACCGCTCACAACAAGATCACCGCGGCCGTCACCATCGCTCTCATCGGCGGCCTGGGGTTCGCGACCGTGCCGCCGCTGCAGAAGCGGGTGCTCGACCAGGCGGCCGAAGCCCCGACCCTCGCCTCCGCGGCCAATATCGGTGCCTTCAACCTCGGTAACGCGCTCTCGGCGTGGCTGGGTGGCCTCGCCATCTCGGCGGGCCTCGGCTACACCGCTCCCAACTGGATCGGCGCGGCTCTGGCGGCCTCCGCCCTGGCCCTCGCGGTCGTCTCCGGTGTGCTGGAACGCCGCACGGTCACGACCGGCCGGATCGTTGCCCGGCATACCCCTGAGCCCGCCCTCGCCCCCGCGTCCCGGCGCTGAGATCCCCCTCCCACGCCGACATTCCCTCCCACGCCGACGTCCCTTCCCGCAGAGCGCGCCGCCTCACCGCGCCGCATCGCACCAAGGAGCCCTCATGAGCACCACCACTTTCGCCGTCGCCCCGCTGACGACCGCGGACGCCGAATCGCTCGTCGACGCGGCCCGTGCCGCCGCCGAGGTCGCAGGCATCGCGGTTGCCGTCACCGTCCTCGACGCGGGCGGCCACCTGCTGGCGTTCCGCCGGGACGACCGGGCCGTCCTCATCGCCGGCGAGACCAGCACCCGCAAGGCGTACACGGCCCTCCAGCTCGACGCTCCCACGGCCGACCTCGTCGACGCGGTCCGGCCCGGCGGGCTCTTCCACACACTGCCCACGGCCCTCGACCGGCCGTTGCTCTTCATCGCCGGAGGCGTTCCCGTCCACCGCGACGGCCGGCTCATCGGCGCCATCGGTGTCGGCGGAGGCGCCCCCGACCAGGATCACGCCTTTGCGTCGTCCGCCGTGAAGGAGCTCGTCTGACGCACTCCTCGGGCCGCGCAGGTCTCCGCGGTCAGCCCGTCGCCACGGTCAGCGGGGCGTAGCGACGGGTCCAGTCGCCAGGCAGGTCCGAGATCCCATGGGTCATCACTGTGGTCACGGAGCCGGGCCGCAGACCGCGCTCCTCGAACCAGCCGAGCAGTTCGGTGTGGCGCGCGTCGATGTCCGCGCGCAGGGGCCGGTCGGTCGCCTCCGCGAGAGAGGCGACGAGTGCCTGAGCCGTGGCGGTGTCGCGCGCGATCAGCGGGCCGACCACATGGGCCCCGTCGCTCGGCCAGGCCGCCGCGTACCCGATGAGTTGTCCCTCGTCCTGGGCGACCCGGATGTGGTCCGCGTACGCGGGCAGCCGGGCGAGGACATGGGTCCGGTCGCCACCGAAGACATCCGTGTCCAGCCGGACCATGGCGTGCAGATCCTCCGCCGTGGCCGGGCGGACGGCCACGGCGGATCCGTCGTCGGCGGGCCGGAGGAAGCCGGTGACCCGCTGGGAGCGGCCCACGGCCGAGAAGCCGAGCTGCTCGTAGAGCGGTTGCCCCGCGGCTGTCGCGTAGAGGCTGAGCGGTGTGTCACCGCACTCGGCGATCACCCGGTTCATCAGCTGCCGCGCGACCCCCCGCCGCGCGTATCGCTCCGCGACGAGCAGCATGCCGATGGCGGCCAGCCGCGGGCCGTAGGAGGTCACCACACAACTGGCCATCAGCCCCTTGCCCTCGGGATCGTCCACGCCGTAGCCGGTTCCGGCGGCGAGGAGCAGGCCCCACCGGTGCTCATCGCGTGGCCAGCCACGGTCTTCGCAGAGATCGGCGCAGGCGACCAGGTCATTCTGGGTGAGGCGCCGGAGAGGCAATTCGGCTGACGAGCGGGGCAGTGAGCTGGGCATGGAGGTCAGGCTGTCCGACGCGGTGTTCGCTCGTCCACCCCTTTACCGGCTCCGGCCGAGCGGCGCAGCCGATGGCCGCGCCGGGTCGGTCCCCAGGGCTTCAGTACCGATATCGCGGTGATGAAGAGGTAGGCCGCCGTTGCCACTGACGGCGCGACCACCAGGTCGGCATCGACGGTGCCACGCGTTGCGGCCTCGTCGATGCCGGGCCGCAGGGAGAAGACGGACAGCGCCACGGTGATCAGGGTGAGCCAGAACTTCGTCCAGACCCATCGGTGCCTGGCCAGCCCCCATGGCGTACCGAGCGCCAGAACGAGACCGCTGAACAGCGAGAACAGGGCGACCGGCACGATCAGCCAGTCCCCGAAGACCTTCATGGCGCGGGTCGCGGCCCGTGCGGTGGCGGGGTCCGCGGTGGAGAAGGCCGTGATGGCGAGGGCCAGCAGTCCGACGGTCAGTCCCAGCCAGCCGACGGATACCGCGACATGCGCCACGAGGAGGCTGCGGCGGGCGGAGCGTTTGAGTGGTTTCACGTGAAACACGGTGCCGGGAGCGGGGCGATCGGGCGTCCGACGACGGGAGTAATCGCGCGTACTGGGCTCGGAGTACAGCACGCTCTCCTCCGCCGCCTGGACCGGCAGGTGAGTTGCCGTCCCGGCGGGTACGGATGCGCTCAGGGGTGGCTGTCATGGGTTCACGGCCCGCCCGGGTCCCCCGCAAGGCATGCTGGGCCCGGGTACCGCGGGCAGTGGCCGACCGGCGACCGTCAGCAGGACCCGATCGCGTCCGCGGACAAGCAACCGCGGGCCGTTCCGGTGCGTAAGGCGACCACGAGACGTACGAGGCGAGGCACAGTATGGATGCTCCGGCCACCGGGTGGACCGAAGACGGAACGCACAGATCTGCCGACGCGGTCCTGATCCATCGCACCCTGACCGAGATCTCTCCCGTCGCGGACCGGGCGACCTCGTACTTCTACGCGCTGCTCTTCATACGCCACCCCGAACTGCGTGACCTGTTCCCGGTCGCGATGGATGTCCAGCGCGACCGGCTCCTCCGCGCGATCCTCACCGCGGCCGACCGGCTGGACGATCCGGGTGCGCTGGCCGAGTACCTTGGCGAACTGGGCCGGGGACACCGCAAGTACGGCACGCTGCCCATGCACTATCCGGCGGTGGGGGAGGCGCTCATGGGCGCTCTGAGCCGCTACGCGACCACCACCTGGGACGCTGAGACCGAAGCGGCCTGGGTGCGCGCCTACACCGCGATATCGCAGATCATGATCGACGCGGCCGCCGAGGACGAGCAGCGAGCCCCTGCTCTGTGGCACGCGGAGGTGGTGTCCCACGACCTCAGGACCCGTGACATAGCGGTGCTCACACTCCGCCCCGACCAGGCCTATCCCTTCCTCGCGGGCCAGTACGCGGCCGTGGAGACCTCGTGGTGGCCACGGATCTGGCGGCACTATTCCTTCGCCTCGGCCCCCCGCCCCGACGGCCTGCTCACCTTCCACGTCAAGGCGGTCCCGGCCGGCTGGGTCTCCAACGCCCTGGTGCACCGGGCCCGGCCCGGGGACGTCCTGCGCCTCGGCCCGCCCACGGGCTCGATGACGGTCGACCACTCCACCCACAACGGCCTGCTCTGCCTAGGCGGGGGCACCGGCATCGCCCCCATCAAGGCGCTCGTCGAGGACGTCGCGGAGCATGGCGACCGGCGTCCCGTGGAGGTCTTCTACGGGGCACGCAGCGATCACGACCTGTACGACATCGACACGATGATGCGGCTCCAGAAAACCTTTCCCTGGCTCGCGGTGCGGCCGGTGGTCGCCACCGGTCCGGAAACGGGAAGGGGCCTGATGAGGGGACTGCTGCCCGAGGCGGTGCGGCAGCGCGGCCCATGGCACGAGTACGACGCCTACCTCTCGGGCCCGCCCGGCATGATCCGCAGTGGCGTGGACGCGCTCAGGGACACCGGCATGCCCGCCGAGCGCATCCGTCACGACTCCATCGAGGACCTGATCGCGACCGGCCCCGCCTGACCACGACCCCGGCCCGCCCGCTCACGACCGGCCCGCCTGGCCACGACCCGCCCGCCCGCCTGCTTGACCACGACCCGGCCACCTGACCACGACCCGGCCACCTGACCACGACCCGGCCACCAGACCACGGCCGCCGTCACGCCCGGAGCGGTTGCGGTCAGCCCAGGTCGGGCGCGTGCATCGCGCGTACGCCCTCGATGTTGCCGTCCAGGTAGTGCCGCAGCGACAGCGGCACCAGGTGGACGGCGGCGATCCCCATCCGGCTGAACGGCACCCGCACGATGTCGTACTCCCCGCAGGGATCGTCGATCTCGGGCCCGTGCCGCCGGGCCGGGTCCATCGACTCCAGCCGGCAGACGAAGAAGTGCTGGACCTTCACGCCCTTCACCCCGCCGCCCTCGATGTGCTCCACGGTGTCGACGAAGCAGGGGACCACGTCGGTGATCTTGGCGCCGAGTTCCTCGTCCACCTCGCGGTGCAGGGCGTCGACCACGGTCGCGTCCTCGGGCTCGACCCCGCCACCGGGCGTGAGCCAGTAGGGATCCACCCCGGGCTTGGTGCGCTTGATGAGGATCAGGTCGTCGCCGTCGAGCAGGATGGCACGTGCGGTGCGCTTGACCACAGGACGTTCGGTCATGGCAAGAGCGTGGCCCGCGGAACCGGTTCTGAAACACCGGACGGGTGCCGGGCCGTCCTGCGCTCACCAGTCGGCGGCGGCCCGCAGCAGCCACTCGTGCGCCCGCGCGATGTGGGGCAGCGCGAGCGTGCCGGTCCGGACGGCCAGGAAGTAGGTGCGCAGGGGAGGCACGGGCGGGTCCAGGAGCGCCACCACCTCGCCCCGCTCCAGAGCTCTCTCGCACAGATAGCGCGGCAGCACGGCGAGTCCGGCGCCCGCCGCGGCGCACTCCAGGACCGCCCGGAGATCCGGCACGATGACGGCCCCCGCGACGGCGGGCCGGCTCTCGAAGACCGAGGCCCAGTAACGGACGACGAGCGGCAGGCTCTCGTGGACCTCCACGACCGGCAACTGGTCCAGCACCACGGGCCCCTTGCGCCGCAGGGTCCCGGGCCCGAGGCGCCCGGCCCAGCGCGGCGCGGCGACCAGCACGTGTTCCTCGTCGCAGAGCGGAGTCGCGGAGAACAGCCCGCCGCGCGGGCGGGCCGTCGCGATGGCCAGGTCGTGGTGTCCGGCGGCCAGCCCCTCCAGTACTTCCTCGGTTCCGGTGAAGAAGGAGCTGCGCAGCGCCAGCCCCTGGCCGACGAGAGGGGCGAGCGCGGGCAGGGCGCGCGTCGAGATGAACTCGGGCGGTCCGGCCAGATGCAGGGTCCGTACGCCCGACTCCTCGTCGAGCTCCGTCTCGGTGATCTCGATCAGCGCGTCCAGATGGGGCGCCGCCCGGTGCGCGAGTTCGTCGCCGATGGACGTCGGGGTCACGCCGCGGGCCCTGCGCAGGAAGAGCGGGCGGCCGAGCTGCCGCTCCAGCGTCCGGATCTGAGAGGTGACCGCCGGCTGGGACAGGCCGAGCAGGGCGGCGGCCCTGGTGAAGGAGCCGGCCCGGTGCACCGTGACGAACGTGCGCAGCAGGGCCAGGTCCATGTCCTGCCCTCCTACCCTCACGACGCTTCGGACCCGTACAACTATAAATATGTCGATAGGTCTCTGTCGCTACCGTGATTGGACACTGACGGAGAGTCAACTAGCCTTGTTCGGGCGGTTCTTCGCAGGAGGAACCAGGGCGGTCCGAGCCACGAGGGGGGAGGCTCGGACCGTCCGGCCTCTGCCTAGCCCAGTGCCGCGTCCAGCGCCCGTTCCACATCGGCCACCAGGTCCGCCGGGTTCTCCGCGCCGACCGAGAAACGGATGAAGCCCTCGGGCACGGCGTCACCGCCCCAGCGGGCCCGGCGCTCGGCGGTGGAGCGCACACCGCCGAAGCTCGTCGCGTCCTCGACCAGCCGCAGCTCGGTCAGGAAGCGCTCGGCCCTTTCACGGTCGGGCAGTACGAACGACACCACGGAGCCGAAGCGCCGCATCTGTCGTACGGCCTTCGGATACGAAGGGTCGGTGGGCAGCCCGGGGTACCGCAGCCCGGTCACCTCCGGCCGCTTGCCCAGCGTCTCCGCCAGCGTCAGGGCGGTGGCGCACTGCCGGTCGATCCGCAGCTCCAGCGTGGCCAGCGAGCGGTGTGCGAGCCAGGCCTCCATGGGGCCCGGAATGGCGCCGACCACCTTGCGCCAGCGCCGCACTGCCGCTGCCGGCTCCGGATCGCGGCAGGTCACATGCCCGAGCAGGATGTCCCCGTGTCCGGTCATCCCCTTGGTGTCACTGGCCACCGAGAAGTCGGCCCCCAGCTCCAGCGGGCGTTGGCCGAGCGGTGTGGCGAGGGTGTTGTCGACGGCCACCAGAGCGCCGGCCGAATGCGCCGCCTCGACGAGCCGGCGTATGTCGCAGACGTCGAGTCCCGGATTGGACGGGCTCTCGATCCACAGCAGCCTGGCACCGTCGAGGACCGCCAGCTGGGCATCGCCGCCGGTCGGCGCGGTCCGCACCTCGACCCCGTACGCCTCCAGCTGCTCACGCACCAGCGGCAGGGCCTGATAGCCGTCGTCGGGCAGCACCACCACGTCGCCGGTGCGTGCCTGGGACAGCAGCACGGCCGATATCGCCGCCATCCCGGAGGCGAAGACCGTGGTTTCGACGGGCTCCCCCGGCGCCTCCAGCTCGCCGATGGCGCGCTCCAGATGGGTCCAGGTCGGATTGGTGTCCCGGCCGTAGGTGTACGGACCGGTCGGTTCACCGGAGAGATGGAAGTGCGCGGCGAAGACCGGACCGGGCAGAGTGGGCTCGAACTGCTCCGGTTCGGGCAGCCCGGCCCGTACCGCCCGGGTTCCGTCACCCATGGTGCTCATACCGTTCCCTCACTTCTCTCTTCGGTGTGCCGCCGGTCCTGCCCGCACTGTTTCAGCAGGCCTCGGATCAGTCCTCGTCGGGCAGGACCACGTTCAGCGCCCAGGACACGATCGAGATGATCAGGCCGCCGAGGACAGCGGTCCAGAAGCCCTCGACGTGGAAGCTCAGGTCGAACAGCCCGGCCAGCCACGAGGTCAGCAGCAGCATGAGCGCGTTGACCACCAGCGTGATCAGCCCGAGCGTGAGGATGAAGAGCGGCAGGGTCAGCAGCTTCACGACCGGCTTGACCACGAAGTTCACCAGGCCGAAGAGCAGGGCGACCACGATCAGCGTGAGCGCCTTGCGGCCGGTGCTGCCACCGGTCAGCGTGATGTCCTGGATCAGCCAGATGGCCACGGCCAGCGCACCTGCGTTGGCGATCGTCTTGACTACGAAATTCTTCATGTGTCTGATCGTGGCAGACGTGATCGGTGGCGGACACCGGCAGTACAGAGGCAAGGGGCGCACAGGCCATGAAGGCATTCAGACTGGACGAGCTGGAAGCGGAGCGGGCCGCCAACGACGGCGCGTATCTGCAGTTCGTGAAGGAACGGAACATGTCCGTCGGCCTGTACGCGCTGGACGCCGGTGAGCTCGACCCGCAGCAGCCGCACAACCAGGACGAGGTCTACCTCGTCGTCAGCGGCCGTGCCTCGATCACGGTCGGCATGGAAACCACGCAGGTGGGCAGAGGAAGCGTGGTGTACGTACCGGCCGGTGTCGCCCACAAGTTCCACCACATCACCGAGGATCTGCGGGTCATGGTGGTCTTCTCCCCGCCGGAGAGCTGAGCCGGTCCGCCGGAGAGCCGAGCCGGTCCACCTGGGGGCGGGGGGCCGGTCTCAGGGATCCCTCAGGGGTCGGTCAGGGGACTTCAAGGGCTGCGCGGCCCCCGTCGGCCCCCTCCGCGCCTCTAGCATCGAAGCAGGAATTCAAGGCATCGAAGCAGGAACTCAAGGAGACGAGGTAGGGACGATGGCCGTGCGGGAGATATTCGCCGGTATGCCCTGGTGGGTGAAGTGGATCGCGGTGCCGGTCATCGCGATCGTCGTGTTCGGCGGCCTGATCGTCAGCGTGCTCGGGTTCGTGATCGAGGTGCTCTTCAAGGTCCTGGTCTTCGTGATCCTGGTCGGTGGGCTCATTTTCGTCGTACGCAAGTTCATGTCGTCGTCCTCCTCGCGCGGCGACTGGTAGGACGATCGGAGACCGGCCGGGGCGTTAGCCCAGGTGAGCTAAGCGGAAGGCGAAACGACGTCCCCCGCGGACCCGGCCGATACAGTGGAAGTTCGCTGCCAGCGCCTGGGAGTTAACAGACTGTCACCACAGTGACCAGTGGTTTGTACGGCGTCCGGTCTCCGGGCCCCAGCCGTGCGGCAGCCCGTGGGGGCGGCCCCCACAGGCGGGCTGACCACCCGTCACCATGCCTGGGGGTGACTGTTGACCACGGCATCGAGCACTGCTGCCCCGACGCTGATCGGTTCGGTGCAGCGAGCGCTGCGGTTGCTGGAAGCCGTGGTCGCCCATCGCGACGGGGCGCCCGCGAAGCAGCTGGCCAGGGAGGCGGGGCTTCCTCTTCCCACGGCCTACCATCTGCTGCGCACCCTGACGCACGAGGGCTATCTGCGCCGGGAGAACGGCGTCTTCCTCATGGGAACCGCGGCGGAACGCCTGGTCGGCGAGGGGACCTTGCAGAATCGCCGCGGCAGGATGGCCGAGTCGCTGGGCCGCTGGCGGGACATCATCGGCGCACCGGTGTACTGCGCCGTCTACCGCGAGGGCGAGATCGAACTCGTCGCGGTCGCCGACACCCCCGCCAATCCCGCCGTCGACGAATGGGCGTCCTTCCGGGAGACCGGGCACGCCCATGCGATCGGCCAGTGCCTGCTGAGCCAGCTCGACGAGAAGGCCCGCGAGGACCACCTGGACCGTCACCCTGTGCGTCCGCTGACCCGCTACTCGGTGAAGGACCGCGCGGCACTCCTCGAACGACTGCGTTCGCTCGGGCGGATGGAACCTGTCATCGAGCGGCAGGAGTACGCCCTGGGCACGGTCTGCGCGGCCATCCCGATCACAGCCGGATTCACCGCCGCCGCGATGGCGATTTCCGTACCCCTGGAGCAGGAGAACCGGTTGCTCCCCGCAGTCGAACAACTACGTGGCGAAGTGGCCAACCTCTTGCGTTCGTTCGTGTTCTCTATCAGTATCTGAAAAATCACTCCTTGTGATCTGCTATCGCGTGCACCACGATGGCGTCAATAGGGCCACGGGGGATCATTCCTGGCCAGATTCATCTACTGCGGGGTTGAACGATGCGCGAGTCGGTTCAAGCTGAGGTCATGATGAGCTTCCTCGTTTCCGAGGAACTCTCTTTCCGGATCCCGGTGGAGCTCCGGTACGAGGTCTGCGATCCGTATGCGATCCGGATGACCTTCCATCTGCCAGGTGACGCCCCCGTCACCTGGGCATTCGGCCGTGAGCTGCTGCTCGACGGCCTCAACAGCCCCAGTGGTGACGGTGATGTGCACATCGGACCCACTGAGCCCGAGGGACTTTCCGACGTACACATCCGGCTTCAGGTCGGCGAGGACCGAGCCCTCTTCCGGGCCGGTACGGCGCCGCTTGTGGCATTTCTCGACCGGACCGACAAGCTTGTGCCGCTGGGGCAGGAGTGCACGTTGGGTGACTTCGAGGGCAACCTGGAGGACGCCCTGGGCCGGATCCTCGCCGAGGAACAGAACGCCGGCTGACGGGAACGGGCGCCGCCGACCGGCTCGCCGGTCGAACACGGTACCTGCCGAATGGGTGAATTGTTCACCTGGCTGAGACGATCAGGGCTTCGTCCTACGACGACGGCCTTTCCCGGCCCGTACGGGTGCCGAAGCTCCGGCTTCCGCGCCGAGCCCTGTGCGGTCCGCGGAGACGACCAGCGCGGCGAGCACCGTCGTCACCGGCACCGAGGCGACCAGTCCGATCGAGCCGACCAGCGTTCGTACGATCTCCTCCGCCACCAGCTCGCTGTTGGCCACCGTCCCCACGCTGCTCTGCGCGATGGAGAACAGCAGCAGCAACGGCAGCGCGGCGCCCGCGTATGCGAGCACCAGCGTATTGACGACCGAGGCGATGTGGTCGCGTCCGATCCTGATCCCTGCCCGGTAGAGGCCACGCACACCCAACGTCGGGTTCGCCTGGTGCAGTTCCCAGACCGCCGAGGTCTGGGTCACTGTCACGTCGTCGAGCACCCCGAGCGAACCGATGATGACACCGGCCAGCAGCAGACCGCTCATGTCGATGTGCGGGTACAGGCCGTGGATGAGGCCGGTGCTGTCATCGGTGTTGCCGGTCAGGCTCGCCCAGCCGATGAAGAGCGACCCGAGCAGTCCGATCAGCAGCAGTGAGATCAGCGTGCCGATCACCGCGACCGAGGTGCGGGCGGTCAGGCCGTGGCACATGTAGAGCGCGATCAGCATGATGGCGCTGGCCCCGACCACCGCGACGAGCAGCGGATTCGAACCCTGGAGAACGGCCGGGAGGATGAACAGGGTCAGCACGGCGAACGACACCGCGAGCGCGACCAGTGCCATCACCCCGCGCATGCGGCCCACCGCGACCACGACCAGGGCGAAGATCCCGGCCAGCAGAGCCATCGGGAACTTCCGGTTGGCGTCCGTCACCGAGTACTGCAGATCGTGGGGCGCGTCCGGTGCGTACGACACCACCACGCCCTGCCCCTGGCGCAACTGGCGCGGGGAGTCGGGCTGGACGATCTCGACGAAGGTGCGGCCCTTGTCGTGACCGCTCGTCACCTCGACCGTGGCCTTCCTGCACGGTCCTCTTCCGCTTCCCGAGGGCGGTGTGGTGTCTCCGCCCAGGGGTGTCTGGACCGCGTTCACTTCCTTGCAGTCCACCATGTCGATGCTCACCACCTTTCCCTGCTGGGTCTGCCGGTCGAATCCGACGCCGGTTCTCTCGTGCGCCGGCGCACCGCCCGGCCAGAGCGCCACCAGGCCGACGAGCACGGCGGCGGCGAACGGGATCAGTACGGCCGCGATGACCTTGCGCAGATGTTTGGAGACGGGTGCGGCAGGGCCGTGGCTGTGCGAGTGGCCGTGCTGATGGCCCTGCTGATGGCCCTGCGGTTCGTGGTCGATATGGAGGGACGTCACCGGCCGATCATCGCAAGAAGGGACGGGCCCTCTGTTCATCACGCCGGACGGGGCGCTAGCGTGGAGGGACCTTTGCACACGCGGGAGCTCGGAGCACCGGGCTGAGAGGGCGCTGATATCCGTACGTCCGTACGGGAAGGGCTGCGCCGACCGCCGAACCTGTTACCGGGTAATGCCGGCGTAGGGAGTAGGTCTCATGACCACAGCGGACGCACGCACGCCTGCCTCGAACCAGAGCGACGAGGCCGGGAAGTCCATCGGCTGGCACAAGGGGTACGTCCAGGGCTCGCGCCCGGACCTCCGGGTGCCGGTCCGTCAGGTGCACCTCACCAACGGCAAGGACGTGACGCTGTACGACACGTCGGGTCCGTACACCGATCCCGCCGTCGGGACCGATGTCCGCCGCGGTCTCGCACCGCTGCGGGAGAACTGGATCGTCGCCCGCGGCGACACCGAGGAGTACCCGGGCCGCCCCGCCCGTCCGGAGGACGACGGGCTCAAGCACACCTCGCCGCGCGGCGGGCTGCGCAACCTCGACGCGGTCTTCCCCGGCCGCCCGCGCCTGCCGCGCCGCAGCCGCGACGGGCAGCCGGTGACCCAGCTCGCGTACGCCCGCCGGGGCGAGATCACCCCGGAGATGGAGTACGTGGCGATCCGGGAGAACGTCGAGCCCGAGGTGGTGCGGGAGGAGATCGCGGCCGGCCGGGCCGTGCTGCCCGCCAACGTCAACCACCCCGAGACCGAGCCGATGATCATCGGCAAGCGGTTCCTGGTGAAGGTCAATGCCAACATCGGCAACTCCGCGGTGACGTCCTCCATCGAGGAGGAGGTGGAAAAAATGACGTGGGCGACGCGCTGGGGCGCCGACACCGTCATGGATCTGTCCACCGGCCGCAACATTCACACCACCCGTGAGTGGGTTCTGCGCAACTCCCCCGTGCCGATCGGCACCGTTCCGCTCTACCAGGCCCTCGAAAAGGTCGACGGCCGGGCGGAGGAACTCACCTGGGAGATCTACAAGGACACCGTCATCGAGCAGGCCGAGCAGGGCGTCGACTACATGACGGTCCACGCCGGCGTGCGCCTGCCGTACGTGCCACTGACCGCCCGCCGCAAGACCGGCATCGTCTCCCGGGGCGGCTCGATCATGGCGGCGTGGTGCCTCGCGCACCACAAGGAGTCCTTCCTGTACGAGCACTTCGAGGAGCTCTGCGAGATTCTCGCGAGCTACGACGTGACGTACTCGCTGGGCGACGGGCTGCGTCCCGGATCGATCGCCGACGCCAATGACGAGGCGCAGTTCGCCGAACTGCGCACGCTGGGCGAGCTGAACGCGGTCGCCAAGCGGTTCGGCGTACAGACCATGATCGAAGGCCCGGGCCATGTCCCGATGCACAAGATCAAGGAGAACATCGACCTCCAGCAGGAGATCTGCGAGGAGGCGCCGTTCTACACGCTCGGCCCGCTGACCACCGATGTCGCGCCGGCGTACGACCACATCACCTCGGGCATCGGCGCGGCGATGATCGCGTGGTGGGGGACGGCGATGCTCTGCTACGTCACGCCGAAGGAGCACCTCGGCCTGCCCAACCGGGACGATGTGAAGACCGGCGTCATCACCTACAAGATCGCGGCGCATGCTGCGGACCTCGCCAAGGGCCACCCGGGGGCGCAGGACTGGGACGACGCGCTCTCGGACGCCCGTTTCGAGTTCCGCTGGGAGGACCAGTTCAATCTGGCTCTCGACCCGGACACCGCGCGGGAGTTCCACGACGAGACGCTGCCTGCCGAGCCGGCGAAGACGGCGCACTTCTGCTCGATGTGCGGACCGAAATTCTGTTCTATGAAGATCTCCCAGGACATCCGGCGTGAGCACGGCGGTTCGCAGACGGAGATCGAGGCGGGCATGGCGGAGAAGTCCAAGGAGTTCGCGGCGTCCGGCAACCGGGTCTATCTGCCGATCGCGGACTGATCCGGGACTCGGGTCCGTCCGGCGGATCACGGCCGGACGGGCCCGGGCGGTCGCTCCAAAGGCTCCGGCTTCCGGGCGACCGGTTCCGCCGTCGAGGCGACCGGCCCCGCCGTCGAGCCGTGCGGAGCCGGTCAGTCCAGTTCGTGCTCGGGGCCGCCGAAGTCGGGGCTGGTGAAGTCCGGTGAGGTGAACGTCGGGCGGGGGCCCGCCGCCGGTCCGTCGCCCGGGCTGGAGAAGTCCGGCCGGCTGTAGCCGACCTTCGGGATGCGGTTCGCCGAGGGCAGCGGGGTGCGCGCGGCGGGAGCGGCCTCGGGGTCGGCGAGTGCGTCCCGCAGGAACGGCAGTATGCCGCGCTCCAGCAGGGCATGACGCCACGCCTCCCTGGCCCGTGCCACGTCCTCCGGCAGCTCGTCCTCCTCCTCGTCGACGGGCTGCGAGTCCGGTCCGTTGCGCAGCGCGGTGATGAGCAGCCCGGCGGCGGCGGCCAGGATGGCTGCGGCCGTGACCGCCGCGAAGAACCAGCCGGCGGAGACCATGGTGGAGGCGAACGAAGGAGGCGGGTCGAGCAGTCTCAGCAGATAGCCGGCCAGCAGGAATATGAACGCGGCGGTACCGGCGAGCACCGGCGCCAGGACCGTGATCACGGCTCCTATGCCGGCGCCCGACTGATGCGGACGGGTGGCGGTGAACCCGGGGCCCGGGTCCTGGTCCTCCCCGTCGGCGGGGCCGCGCAGTTCCTCTCGGGCCTGTACATAGTGCTTGTACTCGGTGGCGGCCGTGGAGGTGATCAACTCGGTGGCGTCCAGCGCCATGGTGCGCAGCTGTACGGCGTTGAGCCGCTCGCCGACCGCGGCCAGATCTGGTCGTTCATGGGCATGGCGCAGTGCGTCGTCGAGGATCCGCTCGTACTCGGGTCGGTCCTCGGCCAGCAGGTGCGGAGCGCTGTTCATGTGCATCCCCCGATGCTCCGTCGAGCCTGACTGCCCGCTCAGGACTGGCAGTTGGGCGGAAACGGAGGAGAGCCTGCTACTGATACGCCGATGGTAGAGCGCTCACGGCACGGGGTGACAGGGGGTTTCCGCAAATAGGCCCGGTGTTCGGCGTGCTCAGTTCCTGGGAGCGTCTTCCCGGAAGAACGTCAGTCATGCAGGGGCAGTTGGACGACCAGCAGCTTTCCGGCCATGGTCACTCCGCCGTCCATGGCGATGGCGAGCCCGTCCGCGTACACGTGCGGACCCTCGACCACGGGGCCGGAGCTGTCCTCGCCGTCCTCCGAACCGACCTCTCCGAGGAGGTACGGAATGGGGCTGTGACCATGGACGATGCGCTGTCCGCCGTAGGCCGCCATCAGCTCCCGGACGGCCTGCGGACCCGATTCGTCGCGGAAGGCGAACCGCTTGGTGAGTTTGCGGAAGAGGTCCCAGCACTCATCGGCGTCGTTACGCGTGAGGATGGCGTGCACCGTGTCGTTGACGTCCTCGATGGTGGTGCCGTATTCGAGGTAGGCCGTCGTGTCGGAGTGCATCAGCAGATGCCCGTCCTCCTCGACGATCGCGTCGAGCCGGGACATCCACTGGAGGTGGACGTCCTGGAGCCGCTCCATGTCGTTCTTCTGACCGCCGTTGAGCAGCCAGGCGGCCTGGAACGTGGCGGTGCCCGCACCGGAGTTGACCGGGGTGTCGTTGAACCGCTTGGCGCCCAGGAGCAGGAGTTCGTGATTGCCCATCAGGGCCTTGCAGTAGCCCCCGGCGGCCGCGGCCTCGGCGGACAGGCGCATCACGAGGTCGATGACCCCGATGCCGTCGGGGCCCCGGTCGGTGAAGTCGCCGAGGAACCAGAGCCGGGCATTGCCCGCCGACCACTTGCCGTCGGCGTCGATCAGGCCCTGCTCGGCGAGGGCGGCGTGGAGCTCGTCCAGGTAGCCGTGGACGTCGCCGACCACGTACAGCGGTCCGAGGCCCTGGTCCGGTACGGGCCGCGGGTCGGGGACGGCCGTCACCTGCAGGGTGTCGCCGCGGTTGATCACGGGAAGGTCGCGCTCGGTGGGGGTGTACCCCTCCGGCGGCTCGCCGCCGGGCACGGCGTTGCCCGGGTGCGGTGGTGATGGCGGCACCGGGGTCTGGGCATAGGGCGGTACGCGGAAGTCGCGCAACGTCGCAGTCCGCACCACGGGTTCCTGACCGGCCCCCTGTGTCATCGACCCCTCCACCACCGTCGCGCCGCCGTACACCTGACGGGCCCTGCTGGTCGGGGCGGTCCGCGGTGTCGTGCGCCCATCATAGGAATGCGGATCGTGCTGTGTGACGCACCAGGGGTGGTGAATCCGGACGCACGTCGGGTTCACCAGCCGATTGGTCCGAAATCGCCTGATCAATCCCCTGCCGGGGAACGGGGCGCGCTGACCGTGGTGCGGGGTGGACGGCGTTGCGAGGAGGTCCGCACGATGAGTTCGGTCGGTATGACCTGCTCCACCGGTCCGTCCTGAGCCACGCCCTCGATGGCATCGATCAGGAGCTGGACGACTGCCGTGCCGATTCTGCGCGGCTTGAGCGAGAGGGTGGTGATGGGGGGCTCGGTCGTCGCGTACACGGTGGACTCGCTGCAGCAGACCAGCAGCAGGTCCTCCGGGACGCGCAGGCCGTACCTGCGGGCCGCCGCCAGCAGATCGGTGCCGTTGGGGTCGAAGAGCCCGTAGACGGCGTCGGGCCGGTCCGGGCGGGCGAGCAGCCGGTCGGCGGCGACCGCGCCCGCGCACGGGTCGTGGGCGGGGTACGACTCGTACACCGGGTCCTGGCCCACGCGCTCGCACCAGTGGAGGTACGCGCTGGTGGAGAGGCGGGTGTACGTGTCGGTGGTGGTGCCGGTGAGCAGACCGATGCGGCGGGCCCCGGCGGCGGCGAGATGGTCGAGCAGGTCGAGCACGGCGGCCCGGTGGTCGTTGTCGACCCAGGCGGTGACCGGGAGGGTGCCGGCCGGGCGGCCGTCCGAGACGACGGGCAGCCCCTGGCGCACGAGCTCGGTGACGACCGGGTCCTGGTCGGAGGGGTCGATCACGACGGTGCCGTCGAGCGCGACGTTCGACCAGACGTCGTGGCGTGAGGTGGCGGGCAGGATGACGAGGGCGTAGCCGCGGGCGAGCGCGGCGGAGGTGGCCGCTCTGGCCATCTCGGCGAAGTACGCGAATTCGGTGAAGGTGAAGGGTTCGTCCCCGTAGGTCGTCACGGTCAGGCCGATGAGGCCGGACTTGCCGGTACGGAGGGTGCGGGCCGCGGCGGAAGGGCGGTAGCCCAGGCGCTCTGCGACCTCGCGGACATGGCGGCGGGTGGCGTCCGGGAGCCTGCCCTTGCCGTTGAGCGCGTCGGAGACGGTCGTGATGGAGACTCCGGCGGCGGCGGCCACATCCCGGATTCCCGCTCGTCCCTGCCGGCCGCCGCGCCGGGGTGTGTCCGTCCGGCTCACCTGGTGCTTCCCTGCTGCTGTCATGGCGAGCCGATAGTAGGGCTCGGAGGGGCGGTAGGCCCGGTCGCATATTCACTCGTTGACAGGCACGTTTTTGCATGATCGTTAATGGTCAAATGCCTTGAAAACCAAGGATGTTGATGGGCCTGACCGTAGTGTGTCATGTGCCGAAGTCGATGGGCCTACTAAATGGTCGATGTCTCGAAGAGGTCTCATCTCACCTTTTCGAGGGACGCGCGCCACGGAGTGAGCCACCGGCGCGCGCCGTAAGGGGAAGCGCTCCCCCCATTCCCGGTCGCACCGGACGATTGGGCGCCCGGGGCCATTCGCAGCGGCGCTCAATCCTCATAAGGTGAGCAGTATTGATGTGTACAGAGACGGTCGAGGAGGACCTGCGGTGAGCGAGACGAGCCCCAAGCTGCGCGCCGAGCTGGACGGCGTCCCCGCCTATGTACCGGGCAAGCCGGCCGCGGCCGGCGGACCGGTCGCGTTCAAGTTGTCCTCCAACGAGAATCCTTATCCGCCGCTGCCTGGGGTGATGGAGTCCGCCCTGGCCGCGGCCGGGAACTTCAACCGCTACCCGGACATGGCCTGCACCGGCCTGATGAACGAGCTGGCCGAGCGTTTCGGTGTGCCTCTGTCGCACCTCGCCACCGGGACCGGCTCGGTCGGTGTGGCGCAGCAGCTGCTCCAGGCCACCTCGGGCCCGGGTGACGAGGTCATCTACGCCTGGCGCTCCTTCGAGGCGTACCCGATCATCACGCAGATCAGCGGTGCGACCTCGGTGAAGGTGCCGCTGACCGACGAGGTGCACGATCTCGACGCGATGGCGGACGCGATCACGGACCGCACCCGGATGATCTTCGTCTGCAACCCGAACAACCCGACCGGCACCGTGGTGCGCCGGGCCGAGCTGGAGCGGTTCCTGGACCGGGTGCCGGGCGATGTCCTCGTGGTGCTCGACGAGGCGTACCGGGAGTTCATCCGGGACGTCGAGGTGCCGGACGGCATCGAGATCTACCGGGACCGGCCCAATGTGGCGGTGCTGCGGACCTTCTCCAAGGCGTACGGCCTGGCGGGGCTGCGGGTCGGCTTCGCCGTGGCGCACGAGCCGGTGGCGGCGGCGCTGCGCAAGACGGCGGTGCCCTTCGGGGTCAGCCAGCTCGCGCAGGACGCGGCGGTCGCCTCACTGCGTGCCGAGGACGAACTCCTGGGGCGGGTGGGCTCGCTGGTGTGCGAGCGTCAGCGGGTGCAGCGGGCGCTGGCCGGTCAGGGGTGGACCGTACCGGACTCCCAGGCGAACTTCGTCTGGATGCGGCTCGGGGACCGCACCGCGGACTTCGCCGCGGCGTGCGAGCGGGCCGGAGTGGTGGTCAGGCCGTTCGTGGGTGAGGGTGTGCGGGTCACGATCGGGGAGGACGAGGCGAACGACCTGTTCCTGAAGGTGGCCGAGTCGTACCGCAAGGAGCTGTAGGGCGGTCGCGCGGTCCGTCCGCGCGATCAGGGGATCCGGGCCCCGTACCTCGTCGACGAGGTACGGGGCCTTCTCGTTCCCTGGGGTCCGCGGTGCTCCAGGGGCGTCTGGTTCGGGTGGATTGATCGGAACGTCCCAAGAGGGGTACCCCGCCCGAACGTCCCGAAAGTCTGTGCGTCATAATGCTTGTGAATGTGAACGCGTTCACAAGCGTGTCCTGTTCCTCCCGTGATCGGTCGGATTTAAAGGGCAAACTGCCGATGTGATTACGGCGACGTAAGGAGAAGACGACGTGGAGCTGGCTCTGGCGCCGGAAACCCTGGCGCGATGGCAGTTCGGTATCACTACCGTCTATCACTTCCTGTTCGTCCCCCTGACGATCTCTCTCGCCGCGCTCACCGCCGGCCTGCAGACCGCCTGGGTCCGCACGAACAACGAGAAGTACCTCAGAGCGACGAAGTTCTGGGGCAAGCTCTTCCTGATCAACATCGCCATGGGCGTCGTCACCGGCATCGTCCAGGAGTTCCAGTTCGGCATGAACTGGTCCGACTACTCTCGGTTCGTCGGTGACATCTTCGGTGCTCCGCTCGCGTTCGAGGCACTGATCGCGTTCTTCTTCGAGTCCACCTTCATCGGGCTGTGGATCTTCGGCTGGGACAAGCTGCCGAAGAAGATCCACCTCGCCTGCATCTGGATGGTCTCGATCGGGACCATCCTGTCCGCCTACTTCATCCTGGCGGCCAACTCCTGGATGCAGCACCCGGTCGGCTACCGGATCAACAAGGAACGCGGCCGCGCCGAGCTCACCGACTTCTGGCACGTGCTCACCCAGAACACCGCGCTCGCCCAGTTCTTCCACACCATCACCGCGGCCTTCCTGGTCGGTGGCGCGTTCATGGTCGGCATCGCCGCCTTCCATCTGGCGCGCAAGAAGCACATTCCGGTGATGCGGACCTCGCTGCGGCTCGGCCTGGTCACCGTGGTCATCGCCGGACTGCTCACCGCCATCAGCGGCGACCAGCTGGGCAAGGTCATGTTCAAGCAGCAGCCGATGAAGATGGCCGCCGCCGAAGCCCTCTGGGAGGGCCAGGAGGGTGCGCCGTTCTCGGTCTTCGCCGTCGGCGACGTGGCCAAGGGCCACAACACCGTGGAGATCTCCATCCCGGGGATACTGTCCTTCCTCGCGGACGACAGCTTCACCTCGTACGTCCCCGGCATCAACGACATCAACAAGGCCGAGCAGGAGAAGTTCGGCCCCGGCGACTACCGGCCCAACATCCCGGTCGCGTTCTGGAGCTTCCGCTGGATGATCGGCTTCGGGATGGCCTCCTTCGCCCTCGGCATCCTCGGGCTGTGGCTGACCCGGAAGAAGTTCATGCTGCCGCCGGGACTGCGCACCGGTGAGGACGAAGTGCCGAACCTGGTCCTCTTCAAGAACAAGGCACTCAGCCCGAAGTTCGCCAAGTGCTACTGGATCCTCGCGCTCTGGACGCTGCTCTTCCCGCTGATCGCCAACTCCTGGGGCTGGATCTTCACCGAGATGGGCCGCCAGCCCTGGGTCGTCTACGGAGTGCTCCAGACCCGCGACGCGGTCTCCCCCAGTGTCTCGCAGGGCGAGGTGCTGACCTCGATGATCGGCTTCACCCTGCTCTACGCCGTGCTCGCGGTCATCGAGGTCAAGCTGCTCGTGAAGTACATCAAGGCAGGTCCGCCGGAGCTCACCGAGGCCGACCTCAACCCGCCCACCAAGATCGGCGGCGACCATGACGACGCCGACCGGCCGATGGCCTTCTCCTACTGAGAGCAGAGGAGCTGAGAGATGGAACTCCACAACGTCTGGTTCGTACTCATCGCCGTCCTCTGGACCGGCTACTTCTTCCTGGAAGGATTCGACTTCGGGATCGGCGTCCTCACCAAACTCCTGGCCCGCGACCGCAAGGAACGGCGGGTCCTGATCAACACGATCGGGCCCGTCTGGGACGGCAACGAGGTGTGGCTGCTCACCGCGGGCGGCGCGACCTTCGCCGCCTTCCCCGAGTGGTACGCCACCCTGTTCTCCGGCTTCTACCTGCCGCTGCTGCTCATCCTGGTCTGTCTGATCGTGCGCGGGGTCGCCTTCGAGTACCGGGCCAAGCGCTCCGGTGAGAAGTGGCAGACCAACTGGGAACACGCCATCTTCTGGACCTCGCTGATCCCGGCCGTGCTCTGGGGCGTGGCCTTCGGGAACATCGTGCGCGGCGTGAAGATCGACGCCGACATGGAGTACGTGGGCACCTTCTGGGACCTGCTCAACCCGTACGCCATCCTCGGCGGACTGGTCACGCTCGCCCTCTTCACCTTCCACGGTGCCGTGTTCGCGGGGCTCAAGACGGTCGGGGACATCCGGGAGCGGGCCGGGAGACTGGCGCTGAAGCTGGGGATCGTCACCGCGGTGCTCGCGCTCGGCTTCCTGATCTGGACCCAGCTCGACAACGGGGACGGCTGGAGCCTGCTGGCGATGATCATCGCCGTGGTGGCACTGGTGGCCGCGGTGGCCACGATCGCGGCGGGACGCGAGGGCTGGTCGTTCGCGTTCTCCGGGGTGACCGTCGCGGCCGTGGTCGCCATGCTCTTCCTGACGCTCTTCCCGAACGTCATGCCGTCCTCGCTGAACGACGCCTGGAGCCTCACGGTCACCAACGCCTCGTCCACCCCGTACACACTGAAGATCATGACCTGGTGTGCGGGGATCGCCACCCCCGTCGTCCTGCTGTACCAGGGCTGGACGTACTGGGTGTTCCGCAAGCGCATCGGTACGCAGCACATCGCCGAAGCGCACTGAACGCAGCCGGGACCTGACCGGCGGATCACGGACGGTGCGCGACGCCGACCCTGATCCGCCGGGCGGACCCCGATCCGACGACCGAGCTCGCTAGGGGCTGTTTCACGTGAAACCGATCGACCCGCGTCTGCTCCGTTACGCCCGCGCCACCCGCCTCTTCCTGGCAGCCGTGGTGGCGCTCGGAGTCGTCGGCGCCGCGCTGGTCATCGCCCAGGCCATGCTCATCGCCGAAGTGGTGGTGGGCGGCTTCGAGGACGGGCTGACGGTCTCCGGGCTGCGGACCCCGCTGATCCTGCTCGCCGCGGTCGCGCTCGGCCGGGCGCTGGTCTCCTGGCTGACCGAGCTGGCCGCGTACCGGGCCAGCGCGGCGGTCAAGTCCGAACTCCGCGGCCGACTGCTGGCGCGGGCCGCGGCGCTCGGCCCCGGCTGGCTGAGCGGACAGCGCACCGGCTCCCTGGTGGCGCTCGCGACCCGTGGCGTCGACGCGCTCGACGACTACTTCGCGCGCTATCTGCCGCAGCTCGGACTCGCAGTGGTCGTCCCGGTGGCGGTCCTCGCCAGGATCGTCACCGAGGACTGGGTCTCGGCGGCGATCATCGTCGTCACGCTGCCGCTCATCCCGCTCTTCATGATCCTGATCGGCTGGGCCACCCAGTCCCGGATGGACCGCCAGTGGCGGCTGCTGTCCCGGCTCTCCGGGCACTTCCTCGACGTGGTCGCCGGACTGCCGACGCTGAAGGTCTTCGGCCGCGCCAAGGCGCAGGCCGAGTCCATCCGTACGATCACCTCGCAGTACCGCCGCGCCACGCTGCGGACCCTGCGGATCGCGTTCCTGTCGTCCTTCGCCCTGGAACTGCTGGCGACGCTGTCGGTGGCCCTCGTCGCCGTCACCATCGGCATGCGGCTGGTCCACGGCGAACTCGACCTCTATACCGGCCTGGTGGTGCTGATCCTGGCGCCCGAGGCCTATCTGCCGATCCGTCAGGTCGGAGCGCAGTACCACGCGGCCGCCGAGGGACTCTCGGCCGCGGAGGAGATCTTCGCGGTCCTGGAGACCGAGCCCCGGCAGGCCGGCACGGCGGACGTACCCGGTGTGCTGCGGCTGGAGCTGGAAGGGGTGACCGTACGGCACCAGGGCCGGACCGAACCCTCGCTGGACGGGGCCTCGCTGGTGGTGGACGAGGGGGAGACCGTGGCCCTGGTCGGCCCCAGCGGCGTCGGGAAGTCCACCCTGCTCGATGTGGTGCTCGGCTTCACCGCACCCGACGAGGGCCGGATACGGATCGGCGGCGTCGATCTGGCGACGCTCGCGCCCGAGAAGTGGCGGGAGCGGATCGCCTGGGTGCCGCAGCGCCCGTATCTCTTCGCGGGCACCATCGCGGAGAACGTGCGACTGGCCCGGCCGGACGCCGACGACGGCGCGGTGACGGCCGCGCTGCGGGACGCCGGGGCGCAGGACTTCGTGGCCGAACTCCCGGACGGGGAGAACACGCTGATCGGAGAGGACGGCGCCGGCCTCTCCGCCGGACAGCGGCAGCGGCTGGCGCTCGCGCGGGCCTTCCTCGCCGACCGCCCGCTGCTGCTGCTCGACGAGCCGACGGCGAGCCTGGACGGCGAGACGGAAGCGGGGATCGTCGAGGCCGTACGGCGGCTGGCGGCGGGACGGACCGTGCTGCTGGTCGTGCACCGCCCGGCGCTGCTCTCGGTGGCCGACCGGGTGGTGACCCTCGAACCGTCCACGACGCCGCCGTCGGCGAGGACCGGGGCGGCCTCGACCGCGCCGCGCCCGGCGGGCGCCCGATCCGGCCGGAACGAGGAGGCACCAGAGCCCGAGGCGCTGCGGGACACCGCGGCCCGCTCCGGCCGGGTCCTGGCACGGGTCCGGGAGGCCGCGGGCGCACAGCGCGGCCGGCTGGCACTGGCGCTGCTGCTGGGCAGCCTCGCCGTGGGCTCGGCCGTCGGGCTGATGGCCGTCTCCGGCTGGCTGATCTCCCGCGCCTCCGAACAGCCCCCGGTGCTCTATCTGATGGTCGCCGTGACCGCGACCCGCGCCTTCGGACTCGGGCGGGCCGTCTTCCGCTACGCCGAGCGCCTGGTGTCGCACGACGCGGTGCTCAAGATGCTCGCCGAGCTGCGCGTCGCGGTCTACCGGGGGCTGGAGCGCGTCGCGCCCGCCGGACTGCGCCGGACCCGGCGCGGCGACCTGCTCTCCCGGCTCGTCGCCGACGTGGACGCCCTGCAGGACTACTGGCTGCGCTGGATGCTGCCTGCCGGGACCGCCGTGGTCGTCGGAACGGCGGCCGCCGGTTTCATCGGCTGGCTGCTGCCGGCCGCAGGCGTCGTGCTCGCCGCCGGTCTGCTGCTGGCCGGGGTCGCAGTGCCGCTGGTCAGCAGCGCGTGCTCCCGCCACACGGAACGCCGGCTCGCCCCCGCCCGCGCCGAACTGGCCACCCGGATCACCGACCTGCTCGGCGGGACCGCCGAACTGACCGTCGCGGGTGCCCTGCCCGCCCGCGCGGAACGGACCCGCGAGGCCGACGGTGTGCTGACCCGCATCGCCGCCCGCGCGGCCACCGCCACGGGACTCGGCGCCGGCCTGATCACCCTGATCGCCGGCCTCACCGTCGTCGCCACCGCACTCGTCGCCCTGCCCGCCGTGCACGACGGGCGGCTCGCGGGCGTGGAACTCGCGGTGGTCGTGCTGACCCCGCTGGCCGCGTTCGAGGCCGTGACAGGGCTGCCGCTCGCCGCGCAGTACCGCAGGCGGGTCGAGCGGAGCGCGGAGCGGGTGTTCGAGGTGCTGGACGCGCCACTGCCGGTGAGCGAACCCGGAAGCCCGGCCGAGGCACCCGCATCGCCCTTCCCGCTGGAGGTACGGGGGCTGTCGGCCCGCTACCCGGGAGCGGAACGGGACGCTCTCGACACCGTCGACCTGACGCTGACGGCCGGTCGGCGCATCGCCGTCGTCGGACCCTCCGGCTCCGGGAAGACGACCCTCGCGCAGATCCTGGTCCGCTTCCTGGACGCGCGGGCGGGGACGTACCGGATCGGCGGGGTCGAGGCCGGTGCGCTGGAAGGGGACACGGTCCGGCGGTACGTCGGGCTGTGCGCCCAGGACGCCCATGTCTTCGACAGTTCCATCCGGGAGAACCTGCGGCTGGCCCGTACCGGCGCGACGGACGAGGAACTGCGCGCCGCTCTCGGCCGGGCCCGGCTGCTCGACTGGGCCGAGGCACTGCCCGACGGGCTCGACACCCTCGTCGGCGAGCACGGCGCACGCCTCTCCGGCGGACAGCGCCAACGCCTCGCCCTGGCCAGGGCGATCCTCGCCGACTTTCCCGTACTCGTCCTGGACGAGCCCGCCGAGCATCTCGACCTGGCGACCGCGGACGCCCTGACGGCGGATCTGCTGGCCGCCACCGAGGGGCGCACGACCGTGCTGATCACCCACCGTCTGGAAGGGCTCGAAGCCGTCGACGAGGTGCTGGTGCTGGACGCCGGCCGGATCGTGCAGCGCGGCCCGTACGCCGATCTCGCCGCCGTGGAAGGCCCCTTGCGACGGATGCTGGAGCGCGAGCGGGAGACCGGGCGGCTGCCCGGCGGAGCGATGGGTGCGCGGGAGATCGCGCGGGTGCCGGAGGAAGCCGTGGGCGCGTGGGGGTGAGCCGGGTGGCGCGGCTGTCGTCGGGGTGAGCCGGGTGGCGCGGCTGTCGTCGAGGTCGTGACGGGCGGCACAGCAGCCGACTTTCCTCCCTAATCCGGACTAACTACTCTCGGGGTATGCCGGAGCAGGACCCGAAGGACTCACTCGAAGCCGCCACCCAGGCGACCCGCAGCCTGCAGGGCCTGTCCACCGAGATCACCGCTCGCATCCCGCAGCTGCTGGAGGCCATGCGCTCCGTCGGCGCGGGCCTGGAACTGCACTCCACCCTCGACCGGATCTGTGAGACGGCCGCCGAGCTCACCCACTCCCGCTACGCCGCCATCGGCGTCGTCGACGAGGAGGGCGAGGGGCTCTCCGACTTCGTCACGTACGGGGTGCCGGACGAGGTGGCGGAGGAGATCGGCCACCGCCCCGACGGGCACCGGGGGCTGCTGGGCGCGCTGATCCATGACCCGGTCCCGGTGCGGCTCGCCGATCTGACGGCCGATCCGAGGTTCGCCGGCTTCCCGCCCGGCCACCCCCCGATGCGGACCTTTCTCGGCGTCCCGATCCGCGTACAAGGAGAGATCTTCGGAAACCTCTACCTCGCCGAGAAGGCGGGCGGCGAGTTCAACGACTACGACCTGCACATGGTGCGGGTGCTCGCCACGGAGGCCGGGATCGCCATCGGCAACGCCCGGCTGTACGAGGCGGCGCGCCAGCGAGAGCGGTGGATCGACGGATCGGTGGCCGTGACGACCGCCCTGCTCTCCGGCGGGGACGCCGACGACGCGCTCTCCGTCGTCGCCGAACAGGCCCGGCGGCTCGCCGACGCCGCCGCCGGGATCGTGCTGCTGCCCGCCGAGGACGGCGGGCTGGAGATCGTCGCCGTCTCCGCGGACGACCCCTCCTCCTTGCTCGGGGTGATCATCGGGCCCGACAGCTCGGTGGCGGCGAAGCTGCTGGGCGGCGATGCGGTCTTCGTGGACGATTCGGCCAACGACCCCCGCATGGTCACCGGTCTGGCCCATCGGTACGGACCGAGCATGCTGCTGCCCCTGCACAGCGGCGGGCGGGTGCTCGGCGCGCTCGCCACCCCCCGCGGCCGGGGCGGCAGACCGTTCACGGAGGCGGAGCGGACCCTCGCCACCCAGTTCGCCGCGCAGGCCGCCCTCGCGCTGATGATGGCCGAGGCACAGCGGGACCGGGAGCGGCTCGCGGTCTACGAGGACCGGGACCGGATCGCCCGCGATCTGCACGACTTGGTCATCCAGCGGCTGTTCGCCACCGGGATGATGCTGGAAAGCGCCCAGCGCCGGTCGGTGGTGCCCGAGGTGCAGACCGGGGTGGGCCGGGCGGTCGACGAACTGGACGTGACCATCCAGGAGATCCGGACCGCCATCTTCGCGTTGCAGCAGGAACCCGCCGAGGCGCCGTCGGGGCTCCGCACCCGCGTCCTGCGCGAGATCAACATGGCGGCGGTCCCGCTGGGCTTCAAGCCCTCGCACCGCTTCCTCGGCCCGGTCGACTCACTGGTCGGCGAGCTGACCGGCAAGAACCTGATCGCGGCGCTGCGGGAGGCGCTGTCCAATGCCTTCCGGCACGCCGAGGCGTCGCTGATCGACGTGGTCGTCGACGCGACCGTCACCCTGCCCGACGGGCGGGACGCGGTGCGGCTGTCGGTCGCCGACGACGGGGTGGGCATCCCGGAGGGCGGCCGGCGCAGCGGGCTGCGGAACCTGGCGCGCCGGGCGGAGTCGCTCGGCGGCGCGAGCTGGTTCGGCCCCGGGATCGGGGAGGACGGAGGCGGTACGACGGTGGTGTGGGAGGCGCCCCTCTGAGGGTGGCCGGGGAGACGGGCCGGGCGGCTGTCCTTCTCCGGAGTGGCTCAGCGCCCGGCGCCGGACGCCAGGCGCGCGGCGATGATCCGCTCGATGACGACCGCGACGCCGTCCTCGCCGTTGGTGCCGGTCCGGCCGGTGGCGGCGGCGAGCGCGGCCGGGTGGGCGTTGCCCATCGCGTACGAGGTGCCCGCCCAGCTCAGCATCTCCACGTCGTTGGGCATGTCCCCGAAGGCGACGACCTCGGCGGGCGAGATGCCGCGCTCGGCGCAGCAGAGCTCCAGCGTGCTGGCCTTGGAGACCCCGGGACCGCTGATCTCCAGCAGGGCCGTGGGGCTGGACCGGGTGATGGAGGCCCGGTCCGCGACCGTCGTACGGGCCAGTTCGAGGAAGTCGTCCGGGGTCAGTTCGGCGTGGTGGGCGAGGACCTTGAGCACCGGGACGCCGGTGCCGGGCGCCTCCTCGTGCAGCAGCTTCTCGGCTGCGGCGACCGAGGCGCACGGGTCCAGGTGGAACGGCGGGTAATCCGGTTCGTAGTGGATGCCGGTGGCCAGCTCGACGGCGAAGGTGGTGCCGGGGGCGGCGGCGCGCAGCGAGTGGACCACATCGAGGGCGATGGGGCGCTCCAGCGGCCGGACCTCGACCAGCTCGCCGCCGGCATGCAGGTCAGCGACCGCCGCGCCGTTGGCGCAGATCGCCAGGCCGTGGCCGTGCACATGGTCGCTGACGACATCCATCCAGCGTGCCGGGCGTCCGGTGACGAAGAAGACCTCGATACCGGCCTCCTCAGCAGCGGCCAGCGCGGCGACCGTACGGTCGGAGACCGTCTTGTCGTCACGGAGCAGGGTGCCGTCCAGGTCGGTGGCGATCAGCCGGATTGCGGCAGGCGAAGGCGAGTCGATAGCTGAGGTCACCCGCCCATTCTCGCGCACGAGGGTGCACGGGCGTGCGGAGGGGCGCACATCTGAGGATGCACGCCCCTGACCAGGCGAACATGCCTGGTGCATATGCCAGCGGTTCCCGGGGCGGGTTGGTCAGCGTCCGAGCTGGGCCAGACCCTCGGTGGCGATGCGCTCGAAGACCTTCTCGTCCGCCGCGAAGTCGGAGTCGGGGATCGGCAGGTGGATGACGATCTCGGTGAAGCCGAGCGCGAAGTGGGTGCCGGCGAAGTCGACGAAGGCGTCGAAGGACTGCAGCGGGCGGTCCGGGGTGAAGCCGGTGAGAAGGATCTTGTCCAGCTCGGTGGCATCCCGGCCGATGGACTCGCAGGCATTGTCCAGCTTGGCGAGCTGGCCCCGGATGGCCTCCACGGACTGCGCAGGGGTCCCCGTCTCGTACAGCTTCGGGTCGCCCGTGGTGACCCAGGCCTGGCCGTACCGGGCGGCGAGCTTCATCCCGCGCGGGCCGGTCGCCGCCACCGCGAACGGCAGCCGGGGCCGCTGCACGCAGCCGGGGATGTTCCGGGCCTCGTGCGCCGAGTAGAACGTGCCCTCGTACGTCACCGAGGGCTCACGGAGCAGCCGGTCGAGCAGCGGTACGAACTCGTCGAAGTGGTCGGCCCGCTCGCGCGGCGTCCACGGCTCCTCGTCGCGGCGGCGCAGGGTCGTGGCGTCGAAACCGTTGCCGCCGGCGCCGATACCGAGGGTGAGGCGCCCGCCGGAGACGTCGTCGAGCGTGATGAGTTCCTTGGCGAGCGTGACGGGGTGCCGGAAGTTGGGGGAGGTGACGAGGGTGCCCAGGCGGAGGCGCTCGGTCGCCGTGGCGGCGGCGGCGAGGGTCGGCAGGGCGCCGAACCAGGGGCCGTCGCGGAAGGTCCGCCAGGCGAGGTGGTCGTAGGTGTACGCGGCGTGGAACCCCAGTTCCTCGGCGCGCTGCCAGAGCTTCTGGCCCTCGCTCCAGCGGTGGATCGGCAGAATCACAGTGCTCAGACGCATGGATACGACCATACGGGGCCGGAAAGCACCTGGGTCGGTCCGTGCGTGTGTGCGATTTTCCGGTGGAGCAGGGCACGGGCGCGCGACAGGGCGCGGCACGGGGCCCGGGCAGGGTTCCGGGCAGGGGTCGCCGGTCAGTCGCGGAAACGCAGGAACTCGGGTGGCACGGCGGCGGTGAGCCAGACGCCGTTGGCGCTGACGTAGAAGATGTGGCCCGCGCGGTGCATCGCGCCCGCGTCCACGGACAGGACGACGGGGCGGCCGCGCCGGGCGCCGACCCTGGTCGCCGTTTCGCGGTCGGGCGAGAGGTGGACGTGCGTGCGGTTCATGGGCCGCAGGCCCTCGCCCCGGATCGAGTCCAGCGCGTGTCCCACCGTGCCGTGGTAGAGGTACGCGGGCGGTTCGGACGGCGGCAGGGCGAGGTCCACCGGGACCGTATGGCCCTGGCTCGCGCGGATCCGGTCGTTCTCGACGGCGAAGCGCTGCTTGTCGTTGACGGCGACGACATGGTCGAGCTCGGCCCGGGTGAGGGGGAAGTTGTTACGGGCCGTGGCGCGCAGCAGCGTGTCGATCGGCACCCAGCCGTTGGCATCGAGCGTGATGCCGATCCGTTCCGGCTGATGGCGCAGGTGTTTCGAGAGGTACTTGGACACCTTGACGGTGCGTCTTTCATCCATCTGGCCAGGGTGCCCGCGAGGACCTCCCCGGTGCATCCGGGTTTTGCTCACGATGTGTCGAAGTAATTTTCGTCCACAGGTTTGATCCACAGTCAGTTTGACTTATCCACAAGCTAATTGGCGTTTCTGTGGACAAGTCAGCGCAAAATCAACCGATTTGATCAACTTGCCCCAGTTTTATACTAGATGACACGAGTGAGTCCAATGCCCTTGCCTGTACCTCACGTTCCGCCGCCGCCGCGACGAACGCCGAGACGTTCTCCGAGCCAACCAGCTGTTGAACGGCCCGGATCGTCTCCGGCGGGAGTTCTACCCTCTGGGACGCGGGTGTCGGGGAATCCGCACTGAACGGGGTGTCGGCGCCGAGGTGGTGATGCAGGTGGAGAGTGGCGAACGTCCGCATCGCGCGGGCCAGTTCGGCATCCACGGTCTGCTGGGCGAGCGGACGCAGCCTGCGCACCATGGCGGCTGCCTCGGCCGCGTCCGATTCGGTCGGCGGCCGATGGCCCAGATAGCGCGCGAAGACGTGTTCGGTGGTGAACTCCAGGAAGCGCGAGGCTATCTGCTCGACCTGGCCGCGAAGTTCCCGCAGATGAGCGGAGATTGCGCCCAGCGGTACACCCGCCGCATGCAACTCGACCGCCACGGCCAGCTCCTGGGGGCTCGGTACCAGGAACTCCCCGTCCCTGCCCGGGACCGGTTCGAGCACACCGAGCTCCACCGCCTCGGCGACCGCCTCGTCGTCCGAGGTACCGCCGAACTTCAGATCCAGCTCGTCCCGGGTGATCCGGTCGGCCTGTTCGTCCGTCCAGGGGCCGTGCACCTCGGCGACCAGCCCGAGCACCCCGCCCAGCCCACGGCCGGTGTCCCAGGCGTCCAGGAGCTCCTTGATGCTGGCCAGGGTGTAACCGCGGTCCAGCAGATCGGCGATCTGCCGGAGCCGGGCGAGATGGGTGTCCCGGTACACATTGGCCCGGCCGCGCCGCTCCGGTGTCGGCAGCAGGCCGCGGTCCTGGTAGGCGCGGATCGTGCGGACCGTGGCCCCGCTCGCGTGCGCCAGGTCCTCGATCCGGTACTCGGCGGCGGCCTGCCGGTCCGCCGCCGACGACCGCCCGGGGCCGCTCACAGCGGCGGCTTCAGCCGGGCGATCCCGCGCAGCGCACCGGGGCTGAACCGGGACAGCAGCCGGGCACCGCGGGCCTCCGGGGTCACCGGCACCACGGCCTGGTTGCGCACCACCGCCTTGAGGATCGCGTCGGCGACCCGCTCCGGGGGGTAATTGCGCAGGCCGTACAGCCGGCTGGTCCGCTTCCGCAGGCGCTTCTCCTCCGCGGCGTCGGCACCGGCGAAGCGCGTCGTCGCGGTGATGTTCGTGTTGACGATGCCAGGGCAGATGGCGCTGACCCCGATCGACCGCTCGGCGAGCTCGGCCCGCAGACATTCGCTGAGCATCAGCACGGCCGCCTTGGAGGTGCTGTACGCGGGCAGCGCCCGGGACGGCTGATAGGCCGCGGCGGAAGCCGTGTTGACGATATGGCCGCCCTGGCCGCGCTCGGCCATCTGCCTGCCGAAGATCCGGCAGCCGTGGATGACCCCCCACAGATTGACGTCGAGGACGTTCTTCCAGTCCTCGCTCGTGGTGTCCAGGAAGGAGCCGGACAGGCCGATCCCGGCGTTGTTGACCAGGACGTCGACGATTCCGTACTCGGCGGCGACCTTCTCGGCGAGCTTCTCCATCGCCTGTTCGTCGCTGACGTCGACCGCTTCGCCCCAGGCGGCCGGGGAGCCGATCAGCCGGGCCATCTCGGCCGTCCTGGCCGCTCCCTCCGCGTCCCGGTCCACGGCCACCACCCGGGCACCCGCCTCGGCGAACGCGAAGGCGGTGGCCCGGCCGATGCCTCCTGCCGCGCCTGTCACCAGGACCAGCCGCCCGCCGAACCTGTCCGCGTACGCCCCGGTCGGGGCGGTGTCCTGCACCGGGCCGCCGTTCTCCCTCGCGGCCTCGTTCGCGGCGACGAACTCGCCGATCCAGGCGGCGAGCTGGTCCGGCCTGGTGCGCGGCACCCAGTGCTTGCCGTCCAGTGACCGGCGTACCAGCTGCGGTGCCCACAGCTCCAGCTGGTCGTACAGCTTCTCCGAGAGGAAGATGTCACCGGTCGGCGTGATCAGCTGGACCGGCACATGCGCGTAGGCGTCGGTCCGCGGCCGGCTCAGCCGGGCGCGGACGTTGTCGCGGTAGAGCCAGGCGCCGTGCGCCGCGTCGTCGGGCAGCGAGGATGTCGGGTAGTCGCCCGCCGGTACCTTCTCCAGTCGCTGGAGCATCCGCGGCCACCGCTTGCCCAGCGGGCCGCGCCAGGCGAGCTCGGGCAGGACCGGCGTATGCAGCATGTAGACGTACCAGGACTTGGCGCCCTGGCCGAGCAGCTGGCCGACCCGGCGCGGGGTGGGCCGGGTCATCCGCTGCTTGATCCAGTGCCCGAAGTGATCCAGCGAGGGGCCGGACATCGAGGTGAACGAGGCGATCCGCCCCTCGGTCCGCTTGACCGTGACGAACTCCCAGGACTGCACCGAACCCCAGTCGTGCCCCACGAGATGCACCGGCCGGTCCGGGCTCACCGCGTCGACGACGGCCAGGAAGTCATCGGTGAGCTTCTCCAGGGTGAAGCCGCCGCGCAACGGCTTCGGGGCCGTGGACCGGCCGTGACCGCGCACGTCGTACAGCACGACGTGCCACTGGTCGGCCAGTCGGCTCGCCACCTCCGTCCAGACTTCCTTGCTGTCCGGATAGCCGTGCACCAGGACGACCGTCGGCCGTCCCTCCTCGCCCAACTCGGCGACGCACAGCTCGATTCCGCCCGTACGCACCCGGCGCTCGCGCGCCCCCGGCAGATCCAGCAGACTCATGCCGCCACCCTTTCCTCGGCCCAGCGCCGCACATGCGGCAGATCGTCGTCCAGCCAGAAGGCGCTCTCTTCGGGGTCCTTGGAGTCGGTGACCACCAGGATCTCCTCGAACTTGGCCCCCGTTCCCCGGAATCCGAGATGCGGCTCGACCGCCCACAGGCCGGGCTGCGGCGGATGGTCGGAGAAGCGGTACGGACTCCACAGCGGCGACCAGCCGTCCCGGTGCCCGTGCAGCGCGTCGCTCATCAGCCCCTTGAGGGACTGGGTGCCGAAGCCGAACACGTGGGGGGACCAACGGCGTTCGGCAACGCGGTCGACCTTGTGGGCGATGACACCGAAGGGATAGGCGCGATGCCTGTTGGCGTAGCCCTGCCTGATCATCAGGCGGTCGACGTCCTCGTATATCTCGCGCAGGGAACGCCGCTCGCGCACCTCGCGCAGTATCAGCTCGCGGTGGGCCTCCAGGTCGGCCAGCAGCTTGTCGTGCAGGGGGTTGAGCCCCAGGCAGCCGGAGTAGCCGATGTCGGCCGTGAAGCCCTTGTACACCGGAGCCATGTCGAGGACGAAGGGCATCCCCGGCTCCAGCTTCCGGTTGGTCGGGAAGAACTGCAGGGGAATCCTGAAGCCGGCGAATGCCGTGCGGTCCCCGAACCAGGCGAAGGGGAGGTGGAACCAGTCCCGCACCCCGCGCTCACGCAGCCAGTCGCGCTGCATACGGGCCGCCTCGCGCTCGGTCACCCCTGGCCGGAGCCGGCCCGCGACCGCCTCCGCGCAGGCGTAGGCGAGGCTCTGCACTTCTCTGAACCCCCGCAGATCCGGGGCCCTTTCGTCCTTCACCGCCGAAGCCATGCCACCGTCCGTTCCCTGCCGTGTGCGGTACGTGCCCGTAACGTGACACTGATGAATGTGACAATGTCCGACGGCTACGTCAAGAGGTGTGCGGAGACCTGTGGACAACCCGGCCGGACCCCTTGCCGGTCGCGGATGTCATACCCCGTGGTGGCCCCCTACGGGTCCGTACATCTGGAGTCGGAGGCCGATCCAGCCGCCAGGGCTGACGACTGATGTGGCCCGCGCCACTACCTTCGGACTGTGACTGTGATCGCGACCGAAAGCCTGAGCAAGCGGTTCCCCCGGGTGACCGCACTTGACCGGCTCTCCTTGGACATCGGCCCCGGTGTGACCGGCCTGGTGGGTTCCAACGGAGCCGGCAAGTCCACATTGATCAAGATCCTGCTGGGTCTGTCCCCCGCCACCGAAGGCCGGGCCGCCGTGCTCGGGCTCGACGTCGCCACCAGTGGTGCCGCCATCCGGGAACGGGTCGGCTACATGCCCGAGCACGACTGCCTGCCGCCGGACGTCTCGGCCACCGAGTTCGTCGTCCACATGGCGCGGATGTCCGGACTGCCTCCGACGGCGGCGCGCGAACGCACCGCCGACACGCTCCGGCACGTGGGCCTCTACGAGGAGCGCTACCGCCCCATCGGCGGATATTCGACCGGCATGAAGCAGCGCGTGAAGCTGGCGCAGGCGCTGGTCCACGACCCGCAACTGGTCCTGCTCGACGAGCCGACCAACGGCCTCGACCCGGTCGGCCGCGACGAGATGCTCGGACTGATCCGCCGCGTCCACACCGACTTCGGCATCTCGGTCCTGGTCACCTCGCACCTCCTGGGCGAGCTGGAGCGCACCTGCGACCATGTCGTCGTCATCGACGGCGGCACACTCCTGCGCTCCAGCTCCACCAGCGACTTCACCCAGACCACCGCGACCCTGGCGGTCGAGGTCACCGACACCGACACCCACCCGGACGGCACCGACGCGCTGCGCCAGGTCCTCACCCGGGCCGGCGTGACGTTCATCGGCCAGGACGGGCTCGACGCACAGGGGCTGCCCGGCGCGGGCCACATCCTGCTGGTCGAGGCGACCGGCGAGGAGACGTACGACATCGTGCGCGACAGTGTCGCGGGGCTCGGACTGGGCCTCGTACGGATGGAACAGCGGCGCCACCACATCGCCGAGGTCTTCCGTACCGACGGGGTGCCTGCGTCCGCAGCCGTGGCGCACAACGCGCCCGCGTCCGTGCCCGCGTCCGCGTCCGCAGAACGCAGTACAGCAGAAGGGGAGCGGTCGTGATGAGTACCGAGACCGGGACCGTGGCCGGGAGCGAGACCTCCCGCATCCACAACATCGGGTACCGCTCCTACGACGGCCCGCGGCTGGGCCGCGGCTACGCGCGGCGCTCGCTCTACTCGCAGTCCCTGCGAGGTGCGTTCGGACTCGGCCGTTCCGCCAAGTCCAAGGTGCTGCCGATGCTGCTCTCCGGCGTGATGTGCATGGTCGCGGCGATCATCGTCGCCGTCGCCATCGCCGCTCCCGGAACGACGGCCCTGCCGATCAAGTACACCTCGTTCGCGATCTATCTCCAGGCCCTGATCGGCCTCTTCCTCGCCGCACAGGCACCGCAGTCGGTCTCCAGGGACCTGCGGTTCAAGAGTGTGCCGCTGTACTTCTCGCGGCCGATCGAACGGGTCGACTACGTCCTGGCCAAGCTGGCCGCCATGGCGTCTGCGCTCTTCATTCTCACCGGCACACCGCTCCTCATCCTCTATGTGGGCGCGCTGCTCGGGAAGTTCGACTTCGCCGACCAGACCAAGGGATTCGGACAGGGGCTGGTATCGGTGGCACTGCTCTCGGTGCTCTTCGCCGCACTCGGTCTGGTGATGGCCGCGCTGACACCGCGCCGCGGCTTCGGCGTCGCCGCGGTGATCGCCGTACTGACCATCACCTACGGCGCGGTCTCCACGGTCCAGGCCATCGCCTGGCAGACGGGCTCCTCCGGGGCCATCGAGTGGCTGGGGCTCTTCTCCCCCATCACGCTGATCGACGGAGTGCAGACCGCGTTCCTCGGGGCCAGTTCGGCCTTCCCCGGAGGGGAAGGCCCGGGAGCCGGGGCCGGACTGGTCTATCTGATCGTTGTTCTCGCGCTCGTCGCCGGCTCGTACGCCGTACTGATGCGCCGCTACCGGAGGGTCGGGCTGTGACCACCATCGAGATCGACCACACCTCGCGCTGGTTCGGCAATGTGGTCGCCGTCAACGACGTGAGCATGACGGTGGGCCCGGGTGTCACCGGTCTGCTCGGCCCCAACGGTGCGGGAAAGTCCACGCTGATCAACATGATGGCCGGCTTCCTCGCCCCGTCGACGGGCGCGGTCACGCTGGACGGCCGGGCGATCTGGCGCAACGAAGCCGTGTACAGGGAGATCGGGATCGTGCCGGAGCGGGAGGCGATGTACGACTTCCTGACCGGCTACGAGTTCGTCGTCGCCAACGCCGAACTCCAGGGACTCGGCGAGGCGGAGGCGCGGAAGGCGCTGGCCACGGTCGAGATGGAGTACGCGCAGGACCGCAAGATCTCGACGTACAGCAAGGGCATGCGCCAGCGCGTGAAGATGGCGTCCGCGCTGGTCCACGAACCGTCGGTGCTGCTGCTCGACGAGCCGTTCAACGGCATGGACCCGCGCCAGCGGATGCAGCTGATGGAACTGCTGCGGCAGATGGGGGAGCAGGGCCGTACGGTGCTCTTCTCCTCCCACATCCTCGAAGAGGTCGAGCAGCTCGCCTCCCACATCGAGGTGATCGTGGCGGGACGGCACGCGGCGTCCGGCGACTTCCGCAGGATCCGCCGGCTGATGACGGACCGCCCGCACCGCTATCTCGTACGTTCCAGCGACGACCGCGCCCTCGCCGCCGCGCTGATCGCCGACCCGTCGACGGCCGGCATCGAGGTGGACCTGGGCGAACAGGCCCTGCGGATCCAGGCGGTCGACTTCGGACGCTTCACCGAGCTGCTGCCGAAGGTCGCACGGGAACACGGAATTCGTCTTCTGACCGTTTCGCCGTCCGACGAGTCCCTCGAATCGGTCTTTTCCTATCTCGTAGCGGCCTGAGTAGTGGCCTGAAAGGAGCTGTGAAGCGTCATGTACGACCCCACAGTCGCCCGGCTCACCTACCGGGCCCTGCTCGGCCGGCGCCGGGCCGCCATCCTGTTCGCCCTGCCCGCACTGCTGGTGGTCATCGCCTTCGCGGTACGGGTGCTCACCGGGTCCGACGACCAGGTGGCCTCGGACGTGCTGGGCGGCTTCGCCATCGCCACGATGGTGCCGCTGATCGGAGTGATCGCCGGAACCGGGGCGATCGGTCCCGAGATCGACGACGGCTCGATCGTCTATCTGCTGGCCAAGCCGGTGAAGCGGCCGACGATCATCTTCACCAAGCTGATCGTCGCCATCGCCGTGACGATGGTCTTCTCCGCGCTGCCCACGTTGATCGCGGGCCTGATCCTCAACGGCAACGGCCAGCAGATCGCGGTGGCCTACACCATCGCGGCACTGGTCGCCTCGATCGCGTACAGCGCGCTGTTCCTGCTGCTGGGCACCGTCAGCCGGCACGCGGTCGTCTTCGGCCTCGTCTACGCGCTGGTGTGGGAGGCCCTGTTCGGCACCCTGGTGCCCGGGGCGCGCACGCTCAGCGTCCAGCAGTGGTCCCTCGCGGTCGCCGAGAAGGTCGGCGGGTCGGGCGCGATCACCTCCGACGTCGGGCTGCCGACCGCGACGGTCCTGCTGGCGGCGGTCACGGTGGTGGCGACCTGGTACGCGGGCCAGAAGCTGCGCACGCTGAAGCTGGCCGGCGACGAGTGACCGGAGGCCCGCCTCCCGGCCGCTTCCCCCGAGCGGTTCGTTCCTGACCGCTCCGGTACCCGTCAACCCTCGTCCTTCGGACGGGGGTTGACGCATTTCGGACAGTCGTACGCGTAACTGTACGGTTATCGGTTCGTTGAGCAAGGTGCGTGGAGGCAACTGGGATCTGTGGCGTCGTGGCTTTCGTGAAACAGGGATTGCCGATGCCGGCGAGGGAGTACCCGCCGGGTCGGTCATTGAGTGAGTGGCAACCGTGAGCGTCCTCCGCCCCTCCAGCCCGGGACAGGGCTGCCCGTCGTCGGTTCACGATCGGAAGGCATGCCCATGCCCACAGAAGTCGCCCTGCTCGAATCGCGCGCGCTGCGCCTGGAGCAGATGGGGCGCGTCGATGTCCTCGACAAGGTCAAGAGCCTTGTCATGCTCCCGGACGGGATTCACCTTCGCACAGAGGATGTGGCCCGGTACTTCGAAGTATCCACAGTCGCCGTCAGAAGGCTCACCGACCGCCATCAGGACGAGCTGATGGAGAACGGAATGCGCGTTCTTCGCGGCGTTGACCTGCGCTCCTTCCATAGCGACATGATGTCGCTATGGGCAGGGGAGGTGCCGGAAAGTTATCCACAGGCGGCGACGCAGCTCAGGGTCTACACCCGCAGGACCGTCCTCGACATCGCGATGCTCCTTCGCGACAGCGACATCGCCCGATGCGTCCGTACCTATCTGCTCGACGCCGAGCAGGACCTGCGCGCGGGCTACGCCTCGCTCGAACACCGCGTCACCCGGGTGGAGAGCTGCCTGGCCGGAGTGGGTGCCGCGCTCCAGGAGCTCGGCCCCGTCCTCAACCGGATGTCGCACCGGCTCGACAGCCTCGACCGGAGGCTGGACGTCACGCATCAGGTCGTCGGAGCCATGAGCGTGCGGCTGGGCCACATGTCCGAGGACATCGTCCGTATCGACGGCAGGATGGATGAACTCGCCCGCACACTGAAGGATCTGAGCCGCCGCAACACCAGGCAGCGCTGATCCCGCAGGAGTTCGCGGCCCTTCGGCACCGCCCGGAAAACGGGTGGCGCCGAAGGGCCGCCCCCGGCACAGTGGTCGGTGCGGCGCACGCCGACAGGAACAGCACATGCCGACAGGCACGCCACCGACCGGGAGAGGAGCGCGACGATGACCAGGAGTCCGAGTCCGTCGAGTTCCCCGCAGGGCGGACCCGAGCAGGCGCCGGAGTAGTCACCGACGACTCCACCGTGCCGCTCGGAGCAGAACGCCCGGGGCGGCTTCCCAGCGCATCGCGCGGCCGCCCACCCGGAGGATTGGCCGAGTGGTAAGGCAGCGGCTTGCTAAGCCGTCGTCGGGGCCGTTGACCCCGCGCGCGTTCGATCCGCGCATCCTCCGCAGCACCAGGGCCGCGCACCGGCACGCGACCCCGTGTCCGCACTCCTACGACTGGAGCAGCCGCTCCAGCACGACAGCGATGCCGTCGTCCTCGTTGGACGCGGTGATCTCCTGGGCCACGGCCTTCAGGTCCTCGTGCGCGTTGGCCATCGCCACGCCCCGCCGCGCCCAGGCGAACATCGGAATGTCGTTCGGCATGTCGCCGAAGGCCAGGGTGTCCGCGGCCTTCATGCCCAGCCGGCGAGCGGCCAGCGAGAGCCCGGTCGCCTTGCTCAGCCCCAGCGGCAGGATCTCCACCACTCCCGGACCGGCCATGACCACGTCCACGAGATTGCCGACGGCAGCGCGTGCGGCCTTCGCCAGTGCGTCGTCGTCCAGGTCGGGATGCTGGAGGTAGACCTTGTTCAGGGGCGCGGACCACAGCTCGGCCGGGTCCTCCACGAAGACGTACGGAAGCGGACCTTCCTGTACCCGGTAGCCGGGGCCGACCATCACCTCGCCGTCGAGCCCGTCGCGGCTCGCCGCCACGGCCAGCGGACCCACCTCGGCCTCGACCTTGGACAGCGCGAGACCGGCCAGCTGCCGGTCCAGCGTCAGCGAGGTCAGCAGCTTGCGCTCGCCCGCGTGGTAGACCTGCGCTCCCTGGCCGCACACGGCGAGCCCCTCGTAGCCGAGGTCGTCCAGGATGTGGCGGGTCCAGGGGACCGACCGGCCGGTGACGATGATGTGCGCGGCACCGGCCGCGGTGACCCCGGCCAGTGCCTCACGGGTGCGCTCGGAGACCGTCTCGTCGCCACGCAGCAGCGTGCCGTCGAGATCGGTCGCGACGAGCCTGTACGGAAAGGTCACTTGGCGACCGGCTCCAGAACCTCGCGCCCGCCCAGATAAGGCCGGAGCACCTCGGGCACCCGCACCGAACCGTCGGCCAGCTGGTGGTTCTCCAGAATCGCCACGATCGTGCGCGGTACGGCGCAGAGCGTGCCGTTCAGCGTCGACAGCGGCTGGAGGACCTTCTTGCCGTCGCGGGTGTCACGCATCCGGACGGACAGGCGGCGGGCCTGGAAGCTGTTGCAGTTCGACGCGGACGTCAGCTCGCGGTACTTGCCCTGCGTCGGGATCCACGCCTCGCAGTCGAACTTCCGGGAGGCCGATGCGCCCAGGTCGCCGGTGGCGACATCGATCACCTGGAACGGCAGCTCAAGAGCGGTGAGCCACTGCTTCTCCCAGTCGAGGAGCCTGCGGTGCTCCGCCTCGGCGTCCGCCGGGTCGACGTACGAGAACATCTCGACCTTGTCGAACTGGTGCACCCGGAAGATGCCCCGGGTGTCCTTGCCGTACGTACCGGCCTCGCGGCGGTAGCAGGGCGAGAAGCCCGCGTAGCGCAGCGGCAGCTTCTCGGCGTCGATGATCTCGTCCATGTGGTACGCGGCGAGCGGGACCTCGGAGGTGCCGACCAGGTAGTAGTCGTCCTTCTCCAGGTGGTACACGTTCTCCGCGGCCTGGCCGAGGAATCCGGTGCCCTCCATCGCGCGCGGGCGGACCAGCGCCGGCGTCAGCATCGGGATGAAACCGGCCTCGGTGGCCTGGGCGATCGCCGCGTTGACCAGGGCCAGCTCCAGCAGCGCGCCGACGCCCGTCAGGTAGTAGAAGCGCGAGCCGGAGACCTTGGCGCCGCGCTCCATGTCGATGGCGCCGAGCTTTTCGCCGAGCTCCAGGTGGTCCTTGGGCTCGAAGCCCTCGGCCCCGAAGTCACGGATCGTGCCGTGCGTCTCCAGGACGACGAAGTCCTCCTCGCCGCCGACCGGCACGTCCTCGTGGACGATGTTGCCGATCCGGAGCATCAGGCTCTTGGCCTCGGCGTCGGCCTCGTCCTGCGCGGCGTCGGCGGCCTTGACGTCGGCCTTCAGCTGCTCGGCCCGCTTGAGCAGCTCCGCGCGCTCGTCGGGCGAGGCCTTGGGGATGAGTTTGCCGAGCGCTTTCTGCTCGGAGCGGAGTTCGTCGAAGCGGACACCGGACGACCTGCGCCGCTCGTCGGCGGAGAGAAGGGCGTCGACGAGCTCGACGTCCTCTCCACGGGCGCGCTGGGAGGCGCGAACACGGTCGGGGTCCTCACGGAGCAGGCGAAGGTCAATCACCCCTCCAGGCTACCGGTGTGCACTTACTCCGCTCGAACCGATATTGCCGAGCGTGTCACTTTGCCCTAATTGCCTGAATTGGTAATGCTGGGGGAGATTGTGCGGCCGGGGTGGATCTCGATCGTCAATAAAAAGAGCCTACTCGCCTAAATGGGGCAGATGGCTTCACTCGTCTTGACGCATCCCCCGTGCCTCGGGCGGCAGTTGGCCGTTACTTGTCCACAGGCTCCCGGACTTCCGAAAGTTATCCACAGGCTGTGAGGAAGGCCTGTGGATGCCGGAAGAGGTCATTCCGGAAGTCGTCCGATGGCTCGCGGATTTCCGGTTCAAACCCGCTTCAGACGCTCGTTCGGGTGGGAATTTACCGTCCTAAAGAGTTGATCAATGGAATTGGAGTGAGACGGGCCGGCCCGGGTGGCCTGTCGGCCTGTGGATGCATCTGGGCCGACTGGAGCAATATGTCGACCATGTCGCATGAGGGTGTCGACTTGTCCCCAGGTCGAGAACCATCCCTGTGGATAACTCTGTGGATACCGAAAATCGGGAGATAGGACCAGCGGCGAGGGTGCGCTGAGGCCGGAAACTCCCGGCGGGCCCGGCTCCTGACCGACTTCGTCAGCCTCCGGCGGGCCCGGTCTCCCCGGCTCCGTCCGTCAGCCCCGGCCGTCCAGGTTCCTGGCCAGCCAGTCGGAGGCCTCCGTGAACTCCGTGTCCGACGTGCCCGCGCGCAGCGGCCGTACGTCCTGCAACGCCACCCCTGCCCGCGGGTAGGAACCCAGGAACCGCACCTTCGGGCAGATCCGCTTCAGCCCCATCAACGCCTCGCCGACCCGGCGGTCCGCGATGTGCCCCTCGGCGTCCACCGCGAAGCAGTAGTTCCCGATGCCGGCCCCCGTCGGCCGCGACTGGATCAGCATCAGGTTCACCCCGCGCACGGCGAACTCCTGGAGCAGTTCGAGCAGTGCACCGGGGTGGTCCTCGCCCAGCCAGATCACCACCGAGGTCTTGTCCGCGCCCGTCGGCGCCGCGGGCCGGGCCGGGCGGCCCACCAGGACGAAGCGGGTCTGCGCGTTCACCGCGTCATGGATCTCGGTCACCAGCGGTTCGAGGCCGTAGGTGGCGGCCGCGAACTCACCTGCGAAGGCGGCGTCGTACCGGCCTTCCTGGACCAGCCGGGCCCCGTCCGCGTTGGAGGCCGCCGACTCCCACACGGCGTCCGGGAGATGGGCGGCCATCCAGTTGCGCACCTGCGGCTGCGCGGCCGGGTGGGCGGTGACCGACTTGATGTCGGACAGCTTCGTGCCGGGCCGCACCAGCAGCGCGAAGGTGATGGAGAGCAGCACCTCGCGGTAGATCATCAGCGGTTCGCCGGTGGTCAGCTCGTCGAGCGTCGCGGTGATGCCGCCCTCGACGGAGTTCTCGATCGGTACGAGGGCCGCCGCGGCGGCCCCGCTGCGTACCGCGTCCAGGGCCGCCGGTACGGAGACCATCGGGACGAGTTCGCGGGTGGCGGCTTCCGGGAGCGTACGGAGGGCGACCTCGGTGAAGGTGCCTTCGGGGCCGAGATATGCGTAGCGCGTGGCGGACATACCGTCACCCTAATGCGCCCCGGTGGCTCAGGACTCCAGCAGCCGCTGCCCCACGTACTCGCCGTCCGACGCGCCGCCCGGTACCGCGAACAGGCCGCTCGCCTCGTGCCGGATGAACGGCGACAGGGCGTCGCCCCGGTCCAGCTTCCGCTGCACCGGAACGAACCCGCGCAGCGGATCCGCCTGCCAGCAGATGAACAGCAGACCGGCGTCCGGGGTGCCGTCCGCCGAGATGCCGTCGTGGTACGAGAAGGGGCGCCGCAGCATGGCCGCACCGCTGTTCTTCTCGGGGGACGAGATCCGGGCGTGGGCGTTATCCGGGATCAGGAGCTTGCCGTCGGAGCCCGCCCGGTCGAGGTCCATCGCGGTGGTCTCGGTGCCGCCGCTCAGCGGTGCGCCGTCCTTCTTCCGGCGTCCTATGACCTGCTCCTGCCGTGCCACCGGGAGCTTCTCCCAGTCGTCGAGCAGCATCCTGATCCGGCGCACGACCGCGTACGAGCCGCCCGCGAGCCAGTCGTACGCCGCCTCGGTTCCGCCCGGGACGAAGACGCGTCGCTCGAAGTCGCTCTCGGCCGGCTTCGGGTTGTTGGTGCCGTCGACCTGGCCCATCAGATTGCGGGCGGTCATCGGCTGGGCCGTGGCGCCGGGGGCGCGGTTGAAGCCGTTCATCTGCCAGCGGACCCTGGCCGCCGGGGCGGCCTCCTTCTGCACGGCACGCAGTGCGTGGAAGGCGACGAGGGCGTCGTCCGCGCCGATCTGGACCCAGAGGTCACCGTTGGAGCGCTCGGCGTCGAGGTGGTCGGAGGAGAAGGGCGGCAGCGGGTCGAGCCCCGGCGGGCGGCGGTCGGTCAGGCCCGTGCGTTCGAAGAAGGTCCGGCCGAAGCCGAAGGTGACGGTCAGCGAGGACGGTCCGGCGTCCAGCGCGATCCCGGTGTCGTGGTCCGGTCCGTCCGCCGCGCCGCTCCCGGCGGGCTCGCCGGCCATCAGCTGCCCGGCCGCGGCCGACCACCGGCGCATCAGGGCGATGGCCTCCTTGCGCCCGGCGCCGGGCACCAGGTCGAAGGCGACGAGATGGCCGCGTGCCTGAAGCGGAGTGGTGATCCCCGGTTGATGTTTCCCGTGAAACATCACCCGGGTGGAGCCGACCGCGGTCAGTGCGGTGGGCTCGACGGGCCTGGTCGCGGCGTAGCCGGTGGCGCCGCCCGCCGCGCCCAGCACCAGCCCGGTCGCACCTGCCGCGCCCGCGCTGCCGATCAGCCGGCGCCGGGAGATGCCCGCGCTGCCGCGGACACCGTCGTCCCCGCCGCGGGATGCTTTGCTGCTGTTGTCTGCGCTCACGATCCTGCTCAACCGATCTTCACGTTCTTGTCGATGGTCGTCTGATCGATGTCCGACGTACGTACGGTCACGGCGACCTTCCAGTTGCCCGCCATCGGGATCTGGACGCCGTCGGCGGTCCAGTGGCCCTCGGCCAGCCGTGCGGGGAGTACGGGCAGCGGGCCGATGTCCTTGGACTCCAGGGTGAAGGCGACCTTCACCTCGGGGACGTCCATGGCCTTTCCGTCGGCACCGTCGACCCAGAGGTGGAGTTCATTGGCGCCGGGACGGGCGGGCGTGATCTCCATCCGCACCGTTCCCTTCCCCTTCTCGCCGCCCGTGTCGAAGGGCAGCTTCAGGCTGACCGGGCCTTCGTTCGCGGGGGCGGCCACCGCAGTGGACGCGCGGGCCGCTTCCTCCTCGGTGCGCGCCGGCTCGGTCGAGGTCAGTACGGTCGTCACCGCCAGCAGCGCCACGGCGACGCCCACTTCGGCCAGCACCGACCGGCGCAGCCCGGACCGGTCGGGGTCGGCGTCGCGGATCCGCTTCTTCTCGGCGGTGGCCACGGCGGCCCGCTGCCGGGCGAGTTGGGCCGCCCGCGCGGGGTCGTCCCCGGCCTTCTCGGGCGCCTTGGCGGAAGACCGCTTTCCGTCCTCGTCCCCGGGCTCCGTCGCCGCGCTGCCCCCGCCCGTGACCAGGCGAGCCGTCCAGCGCCGTGAGAACCAGGCGATCACGATCAGGACGGCGACCAGCCCCACCTTCACGAGCAGCAGCTGCCCGTATCCGGTGCCGGTGAGCGCGGACCAGGTGCCGACCTGGCGCCAGGACTGGTAGACGCCGGTCGCGGCGAGCACGATCACGCTGCCGAACGCGATGCCGGAGAAGCGCCGCACCGCCGTCGCATCGATGTCGGGGGTCCGGTAGAGGGCGACCAGCAGGGCCGTGAGACCACCGAGCCAGGCGGCGACGGCCAGCAGGTGGAGCACGTCGACCGGCATGGCGATGCCGGGCTGGATCCCGGTCGAGGCGTGCTCGGCGAGCGCCCATGTCCCGGCGATCCCGGCCGCGATCACCGTGCCGCCGATGGCCAGTCCGAAGGTGAGGTCCCTCTTCTCGCGCTCGTCCTCGCGCTTGGCGTAGGCCCCGAAGAGCACGGCGACGAAGAGCGCGGAGGCGCCGAGCAGCAGCAGCCGGGAGACCAGTGCGGCGCCGGGCTTGGTGTCGAGCACGGCCTTCAGCCCGTCGAGATCGAAGGCGTCCGCGAGCTTCCCGGATCCGGTGTACGGGTTGCGCAGGAGCAGCATGGCCAGGGTGGCGACGGTGAGGGTCATCCAGCCGCGTGCCACCAGGCGCTGGAGCGGACGGGCTCCCGCACCGCGCTGCCAGCAGGCCAGTACGAAGGCGGAGCCGCCGGCCAGCAGGATGAAACCGGCGTACGCGGCGTAGCGCGCGATGTCGTACAGCGTGCCGACGAGGCCGCCGCCGGCCTGGTCCTCCGGGAGCGCCACGGCGGTCTTCGAGGGTGCACCGACGGAGAAGGTGAAGGCGCCGGACACGGGGTGACTGTCCGCCGAGACGGCCTGCCAGGCGACGGTGTACGTCCCGTCGGGCAGTCCGGAGTGCAGCGATACGCCGTACTTCACGGTGGAACCGCTCTGCAGATCACGCGGTGCGGCGCCGGTGTCGGCGCGTTTGCCGGCGGGGTCCAGGATCCGGATGGAGTCGTCGCCGAGAGCGACCTGCTCGGAGAAGGTGAGCGTGACCTCCTTGGGGGCGGTGGCGACCACCGCCCCGTCCTGCGGATCGCTCCCGGTCAGTGCGGCATGCGCGGACGCGGGGCCCGCGCCTCCCAGCAGCACGCCGAACACCAGGCCGACGAGGGCGGCGAGGAGCGCGGCCGCGGCGGGTGGACGGCGTGTCGTGGGAGCGGGCGGGGGCGGTCCGAAGTGCGGGGCGGTGGCTGTCATGACGAGTCAGTCCCTCACTGCTTCTTCGGGTTGTAGGTGGTCTCCTTCACGGGAAGGTCGACCTTTATCGGGTCGGCCTTCTCGAAGTGCAGCTCCAGGGACACCTTCTCGCCCTGCTTGGGCCGCTGCTTGAGTTTCATGAACATGATGTGGTTCCCACCGCGCCGCAGATCCAGCTCGCCGCCCGCGGGCACGTCGAAGGACGTCACCATGCGCATCGTCTGGTTCTTCGTCTCGTGGATCGTGACGTCGTCGGAGAGCGTGCTGGTGACGGAGGTGAGCCGGTCGGACGCCCCGCCGCTGTTCTTGACGACGAGGAACCCGGCCGCCATGTCGCTGACGGGCTGCGGCATGAAAGCGCCGGTCACCTTCAGCTCCGGCTTGCTGTCCGAGGACGAGCAACCCGCCAGCGTCAGTCCCGCGGTGAGGACGACGGCGCCGGCGAGGGTGGTGCGGCGGTTCACGGGTTCTCCCCCTTGAGGATCTTGGGGAGGTCCTTGGTGTAGTCGTCGGGGGAGGTGTCCTCGCTGTAGACGAGGTAGCCCTTGTCGGTCTTCGGGGAGAACGCGATGACCTGGGACCCGTGCATCGAGACGACCGTGCCGTCCTTCTCCTTCTTCGGAGCGTCGATGCCGATGCCGATCTGGCGTGCGCCCGCCTGGATGGCCGGGAAGTCGCCGGTGAGGCCTATGAAGGAGGGGTCCTGGGACTTGAGCCAGCTGCCGAGCGAGGACGGGGTGTCCCGCTCGGGGTCCGTGGTCACGAAGACGACCTGGAGCTTCTCCTGGTCGGCCTTGGGCAGCGACTTCTTGGCGATGGCGATGTTGCTCATGATGAGCGGACAGACATCGGGGCAGTTGGTGTAGCCGAAGTAGATCAGGGTCGGCTTGCCCTTGGTCTGCTCCCGGAGGTCGTACTTCTTGCCGTGGGTGTCGGTGAGGACGAGATCCGGCTTGGTGAACGGCTGGTCCAGGACAGTCGCCGCCTTGGTCTTCGCCTCGACCGATACGTCGGCGATGGGCTTCTTGGCGCTGTCGTCGCTGCTGCCGCAGGCGGACAGGGTGAGCGCGGCCGCGGCGACGAACGCCGCGGCCAGCACCGTTTTCTTAGGCATGGAGCACTGGTTCCTGAGGGTCGGTGGGACGGGTGGAGCTGTGGTTCACGCGGTGCGTCGGCGGCCGGCGAGAACACCGAAGGCCACCCCGGCCACGCCGATGACGATGCCGACGATGCCGAGGACGCGGGCCGTGGTGTCGCTGGAGGACGTGTCCGCGGCGGCCGTCGTCTGCTTGTCCGCCGCCTCGGCGCCGGCGCCCTTGGCGTCGGCGGCCGAGCCGTGCTCGCCGGTGGCCGGCGCGGTCAGTGCGAGGACGGGCGCCGGGCTCTCGGGCTCCTCGGCGCCGGCCTTCTGCTCCTCGATCCAGCGGACGACTTCCTTGTTGTCGTACGTCTGGATGGCCTTGAACACCAGCTGGTCGGCGTCCTCGGGGAGCTGGCCGATGGAGAGCGGGAACTGCTGGAAGTCGCCGGGGCGGATGCCACGCCCGTCCTTGTCGCCGGTGGCGGTCCAGGTGACCTTGGAGACGGCCTCGTTGATCTTCTGGCCGTGCATCTCCATCGGCTTGGCGAGCTTGCTCTTGGTGACCTCGATGTCCCAGCCGGGTACGGCCTGCGGCATGACGGAGGCCAGCGGGTGGTCGGTCGGGAAGTTGACCTCGACCTTGGTCGTCGAGGCGTTGTCGCGCTCGTTGGGGACCTTGAAGTTGACGGTGGCGTAACCGCCCTTGGCGGCCTCGCCCTGCGGCTGCACGCTGACGTGTGCGGAGGCCGTACCGGCGAGGAGCAGGACGGTGGACGCGGCGACGCCGCCGGCGAGGGCGATGCGGGAAACGTTCATGACAGGGATCACTCCACGAAGCACGAAGGAAAGGTGGTCCGGCGCGCGGGTGCGCGCCGGCATCACGACACCTCTTCCCCTCGAACGGCGTGCATGTGCCGACCGGGCTGCGCACGGAGTGATCCGTACGCCGGGTGGAGGGTGTCGCGTCAGGCCGCGAGCGCGTACGCGGCCGGCGGACCGCGCCTGATCACCTGGTGCTGCAGGGGGTCCCCGGTGGCGGGGGGCGGGGCGTCGACCGCCGTACGGAGGGTGCGCGGCCCGGTCGTCGGGTTGCCGGGAAGCCCGGCGCGCAGGGCGGCGACGAGAGCGAGTGCCGCGCGCAGCGCGCGCAGCCGGGCCCCGGCCGCGATCTGCTGGGCGCCGTGCGCGGACAGCCGGACCAGCCGGAACAGGGCGACCTCGCCGCGCCGCAGCAGCCAGCCGGTGGCCGCCGCGGCCAGCAGGTGGCCGAGCAGCATGGGCAGGTCGGGCAGCAGGGCGGCGAGGGCGGCCGGATCCGTGCCGGACGCGGCGGCCACGTGGTGGTGGCCGCCGGCCGTCACCGACGCCGGGTCGATGCCCGCGGTGGTGACGATGCGGTGTGCCTCGGCGGCGCTCAGCTGCGCCGGCCCGGCCCCGCACACGAGGCTCGCCGCGAACCGGATCAACGAGTCGTCGCCCGCCACGGTGTTCACCGGGGTGCCGTGCGTACCCATGCCGAACAGGGCGTGCAGGGCGATCTGTCCGCCGGCCAGTGCGGCGGCGATGGACGGCAGCGAGCGCTCGCGTCCGGCGAACGGCGCCACCACCGCGAGCATTCCCAGGAATCCCGCGAGCAGGGTCCACCAGGGGACGGCCGCGCAGGAGGCCAGGGAGTGACCTGCCGCGGACAGCGCGACGCAGACCGCGGTGAACACCGCGGCCCTCAGGAGCCGCAGACCGGCTCCGGCGCGTGCGACAGGCATAGACATGGCGGGGCCATCATCGCACCGAGCCCCCGGGCCCGGTACGGCAGGTCCGGAAGGTCGCCATTCGTCCGAGGGGGCCGCCGGGCCGGGCATACACGGGTGTACGGAGAGCTGGTATCCGCCGAATGAGCGGTCTCACATCCGGTCTGTGCTTACTCGTGGCGCCGGGCGGCAATAGGTATCGGTATGTCGAGCCGCGGCCAGGAGGCTGGAGCATGAGCATCTGGTGGTCCCTCCAACTGCGGCGCGAGGCTGCGAGCGTTCCGCTCGCCCGCCGCTTTCTGCTGGGCACCATGGAGACCGCGGGCGTGGACCCGGACATCTCCTTCGATCTGTCGCTCGCGCTCAGCGAGGCCTGTGCGAATGCCGTCGAGCACGGCGGTGACCACAGGGCCGGGGACGACTGGGCCGACCAGGGCGCTCCGCAGGACCCGTGGGACGTGTGGGACGAGCTGCCCGGGGCCGCCTCCGGGCAGTACCGGGTCACCGCCTACCTGGACGGCGAGAAATGCCGTATCGAGGTCGCCGACTCGGGCCCCGGGTTTCCCGCCCGGGGCCCCCTTCGCGCCGCGGCGCGGCAGTACGGACCCCAGCAGTACCCGCCGCTCACGGCCGAGGACGGGCGGGGTCTGTGTCTGATCGAGCAGCTCGCCGACCATGTGCACTTCGGCAACCGCCCCGGCAGCGGTGCCGTCGTCAGCTTCGACAAGGTCCTGAAATGGCGGAAGGACGCCCTGCTCATGGTGTCCTGAGCAGAGCGCCCTCCGGCGCGTTGCGGATCAGCCCTTGAGCCGGGCCATCCACTCCTCGACCTCGTCGGCCCGACGCGGCAGCTTGTCGGAGAGGTTCCGGTTGCCGTCCTCGGTGACGAGGATGTCGTCCTCGATCCGGACGCCGATGCCCCGGTACTCCTCGGGCACGGTCAGGTCGTCGGTCTGGAAGTACAGACCGGGCTCGACCGTGAGGCAGACACCGGGCTCCAGCGTTCCGTTGACGTACGTCTCGGTGCGCGCGGCGGCGCAGTCGTGGACGTCCATGCCGAGCATGTGACCGGTGCCGTGCAGCGTCCAGCGGCGCTGGAGTCCCAGCTCCAGGACCTTGTCCACGGACAGGTCGCCCAGCAGGCCCCACTCGACGAGCTTCTCGGTGAGCACCCGCTGCGCGGCGTCGTGGAAGTCGCGGTAGTCGGCACCGGGCCTGACGGCGGCGATGCCCGCCTCCTGGGCCTCGTACACGGCGTCGTAGATCTTCCGCTGGAGCGGCGTGAACGTGCCGTTGATCGGAAGGGTGCGGGTCACGTCGGCGGTGTAGAGGTCGTTGGTCTCCACGCCGGCGTCGAGCAGCAGCAGCTCGCCGGAGCGGACCGGGCCGTCGTTGCGCACCCAGTGCAGGGTGGTGGCGTGCGGGCCGGCCGCGCAGATCGAGCCGTAGCCGATGTCGTTGCCCTCGATGCGGGCACGGAGGAAGAAGGTGCCCTCGATGTAGCGCTCGCTCGTCGCCTCGGCCCTGTCGAGGACCTTCACGACGTCCTCGAAGCCGCGCGCGGTGGCGTCGCAGGCCTTCTCCAGCTCGGCGATCTCGAAGGCGTCCTTGACCAGGCGGGCCTCGGAGAGGAAGACGCGCAGCTCCTCGTCGCGCTCCGCGGTGACCTTGTCGGTCAGTGCGGCCTCGATGCCGGCGTCGTGGCCGCGGACGTTGCGGACCGGGCCGGTGGCCTCGGTCAGCGCGGCGGGGAGCTCGCGCACGTCCTTCGCCGGGATGCCCAGCAGCTGCTCGGCCTCGGCGAGGGAGTGGCGGCGGCCGACCCACAGCTCGCCCTGGCCGTCGAGCCAGAACTCGCCGTTCTCGCGGTTGGAGCGCGGCAGCAGGTGGATGGTCGCCTCGTGACCGTCCTCGGCCGGCTCCAGGACGAGGACGCCGTCCTGGGTCTGGTCGCCGGTGAGGTACGCGTACTCGGTGGAGGCGCGGAAGGCGTACTCGGTGTCATTGGAGCGGGTCTTCAGGTTGCCCGCGGGGATGACCAGCCGCTCACCGGGGAAGCGCGCGGAGAGTGCGGCGCGGCGGGCGGCCGTGTGCGCGGCCTGGGCGATCGGTTCGAGGCCGTGCAGCTCGGTATCGGCCCAACCGGACTTCATGTTCGCGGCGAGTTCATCGGAGACGCCCGGGTACAGGCCGTTCTTCCGCTGCTTGACCGTTTCTTCTTCCTCGGTCTCCGGGTTCTCCGGGGTGAGCTCCTCAGCCACGATTTGTCTCCTTGATACGACACTGGACCCCGTCCATCGTACGGGCGTACGGAAGGGGGCACAGGGCCGGAAGACCTGTTACACGGCCGGGCCCGGGAATCGCGCGGGGCGTCAGTCGAAACGCGCGGCCAGGACGACCACGTCCTCCGCGTCCTCGCCGCGGTCGAGTCCGTCCGGCAGGACGGTGCGCAGCACATGGTCGGCCACGGCTCCGGCGTCCTGGCGCATCGCCTTGGGCACGGAGGCGGCCGCGGAGTGGAGCCGGGCGAACGCCCGGTCCGTCGAGTCGCCGGTACGGCGCAGCAGTCCGTCGGTGCAGAGCAGTACGGTCTCGCCGGGCGCCGGGGTGATCTCCACGCTGGGCGCCTCCCAGCAGGCGAGCATGCCCAGCGGCGCGGAGACCGAGGTCTCGACGAACTCGGTCCGCCGGTCGCCGATCAGGAGCGGCGGCGTGTGGCCCGCGCCGGCCAGCAGGATCTTGCGCTCGGCCGGCTCGCAGTAGGCGAACAGCGCGGTCGCCGTGCGGGCCGGTTCGGTGAGCCGCAGCAGCAGTTCCAGATCGGAGAGCACGGCGACCGGGTCCTCGCCCTCCATCACCGCGTACGCCCGTAGCCCGGCCCGCAGCCGTCCCATGGCGGCCAGGGCGCTCGGCCCGGAGCCGTTCACCGAACCCACGGCGAGACCGAGCGCCCCCTCCGGCAGCGCCAGCGCGTCGTACCAGTCGCCGCCGCCCCGCGGCGCCCGGCGGTGGCGGGCGGCCAGCTGTACACCGGCGACCCGGGGCAGCCGGCTGGGCAGCAGCTCCTCCGTGATGGTGGCGACATCGGCCCTGGCCCGCTCCAGCTCCAGCAGCCTGGCCAGGTGTTCACCGGCGTACCCGGTGTAGAGGCCGGCGAGATGGCGCTGGCGTTCCAGTGGTTCGGCGGGTTCGTCGTACAGCCAGACGGCGGCGCCGAGCCTGCCGGTCGCCTCGGCGGTGATCGGTACGGCGTAGCTGGCGGCGTATCCGAGCCGGGCGGCGACTTCGCGGCGGCGGGGGTCCAGGCCGGTGTCGCCGGGCAGGTCGGGGGTGGTCAGCGCGCCTTCGGTGTCCGGGAGCCCTTCCAGGATCCGGCCGTAGGAGGTGGCGGTACGCGGCACCGTCTCGATCAGTCCGAGTTCGGCGTGGGCGAGCCCGAGGCCGGTGGTGCTGACGGGGCCGCGGCGGTCGGACGGTTCGAGGACGACAAGGCCGCGGCGGGCGCCGACCAGGGTGGCCCCGGCGTCCAGGAACTCATGGAGCGCGTCGTCGAGCGTGCCGGTTCCGGCCAGCCGCTCGGTGAGCTCGTGCAGCGTGGTGAGGTCGGAGACCCAGCCGGCGAGCCGGTCCTGGATGAAGGCTCCCGGGGCGGACGCCACTTCGGGCAGGGACCCGGCAGTGTGATCTGAAACCGGAACTGTGGGATTGATTCCAGCCACTTTCGGCAGGTGTGGGGCGCTCATGGTCGTCGGCTTTCCGACCAGTGCTTTCTGTCGAATAGCATCGCAAACCCCCATGTCATTCTGCGCCGCTATCAGTGCATCCGCATGTACACGTGCACCACATGTACACGCACAAGTGAGGCGATGTCCAGCATTGTCCCCACGGTAAATATGGTGTCCAAGAGACCGTCAAGTTGGCCAAAAATTGCACCCTGCGACGGGTATTTGCGGTCGACTGGGCGTGCTCGCCAGGGGGTGTTCTCGGGGTGAAGTCCTGGAGAGAGCGTCATCTCGGGCATGCTGGGTACGTAATCGATGAAGGCCAGGGGCAGTTCTGATCGCCCTGGAACCCGGCAGACGGCCCGGACGTCCTCTCTTGTGACGGCCACGCCCCCACCCCCGAGTGGCGGGGTTTGCACCTCGGGACAGCAGGCGCGATCTCTGCGCCGCTCCTCGCCATGCTGGTCCGGACCCGCTCGTCCGGACCCGTCTCGCACCGCTCGACCCGGCCAGGCCCATGCTCGGTACCGACGACCCACCCGTACCGCAGACTTGAAGAGCATGTACGCACAGTGAAGTGATGCACACGTACAGCAACTCACACGTGGTGTGATGTGGACCCTCGGCGTTCAACGGAAAGGAACGAGCGCTCATGCGCGAGATCCTCGGAAGGCGACGCAGGCTCCGGTTCCGGCGCAGGGGAAGGCCCGCCCGGCTCGACGCGGCCCTGACCTGTGCCACCGCATGGCAGTGGCCCGTGCTTCCCGGAGTGGGATCGGAGGCGGCCGGAGGCCGCGGGGGCCGCGGCCGTGGCTGCGCCTGTCCCGATCCCGAGTGCGCCGTGCCCGGCGCACACCCCTTCGATCCCGGTCTCCTCGCGGCGACCACCGACGAGCGCATGGTGCGCTGGTGGTGGGCCAACCGGCCCACCGCTCCGATCCTCCTGGCCACCGGTGGGCGCGCCCCGTGCGCGCTGAGCCTGCCGGCCGTGGCCGCTGCCCGGGCGCTCGTCGAGCTGGACCGGATGGGCGTACGGCTCGGACCCGTGGTGGCGACGCCCACCCGGTGGTCCCTGCTGGTCGCCCCGTACGACCTCGAACGGCTCGGTGAGCTGCTGTACGCCCAGGACTGGGTGCCCAGTTCGCTGCGTTTCCACGGCGAGGGCGGCTATCTCGTCCTTCCGCCGTCCGAGGTGGGGGCGGGGCAGGTGCGCTGGGAGCGGGCTCCTTCGCCGGAACCCGGGCCGCGTCCGCGCGGAGGCGGCCCGGCCGCGGCAGCCGCCGCGCCGTGGCTGCCGGACGTGGGCGTGGTGCTGGACGCGCTGGTCGAGGCGAGCAGCGGCGCCCCGGACGGCGGCAGCCGGCTGGCGTATTGACGGGACGGTGGTGGGCGATGGCGGGCGCGCGGCGTGCCCGCCATCGGAGCAATGGGGCGAGCCGTCCGGTCCCGCATTCCGTCGGAATCTCCGGCGGACCGTCAGAAACGCATGCGAAGTCGACGGACGGGCTCACGCGATTGGCCGGGTGATCGATATCCGGAGTTCGTTATCCGGGTGGCGGGTCCGGGCTTCGGCGGTGATCCGGATGTGATCCTTGTGCGATCCCGGTCCATCTCGCGCAATGCAAAGCCTGCCGCTGCAAAGTCCGGCGGCGGAAGGCTTTCTGGTGGCCTTTCCGGAGCACCCGGGGGCGATTTATCGAATATGCATTCGAGTGAGTTCAGGGCGGGATATTCCGTGGAGATCTTCCGGGTCCCGGCATCTGTCCGGGGCCGGTCGGGTCCCGCCCCGGCTCGCCGACGCGGCGGGTGTCGGGGCTCCGGTGGTGGTCGGAGTGCGTGCCAGGGTGCCGGTGGCGGCGGGACGGTCATGGGCCCGCAGTGCCCGATGAGGCGGGGGCGTACCGGCGAGGGGCTCGTGCGCGGGCTCGTGCGCCGCGTTGCGCGCTGTGCGCCGTATCCGGAAATGAGGATGCCCGATCGCTGGCGACGGGGGATGCACCAGCGACCGGGCTTCTAGAACGGTAACAAGAGATCTGCCGTTCGCAAATTCGATCTCGCGTATTCGGACAGGGATTTACCTGCGAGTACTGCGAGTTGTGACGCGAGTCACCCGATGGGTCCGATGGGCCCGGGGGTTGTCACTGTCAGCTGAGTGTCACCTGGCGGTTGGTGAGACCGCCGCGCGCCCGCCGTTCCTCCGCGGTGAGCGGTGCGTCCGAGGCGAGCGCCCCGGCCAGCCGCTCCGCGAATTCGGCCGCGGGCTTTTCGCACTCCTCGGCACCCATCCCGCTCGGCAGGTCCCAGACCGGGACCATCAGCCCGTGCGCCCGGAAGGAGCCGACCAGCCTGGTGCCTTCGCCCAGCGAGGAGGTGCCGGCGGCGTGCAGCCGGGCGAGCGCGTCCAGGAGCTGCTCCTCGGCGTGCGGCATGACCCAGCGCAGGTGGTTCTTCTCCGGGGTCTCGCACCAGTAGGCGGCGTCCACACCGGTGAGCCGCGTCGTCGGGATCGCCGCCTCGTTCGCGCGCTCCAGGGAGGCGGACACCTCGGGCGCGGCGTTCTCCGCGTCCGGGACCCAGAACTCGAAGCCGGAGTGGACGACGGGCTCGAACGCCGCGCCGGGGTCGAGCACGTCCTGCAGCCGCGGAGCGTCGGCCGGCACACGCTGCGCCGCCACCGGCGAACCGGGATCCGCTTCCAGCGCCCGCCGCAGGATGTCCGCGAGGTCCCGGCTGAGGTCACCGGAGGGGGTGTCGTTCTGCAGGGCGAGCAGCACCGAACCGTCGTCGCGGCGCAGCGCCGGCCAGGCCATCGGCAGGACGGTCGCGAGCGTCACCGAGGGCACGCCCTCGGGCAGCCCGCCCTTCAGCGTCAGCTCGACCGTGGCGGCGGGCACCAGTTCGCGCAGCGCGACCCAGTCGCACTCGCCGGCCAGACCCTCGAAGGGGCGGTGGACGAGCTCGGTCACGGCCTGGGCGGCGGCGCGGCCGTGGCAGGCCTTGTAGCGGCGGCCCGAACCGCACGGGCAGGGCTCGCGAGCCCCGACCACCGGGATCTCGCCGTCCTTGAGTTGCTGCTTCCCGGCCTTGGTCTGAGGGCGCTTCTTGGCCATGGTGGGCTTTCTCCCGTTTGCGACAGTGCGGTCTGGGCCGCGAGCCTAGCCGCCCCTGTCGCGTGTGGGACACATGCGCCCGCACGTCCGGTGGTACGGAGTGCGGAACGCACCGTTCCGCGCGAACAAGCCCCGATGCCCCGGCGAGGCTGATGGCAGATGCCCGATGCCCCGACGATGCCGTGACCGTGACCGTCATCCCGCCACCACCACCGCCACCGCCACCGCTGCCGGTGTCCGTGCCGGAAGGTCAGCCCACGTCGTCGAAGGCGTCTGCGAAGCCGAGCCCGTCGAGCGACACGCCCGCCCCGGACAAGCCCGCCCCGGACACGGACGATCTCGAAACGGCCGATCTCGAAACGGCCGGTGAGGCTGGTCTGCCCGGCACCCCGGACACCGTCCCGTGCCCCTCGTTGACGAGGACCCAGACGGTCACTTCACCGGACGAGCTGTCGCGTACGCCCCACTCGTCGGCGAGCGCGTTGATGATGTTGAGCCCGCGACCGCCGCGCGCCGTCACCGACGGTGTGGCCGGAACCGGACGGGTCGGCCCGCCGCCGTCCGTCACTTCGACGGTCAGCCCGCCCTTTCTGTCGACCCGCCATGCGGCGCGGACGTCGCCGTCACCCACATCGGTGTGCCGGCCCAGCGGCCTGCCGTGCCGGCAGGCGTTGCTGAGCAGTTCGGAAAGAATCAGTACAGCATCGTCGACGACCGAATCCGACACCCCGTGGCTGCGCAACTGCTCGCGCATCCGGTGCCGCGCCTGGCCCACGCCCGCAGGGCCATGGGGAACGGCCATGCTCGACGACGTGGGCACTTCCTGTGCCACCACCAACGCCACCCCCGAGACCTCCTTTGCCCCACGCCACGGAGTGGATGCCCTCCTGGACTGGACCGGAAACCGGCCAGTGGACTGCCGGTGACGCACTCGTAACGATCGAATACGGTTCGAATGCGCCGGTGCACTCCGTGTAACTGATGTTAAGAGCGTCCCAGTTGTGACAGAACCTGTTTCGGGCGGTTCGTGATGATTGCTTCGACCCCCAGATCGACGCAGAGCTGGACGTCCTCCGGTTCGTTCACCGTCCAGACATGGACGCGGTGCCCCGCGCGGTGCAGCCGTTCGATGTATCCGGGGTGGTTGCGTACGATCCGCATCCCTGGCCCCGCGATCCGCGACCCGGCCGGCAGCCGCCCGTCGCGCAGCCGTGGCGAGACGAACTGCATCAGATACACGGTGGGCAGGGTGGGGGCCGCTGCCTGGACGCGGTGCAGGGAGCGCGCCGAGAAGCTCATGATGCGTACCGGGGACGGGCCGCCGGCCGGCGGGGCGTCGAGCTCGAACTGTTTGAGCAGATGCAGCAGCCGCTCCTCCACCTGGCCCGCCCAGCGGGTGGGGTGCTTGGTCTCGATGGCCAGCTGGAGCGGGCGCCCGGCGGCCCGGGTCTCGACGACGAGTTCGAGCAGCCGTTCCAGGGTGAGTACGGAGGTGAGCTCCCCCGGCACCGGATCCCAGTCCGGGGACTCCGACTCCTCGCGGTCCTTCCAGGAGCCGAAGTCGAGGGCGGCGAGCGCGGAGAGCTCCAGGGCGGAGACGGCGCCGCGGCCGTTGGAGGTGCGGTTCACCCGGCGGTCGTGTACGCATACGAGGTGGCCGTCGGCGGTGAGCCGTACGTCGCACTCCAGGGCGTCGGCGCCGTCCTCGATCGCTTTCCGGTACGCGGCCAGGGTGTGCTCGGGGGCGTCGTCGGAGGCGCCCCGGTGTGCGACGACCTGGGCGGGACGGTGCGTGGATTGCTGTCGTGCGTGGGTCACCGATTCATCGTGTCACCGCCGGGCGGCCACTGTGCACTCGTCGCGGGACGGATCCGCGTACCCCTGCGCCGTGCGTGTGCCGCCCCCGCGCCGCGTACTGCGCCGCGTACTGCGGTGCGTCTTGCACCGGGGGATCGTTTTGCCCGATGTAAAGATTGGTGTGCGGATGCACAGGTCCTGCTTACAGTGGCCTGACGGGCCTTGAGAAAAGCTGTCACCGGACACGTGCACAGCGGATCTCTTGCCGAACATTGATGTGGAACCGAGGAGTAAAGAGCTGTGAGCACAGAGAACGAGGGCAACGAGGGCACTGCGGCCGAGGCCGCTCCGTCCGTTCCGTCCGTACCTCCCGTGCCGGCCGACGCTCCTCAGGGGTCTCCCGAGAGCGCGCCCGCGCCGGCCCCCGCCCCGGCGGAGGAACCGACGACCCAGGCCACCACGCCCATGGCTTCCGTCCCGGCGACGCCTCCCCACGCACCGCACACTCCGCACGCACCCCAGGCGCCCCACGGACCCCAGTCGGCCGCCGAGGCCAACTGGCCGCCGCCCCCCGCAGTGCCCGCGTACGCCTCCCACGGTGCGAGCGGCGGCGGTGGCGGTCCGGTCTGGGGCGCCCCGCCCCCGCCCCAGCCGTACGGTCCCGACGCCCCGCGACGCAAGCGGGGCATGGGCGGCCTGGTGGCGGCGGTGGCCGCCGCGGCGCTGGTCGCCGGCGGCATCGGCGGCGCCCTCGGCTACTGGGCGGCCGACCGCAACACCTCCGGCTCGACCACGGTCTCGGCCTCCGTCAACCCGCAGGACCTCAAGCGCGACCCCGGCACGGTCGCGGGCGTGGCGGCCAAGGCGCTGCCCAGCGTGGTCACGATCGACGCGCAGGGCGGCGACGGCGAGGGCGGTACGGGCACCGGCTTCGTGTACGACAAGGAGGGCCACATCCTCACGAACAACCACGTGGTGGCCTCCGCGGCGGACAGCGGCCAGCTCACGGCGACGTTCTCCGACGGCAAGAAGTACGGTGCCGAGGTCGTCGGCCGGGCGCAGGGCTACGACGTCGCCGTGCTGAAGCTGAAGAACCCGCCGTCGGGGCTCACCCCGCTGGCCCTCGGCAATTCGGACCAGGTCGCGGTCGGTGACTCCACGATCGCGATCGGCGCCCCGTTCGGCCTGTCCAACACGGTCACCACGGGCATCATCAGCGCGAAGAACCGCCCGGTCGCCTCCGGCGACGGTTCCGGCGGCAGCAACTCGTACATGAGCGCCCTGCAGACCGACGCCTCGATCAACCCGGGCAACTCCGGCGGTCCGTTGCTCGATGCGCGCGGCGCGGTCATCGGCATCAACTCCGCCATCCAGTCGACCGGCAGCAGTGTCGGCCAGACGCAGGCGGGCTCCATCGGCCTCGGCTTCGCGATCCCGATCAACCAGGCGACCAACGTCGCCCAGCAGCTGATCAAGACCGGCAAGCCGGTCTACCCGGTGATCGGCGCCACGGTCACCATGGACGAGAAGACCGGCGGCGCGGTCATCTCCGACCGGGGCGCCGGCGGCACGCAGGCCGTGTCGAAGGACGGCCCCGCGGACCGGGCGGGCCTCAGGGCGGGCGATGTCATCACGAAGTTCAACGACACCGTGATCGACAGCGGCCCGACCCTGATCGGCGAGATCTGGACCCACAAGCCCGGCGACCACGTGACGCTGACCTACGAGCGCGACGGCCGGACGGCGACGGCCGAGGTCACCCTCGGGGAGCGCAGCGGCGACAACTGACCGGCCGATCGGCCACAGCACCCGGTGCCGGGAGGGCCCCGCACCCGCGGGGCCCTCCCGCGCATCCGGACGACGGCCGACTACCGGTACGCTGTAGGCGCTCCGTCACAGGTGGACGGAGCAGGGGTGGGTTGCCCGAGCGGCCTAAGGGAACGGTCTTGAAAACCGTCGTGGCAGCGATGTCACCGTGGGTTCAAATCCCACACCCACCGCCCAGGTTGAAGGCCCCCGACCAGCAACATCGGCCGGGGGCCTTCGCCATGCACGTTGCCCGCCGGTGGCCGCGACTCCCCGCGACTCCCCGTGACTCCCCGGTCCGTCGGGCACGGGCGGGGCACGCTCGTGGAGAGGCGGTGGACATACTGACCGCATGACCGCACAGCCACAGGTCGGCTCCGTCCGGGCTCGTCGCTTCCCGGATGCTCCGCAGCACGACTTCTGCTTCCGGGTGACCGGGGTGTTCACCGCGGGCGATGTCACCTGTGTCGAGACCGAGCAGCTGGAGAGCGGGGGACTCGGCAGGGGGCGGCTCGAACACGTCCTTGAGTACGCGGAGCCCGTCGACGGCTAGCCCCTCCACGTCGTCGACACCGGACGCAGGCCCCCTCGACCCACCGCTTTCCCCGGCTCCGCAACGCTCGCCACGCTCCGTCCGGCACCCGCGAACGGTGACCCGTCCATCCGGGAGTCCGGGCGCCCTCGCCGGAGGCATGTCCTGAAGCCGCGGCCGGGCATGCGGGTGAGGTGGCCTCTGCCGACCCCCGCACGGTGCCGAGCGGAGCGGTACGGCAAGCACTCGGCGGATCCGTCGCGGGCGGCGGAGCCTGCCGGGGACCGTCGGTCCGGCTCACGGGGCGGAACGGGGTGCCGGCCGTCTCGAATCGATCTTCGCGAAGATTTCACTTCGTGTGCAACCTTTCACGTTCGCCCCAGGTCTGGTCTGTCGGGTCAGCAGACCCACAGAGCAGAGTTGGGGAACAAATGCGTGTTCGTGCCACTGTTGCCGCCGTCTCCGGCGCCCTGGCCCTGTCCGCCCTCGCCGTGCCGGTCTCTCAGGCGAGCAGCCCTTCCTCCGCGCTGACGCGGGCGAACGCCGACCCGGTGATCAGCAAGGTCGTTGTCAACGGTGGAAAGCCGATCGTGCTCGGTACCACTGCCACCAAGAAGGTGACGGTCTCCGTCACCGCGTCCCACTCCTCGGGTATCGACGACGCTCTTTCCTACGTCTGGCGGGGCCGTGACAGCAACCCGAACCTGTATGGCTTCGGGTTCCACCCGGACGCGGAGAGGGCCAAGTGCAAGGCGGCGAACGCCACGACCTCGATCTGCACCCTCACCATCACGGTCGATCCCGGATACCTGTGGAACACCAACGCCACGAACTGGCGGGTCTACGCGGGCGCATGGGGCAAGGACGGGAGCTTCACGGAGAGGGACACGTTCTCCTCGGTCAGGTTCCAGCGGCTGTCGCGGCTGACGGTCAACGCCTCCCCGGAGCCCGTGAAGAAGGGCGGCACCATCACGGTCACGGGCAAGCTGGACCGGGCCAACTGGGACACCCGTAAGTACGCGGGCTACGCGTCCCAGTCGGTCGGACTCCAGTTCCGGAAGAAGAACAGCAGCGCATACACCACCGTCAAAACGGTGAAGGGGTCCAGCACCGGAACGCTGAGGACCACGGTCAAGGCGGTGGAGGACGGCTACTGGCGCTGGAGCTTCGCCGGTACGGCCTCGACTCCCGCCGTCAACGCCACCGGTGACTTCGTCGACGTGAAGTAGTCCCGCAGCGCGCGGTGGCGAGAGAACCGAAGGGCCCGGCAGACCGGGCCCTTCGGCGTTTCCGCGAAGGGGCGTTTCCGTTGGCCTCCAGATCGTCCAGGAGGACCACTCCCACCACGCACCGCAGATGAACGCCCCCGACCGGAATGCCGGTCGAGGGTCGTTGCGCTGCGCGTTGTCCGTGTATGGGTGGCGCTGCGGTACGCACTGTTCCGGACGGACTGGGGAAGATCGGGGGCCCCGAGCGGGTGTGACCCAAGTCCCGTTTATCCGGGGGGTGTTCGCTGACCAGCGGTGCAGTAGTGACGGCCGGTACGGCCGGTCGATCGGCATGGATCGATACCAGCCATTTACGCCGGTGACACGGGCTGTGGGTGACGATTTTTGTCGCGGGATGTGGCACCACGTGGTGGCCCCTCCTACTAGATTGTCAAAGCACCACGAGACCGATCATGATTTGCGCTCCATCGATCATCAACTGCCATTTGGTAGTCCGTCACTACGAAGAACCCTGGTGAACACCATGTCCAGGCAGGCTGTCGGACCGCACCACCGCGCACGGCCGGGCTGACAGTGCTGGACGGCCGCGACGTTCGCAGTTGTTCCTGACCTGATCCGGTTGTCCGGGGGCCCCCACGTTCCCGGCCGAGAGTATGAGGCACGTTCTGTGAAGGTTCGTACGAAGCGGTCGGCCACCTTGATCTGCGGGGGACTGGCGGCGGTGCTGTTGGCGGGTTGCGGCTCCGAGGACCAGATCTGGCCGTTCGAGAGCAAGGACACGATGGTCGTCGGGATGTCCGACGGCATCCTGGCGACGGATCCGGCCGCGGGGTACGACCCGGGCTCCTGGCTGCTGTTCAACAACGTCTTCCAGTCGCTGATGAGCTTCCCGCCCGGGGGTTCCATACCGGTGCCGGAGGCCGCCGACGAGTGCGGATTCTCGGACGGCAGCAAGACCTATACCTGCACCCTGCGCGACGGGCTGAAGTTCAGCAACGGCCACAGCCTCACCTCGGCGGACGTCAAGTACTCCTTCGACCGGGCGATCAAGATCAACGACCCGGCGGGCCCCGCGCCGCTGCTCTCCACCATCTCGTCGATCAGCACCCCGGACGACAAGACCGTCGTGTTCCGGCTCAAGGTGCCCGACGCGACGTTTCCCAGCAAGATCGCATCGGGTGCCGGCTCCATCGTGGACCGCCGGGTGTACCCCAAGGACAGTCTGCTCAAGGGCGGAAAAACGGTCGGCTCCGGTCCTTATAAGCTGGACTCCATAGACAAGTCGGAGGCCGAATTCTCGGTCTATTCCGGCTATCACGGCACCGCCGAGGTGAAGAACTCCGGTGTGACGATGAAGCTTTTCCAGGGTGACCAGCAGGCGCTCAAGACCGCTCTGGAGAAGGGCGACGTCGATATCGCGTACCGCGGTCTCACCGCGAAGACGATAGCCGCCCTGGACACCTCGCCCACCGCCGAGAAGGACGGCCTCGACGTCGTCCAGGGCAGCAGCGCGGAAGTCCAGCACATGGTCTTCAACGTTTCCGACCCGGTGGTCGGCAAGCTCGCCGTGCGCAAGGCGATGGCCTACCTCATCGACCGGTACGCCCTGGTCAGCAAGGTCTACCAGTCCACGGCGACTCCGCTCTACTCGATCGTCCCGGTCGGCATCACCGGGCACGGCAACTCCTTCTTCAATACGTACGGGGACAGCCCGCAGCCGCAGAAGGCGAAGGAAGTCCTGAGGGAATCCGGAATCACCGACAAGGTCCGCATCACCCTCTGGTCCACGCCGAGCCGGTACGGCCCCGCCACCGATGACGAACTCCAGACCATCGCGGACCAGTTGAACGAGAGCGGGCTCTTCGACGCCAGCATGAGGTCCGTCCCCTTCAACGAATACGAGAAGGGCATCTCGGAGGGCAAGTACGGCGTCTACGTGAAGGGATGGGTGCCGGACTATCCCGACCCCGACAACTTCACCCAGCCGTTCTTCGGCGAGGGCAATGTCCTGTCGAACAATTACGAGAACCACGACATCATCAAGCAGATCATCCCGCAGACCTCGTCCATGACCGACCGCTCGAACACCCGGACGCCGTTCATCAAGCTCCAGGACATCGTGGCGCGTCAGCTGCCGCTCCTGCCGCTCTGGCAGGGCAAGCAGTACGCGGTCGCCAAGGACAACGTCCGGGGTCTGCAGAACTGTCTGGACACCTCGACCGTCTTCCGGTTCTGGGAACTCAGCACCGCCGGCTAGGGGCTTGATCCGCCGGACGGGCTGCCGGGCGGGCCGCCGGGCTCGTCCGGTGCGGCTGTGGTGAGACGGGCGGCCGACGCGATCGTGGCGCGCGCCTCGTGCTCGGTGAGGCCGGTGCGGACGGCGGCGTGGGCGAGGGCGTCGGCCAGGGCGTCGCCGTAGCCGTGTTCGTAGGCGCGGCAGGCCGCCCAGAAGAGCCGGGCGTTGCGCTCGCCCTCGCGTGCCGCGAGCACGAAGCGGACCAGACCGCGGCCCCGGTCGGGCCGGCCCGGGCGGACCGGGCGACGCGCGGGAGGCAGGAGCAGGCGCAGGAGAGCGCGGGGGCAGGGCGCCGGAGGCAGGTGGGCGGTGCCCGGGGCGACCCGGTAGCGGCCGTGCGCGGTGACCGAGCCGGGGCCCACCAGATAGCCGCCGGTGCCGCGGATGTCGATTCCGGGAGCGAGGCGGCTCGCGGAGTTCGGTACGGGGACGCCGGGCGGGCCGGTCAGCCAGATGTGCCGCCCTCCGCTGGGGGTGAGGACCACGACGGTCGGCGGGATCGTGAACAGGTGGTGCAGGGCCAGCCGCCGGAGCGCTGCGGCGGAGTCGTCGCTGCCGCCGGCGTCGATGTCCAGGTCGATGCCGATGAGGTGGTGCGGGGGGCGCCCGCAGGCGATGCCGTAGCCGGTGGCCCAGGGGGCGGCGGCGAAGAGAGCACGTACGGCGGCCGGGTCGGTGGTGGCGTCGTGGACGCCGTGACCGGGAAGGCCGCACGCGCCCCGGCAGGTGGACCGGTGTTTGTCGTCCCGGTGCGGAGAGGGCAGCGCGGGGAGCTTGCGGGCGGTCAGCGGGATGACGGGGAGCCCGCGCTCGGCTGCGGAGAGCGCGTGGGCGAGGGCCAGGGTGGCGGTCCGCCGGTCGGTGATGGCCATGGTTCCATTTTCGTTCAGGTGTTCGAAAAGGGGAAGGGGGCGTGGTCCGGGCGGGCCGGGTGCCGGAACGCTTCTTCCCTCTCGGTGGGGGGCTCGGGTGGCCGGGCGGTCCCGTGCGGGGGGCGTACGGGGCGTGAGCTGGGGCTTCTGGGGAGCGCAGAGGTTTACCGGCGCTTCCTCACGCCTGCGGGGGAATCGGGTCGCACGGGTGGTTCACCGGGGAATCGGCGGGCAACTCTGGTCTCGCGACGTCGTGACCAACACCGGGGCGGTCGGCCAACTGCCTCGGACAAGCCGTACTTCCGGTTCCTGGAGGAATTGACATGGCAAGCATCCGTACCGCTCGCGCTCTCGCCGCTGTTGCCGCCCTGCCCCTCGCCGCCGCGCTCTTCGGCGGTGTGGCCCAGGCCGACAACGGCTCGTACGCGAACGACGGATCGAACGCGGCCGTTGCGACGGTCGTCGGCAGCGGTGTCGGCGGCAACAACACCGGCAACTCGTCCACGTCCCAGCAGCAGGCCGCCGGCTCCGGGGCGTCGAACCAGAGCAACTCCGCGCAGGTGAACGGCTCGGCGTTCACGGTGATCGACCAGCACAGCGACAACGTCGCGGTGAACTTCACCAACCTCTGGTGAGCCGTGGCCGGTCATGGGCCGGTCGGGGGGCCGGGCCAGGGTCGGCGGGAACAGCGGTCCGCGCAAGGGCATTCGGTGCCCTCGCGCGGGCCGTTTCGCGTTGCGGGAGGTGTGGGGGCGGGGATGTGGCCGGGCGTCGGTGACCTTGACAGGGATCCGTATCTGACGGACAGTCAGAAATCCTGATCCGTAAGCCCCGTGTCCGGGAGGCAGCCGCCGTGCACCTCGCCCAGACGGAACGCCAGCGACAGCTGCGCGCCGAACTCCGCACGTATTTCCGCGAGGTGGTGCCCGGGAGGGAGGCGGGCACGGCCCCGGGGGACGGGGATCCGGCCGTGCAACGGCGCGTGCTGCGCAGGATCGGCGCCGACGGGATGCTCGGGCTCGGCTGGCCCGTCGAGTACGGCGGCCGGGGACGCGGTGCCGACGAGCAGTTCATCTTCTTCGACGAGGCGTACCGGGCGGGCGCACCCGTCTCGATGGTCACCCTCAACACCGTCGGCCCGACGCTCATGAAGTACGGGACCGACGAACAGAAGGCGTACTTCCTGCCCAGGATCCTCAGCGGCGAGCTCGTCTTCGCCATCGGCTACAGCGAACCCGAGGCCGGTACGGATCTCGCCTCGATGCGCACCAGGGCGGTGCGGGAGAGCGGGGGCACCCGGGGCCCGGATGGCGGCGAGGGCGGCGGTCACTGGGTGATCGACGGGCAGAAGATCTTCACCAGCAACGCCCAGAACGCGGACTGGATCTGGCTCGCCTGCCGTACGGACCCGGACGCGCCCAAGCATCAGGGCATCTCGATCGTCCTCGTCCCGACCGAGGCCCCCGGCTTCTCCTGGACGCCGATCGAGACCGTGGGCGGGCTCACGACGACGGCCACGTACTACGACGGGATCCGGGTGCCCGCCACCAACCTGGTGGGTCCGGAGAACGGCGGCTGGGGGCTGATCACCAACCAGCTGAACCACGAACGGGTGGCCCTCGCCGCGATCGGGATGCAGGCCGAGGACTTCTACGACGCGGCCCTCGCCCACGCCCGCACCCCCGACCCCGTGACGGGCGGTCGCCCGGCCGACGAGCCGTGGGTGCGCGCCCGGCTGGCCGAGGCGCATGCCCGGCTGGCGGCGACGCGCCTGCTCAACTGGCGCCTGGTGGGGGATGTCGGGGCGGGTTCGCCGGCCCCGGGCGAGGCGAGCGGGGTGAAGTTCGCGGGGACCGAGAGCGCCGTCGAGGTGTACCGGATGTGCCAGGAGATCACCGGGGAGGCGGCCCTGGTCCGGGGCGGTTCGCCCGGCTGCTTCGGGGACGGGGAGCTGGAGCGGATGAACCGGGCGGCGCAGATCAACACCTTCGGGGGCGGGGTCAGCGAGGTGCAGCGGGAGATCGTCGCGACGATGCGGCTCGGCATGAAGAGGGGCAGGCGGTGACGGCCGTGCGGGAGGGGCGGAAAGGGCCCGAGGGGCGGGAGGCGTCGGAGGTGCGACAGATACCCGAGGAGCGGCGGCAGGCGTCCGGGGAGCCGGACGGGCTGTACGGGCGGCTCAAGGCGTTCGAGGGGCGGGCGGCCGCCACCGCGGGCACCGGCAAGGACCCGGTCAACGAGCCGATGATCAGACACTGGTGCGAGGCGATGGGGGACACGAACCCGGCGTACTCGGGGCCGGAGGCGATCGCCCCGCCGACGATGCTCCAGGCGTGGACGATGGGCGGCCTGTCGGGGCACACCGACCGCTCCGCGGCGTACGAGGAACTCTTCGGCCTGCTCGACGGCGCGGGCTGCACCTCGGTGGTCGCCACCGACTGCGAGCAGGAGTACCTGCGGCCGCTGCGGCCCGGGGACCGGATCACGTTCGACGCGGTCATCGAATCCGTATCGGAGCGCAAGACCACCAAGCTCGGCACGGGCTATTTCGTCACCACCCGCATGGATGTCCGGGCGGACGGGGAACTCGCCGGGACGCACCGCTTCCGGATCCTCAAGTACGCCCCGGCGGCGCCGAAACGGGCGGCGCGCGACGGCGGCCGGAAGCTGCGCCCGAGGCCGGTGATCAACCGGGACAACGCCGGGTTCTGGCAGGGCGTCGCCGAGCACCGGCTGCTGATCCAGCGCTGCGGCGACTGCGCCACGCTGCGCTTCCCCTGGCTGCCCGGCTGCAACGCGTGCGGCTGCCAGGAGTGGGACACGGTCGAGGCGAGCGGCGAGGGCACCGTCTTCAGCCATGTGGTGATGCACCACCCGCCCTTCCCCGCCTTCGGCGCCGACGGCGCGGGCGGGCCCTACGCAGTGGCGCTGATCGAGCTGACGGAGGGGGTGCGGATGGTCAGCAACGTCATCGGCGTGCCGTGCGACAAGGTCCGGACAGGCATGCCGGTGCGGCTGGAATTCCTGCGTACGGACGACGAGTTGGAGCTTCCGGTCTTCCGGGGAGGCGAGGGCTGAGATGGATTTCGCACCCACCGAGGAGCAGGCCGCGGCGCAGGGGCTCGCGGCGCGGATCTTCGGCGATCTGTCGACGCCCGAACGGCTGGCCGTGGCCGGCACGGGGACGGACGCCGAGCTGTGGAAGGAGCTCTGCGCGGCCGGGCTGACCGCGGCCGTCGAGGAGACCGGGCTGCTCGGTCTGGTGCTCCTGCTGGAGGAGCAGGGGCGCACGACGGCGCAGGTGCCGTTCGCGGCGAGCTGCCTGTACGGGCTGCTGGCCGTCGCCGGGCACGGCACGGACGAACAGCGGGAGCGGCTGCTGCCGCCGTTGAGGGACGGCACCGCCGTCGCCACCGGGGCCTTTCCGGCCCGCGGCGGGATACGGGCCGACGACGCCGGGCGGCTGAGCGGCGGTGTGCCGTACGTGCCATGGCTGAGGGACGCGGACCTCGTCCTCGTCCCGGACCGGGAACGGCGGCTGTGGATCGTCCGGACCGCCGGCCCCGGTGTGCTGACCGAGCCGGTGGAGACCACGGCGCCGTGGTCGGCGGCGCGGCTGGTCCTGGACGGGGCGCCCGGGGAGCGGCTCGGCGGCGCCGGCGCGTACGAGGCGGTGCTGGCCGCGGGGCGGACGGCGTTCGCCGGGCTCCAGGCCGGGGTGTGCGCCGGCTCGCTGGCCCGCGCCGTCGCCCACGCGAACACCCGCGAGCAGTTCGGGCGCCCGCTCTCCACCAAGCAGGGCGTCCTGCTGCGCGCCGCCGACGCCCACATGGACACCGAGGCGATCCGGGTCACCGCGTACGAGGCGGCCTGGCGCCATGACACGGGGCTGCCGTACGGGCCCCAGGCGCTCACCGCGGCCTGGTGGGCGTCGGAGGCGGGGAAGCGGGTGGTGCACACCGGACAGCATCTGCACGGCGGCACCGGCGCGGACCTCGACCACCCCGTGCACCGTCACTTCCTCTGGGGCCGGCAGCTCGACGCCTATCTGGGCTGCGGCGGCGAAGTGCTCCAGGAACTCGGTGAGTCGCTGGTGAAGGAGGAAACGGAGTGAAGGTGAAGGCCGGTGACGAGCTGGCGCCGCTGGAGATCGAGGTGACCCGCACCCTGATCGTGGCGGGCGCGATCGCCTCCCGGGACTACCAGGACGTGCACCATGACGCGGAGCTCGCCCGGGAGAAGGGCTCCCCGGACATCTTCATGAACATCCTGACGACCAACGGCCTGGTCGGGAGGTACGTCACCGACCGCCTCGGCTCCTCGGCCGTGCTCCGCAGGGTCGTGATCAGGCTGGGCGCGCCCAACCACCCCGGGGACACCATGGTCCTGAGCGGCACGGTCACCGCCGTCGGGGACGACGGGACGGCCGAGGTGGAGGTCGTCGGGTCCAACGGTCTGGGCCGGCATGTCACCGGCACGGTGACCGTGGGCGTTTCGCAGGGGGCGGCATGAGTGTGCGCAGGGCCGATTCGCTCGGCGGCAGGGCGGCGGTCGTGGGCATCGGCGCGACCGAGTTCTCCAAGGACTCCGGGCGCAGCGAGCTGAAACTGGCCGTCGAGGCGGTGCGGGCCGCCCTCGACGATGCCGGGCTGACCCCCGCCGACGTGGACGGCCTGGTCACCTTCACCATGGACACCAGCCCGGAGATCACCGTCGCCCAGGCCGCCGGGATCGGCGAGCTGTCGTTCTTCTCCCGCGTCCACTACGGCGGCGGGGCGGCCTGTGCCACCGTCCAGCAGGCGGCCCTGGCCGTGGCGGCCGGGGTGGCCGACGTCGTGGTCTGCTACCGCGCGTTCAACGAACGCTCCGGGCGCAGATTCGGCTCCGGGGTGCAGCAGCGGGAGCCCACCGCGGAAGGCGCGGCGCTCGGCTGGAACCTGCCCTTCGGTCTGCTCACCCCGGCCTCCTGGGTCGCCATGGCGGCCCAGCGCTATCTGCACGCCTACGGGCTGACGCCGGACGTCTTCGGCCATGTCGCGGTCACCGACCGGCGCCATGCCGCCCGGAACCCCGCCGCGTACTTCTACGGGAAGCCGATCACCCTGGCCGAGCACGCGGCGTCGCGGTGGATCGTCGAACCCCTGCGGCTGCTGGACTGCTGCCAGGAGACCGACGGCGGACAGGCGATCGTCGTCACGAGCGCCGAGCGGGCCCGGGACCTGCGGCGGACGCCCGCCGTGATCGTGGCCGCCGCGCAGGGCGCCGGGCGGGCGCAGGAACAGATGACGAGCTTCTACCGTGACGACCTGACCGGCCTGCCGGAGATGGGGGTGGTCGCCCGGCAGCTCTGGCGCAGCTCGGGCCTGGCCCCCTCCGACATCGACGTGGGGATCCTCTACGACCACTTCACCCCGTTCGTCCTGATGCAGCTGGAGGAGTTCGGCTTCTGCGCGCCGGGCGAGGCGGCCGGCTTCGTCGAGGCGGACGCGCTGCCCCTGAACACCCACGGGGGCCAGCTGGGGGAGGCGTATCTGCACGGGATGAACGGCATCGCGGAGGCGGTCCGGCAGATCCGGGGCTCGTCGGTGAACCAGGTGCCCGGGGCGGCCAGGACCCTGGTCACGGCGGGCACCGGCGTCCCCACCTCGGGTCTGATCCTCGGCACCGACGGCTGAGCGCGCCCGGCCGGGAGCGGCGTCCCCGGCCGGGCGCCATGTCAGGGGCGCCCCTGAGCCCCCAGGACGACGACTCCACCTACAGGAGGTGGAGCGGGCCCCACCCCTACACCCTGAGGCGGACGCGGTTTCGGGACCTGGGGCCGATCCCCGGAGCCGCGCCCGCTCCTAGCGTGGAGCCATGACCACGCCAGTCTGCACGGGCAGCTCCGGGGGAGCCGCCACCACCGGACACGCGCCGCACACGCCGCACCCGGGACACATGTCGCACACCCTGCACACCACGGGGCACGGCTCACCCGGCCAGCACGGATCACGCGGCGCGCGCCCCGCGTACGGCTCGCGGACGCCGTACGACCCGTATCCGTCCTTCTCCTCCTTCGTCCGGGCCAGAGGGCCGGTGCTGCTGCGCGCCGCGCGCTCGCTCACCGCCAACCCGAGCGATGCCGAGGACCTGCTGCAGACCGCGCTCACCAAGACCTATGTCGCCTGGGAGCGGATCGAGGACCACCGGGCGCTCGACGGCTATGTCCGCCGGGCCCTGCTGAACACCCGGACCTCGCAGTGGCGCAAGCGCAAGGTCGACGAGTTCGCCTGCGACGAACTGCCCGAGCAGGCGGCCGTCCCCGGCCCCGATCCGGCCGAGCAGCAGTCGTTGCACGACGCGATGTGGCGTGCCGTGCTGAAGCTGCCGGACCGCCAGCGGGCGATGGTCGTCCTGCGTTACTACGAGGACCTGAGCGAGGCCCAGACGGCCGAGGTGCTCGGGGTCTCCGTCGGCACGGTGAAGAGCGCGGTGTCGCGGGCGCTCGGCAAGCTCAGGGAGGACCCGGAGCTCGCTCCGGTGCGCTGACCCCCGGCGGTCCGGCCACGCCGACCCGGCGTGATTTTGCCGACCGAGGCTGATTCGTATCCCCGGAACTAGTGACATACCGCATGGTATGTGCGCAGAATCAGGCCAACCTTACTGCCGCGTAGCGCCCACCGGGAGGACGCCGTGCTGAGCACCATGCAGGACGTACCGCTGACTGTCACCCGCCTCCTCAAGCACGGGATGACCATTCACGGGAAGTCGCAGGTCACGACGTGGACCGGCGAATCCGAGCCGCAGCGGCGCAGCTTCGCCGAGATCGGCCGGCGGGCGACGCGGCTCGCGGGCGCGCTCCGCGACGAGCTGGGTGTCGAGGCCGACCAGCGGGTGGCCACCCTCATGTGGAACAACGCCGAGCACGTCGAGGCGTACCTCGCGATCCCCTCGATGGGCGCGGTCCTCCACACGCTCAACCTCCGCCTCCCGGCCGAGCAACTGGCCTGGATCGTCGGGCACGCCGACGACAGGGTCCTCATCGTCAACGGCTCCGTGCTGCCGCTGCTCGCACCGGTCCTCCCCCGGCTGACATCGGTCGAGCACGTGATCGTCACCGGTCCGGGCGACCGTTCGCTCCTCGACGGGGCCACGCCCCGGGTGCACGAGTACGAGGAGCTGATCGCCGGCGGGCCCGCCCACTACGACTGGCCCGAACTGGACGAACGCCGGGCCGCCGTCATGTGCTACACCTCCGGCACCACCGGCGACCCCAAGGGCGTCGTCTACTCCCACCGCTCCATCTACCTGCACTCCATGCAGGTCACCATGGCCGAATCGATGTCCTTGACCGACAACGACACCACGCTGGTGGTCGTCCCCCAGTTCCATGTGAACGCCTGGGGGCTGCCGCACGCGGCGTTCATGTCCGGTGTCAGCATGCTCATGCCGGACCGGTTCCTGCAGCCCGCCCCGCTCGCCGAGATGATCGAGCGCGAGCGGCCGACCCACGCCGCCGCCGTCCCCACCATCTGGCAGGCACTGCTCGCCGAGGTCACCGCCAACCCGCGCGACATCAGCTCCATGGCCCGCGTCATCATCGGCGGCGCCGCCTGCCCGCCCTCCCTCATGGCGGCGTACGACAAGCTCGGCGTCCGGCTCTGCCAGGCCTGGGGCATGACGGAGACCTCGCCGCTCGGCACCATCGCCCACCCGCCCGCCGGACTGACCGAGGAGGAGGGATGGCCCTACCGCATCACCCAGGGCCGTTTCCCGGCCGGCGTGGAGGCGCGGCTGGTCGGCCCCGGCGGCGAGCACCTGCCGTGGGACAACGAGTCGGCCGGTGAGCTGGAGGTGCGCGGCCCCTGGATCGCCGGGTCCTATTACGGAGGCAGGGACGGCGAGACCCTGCGCCCCGAGGACAAGTTCAGCGAGGACGGCTGGCTGAAGACCGGTGACGTCGGTGTGATCAGCGAGGACGGCTTCCTCACGCTCACCGACCGGGCCAAGGACGTCATCAAGTCCGGCGGGGAGTGGATCTCCAGCGTCGAACTGGAGAACGCCCTGATGGCGCACCCCGATGTGGCCGAGGCGGCGGTCGTCGCCGTCCCGGACGAGAAGTGGGGCGAGCGCCCGCTGGCGACCGTGGTCCTCAAGGACGGTACGAGCGCCGACTACGAGGCGCTGAAGGACTTCCTCGCCACGTCCGGCATCGCCAAGTGGCAGCTGCCGGAGCGCTGGACGGTCATCGCGGCCGTGCCGAAGACCAGCGTCGGCAAGTTCGACAAGAAGGTGATCCGCAGGCAGTACGCGGAGGGCGAGCTGGACATCACCCGGCTCTGAACCGGGGCCGGTGGGAACGAGGAGGGCGGTACGGGAGTCGTCCCGTACCGCCCTCCTCGTGTTCCGCGTACCGGTTCGTCCCGCGTCTCAGTTCGTCCCGATCTTCGCGAGCAGATCGACGATGCGCGACTGGACCTCTTCGCTCGTGGACCGCTCGGCCAGGAAGAGAACGGTCTCGCCCGAGCCGAGCTTCGGCAGCTCCGACCCGGTCATGTCGGCGGAGGTGTAGACGACCAGCGGGGTCCGGTTCAACTGACCGTTCGCACGTAGCCAGTCGACGATCCCGGCCCGGCGGCGGCGTACCTGCATCAGGTCCATCACCACCAGATTGGGCCGCATCCGGGTGGCGAGCGACACCGCCTCGCTGTCGGTGGCGGCCCGCGCCACCTGCATCCCGCGGCGTTCCAGGGTCTCCGTCAGTGCCAGCGCGATCTCCTCGTGCTCCTCGATCAACAGCACCCGGGGCGGATGCTGTTCGCTGTCGCGCGGGGCGAGCGCCTTGAGGAGCACGGCGGGGTCGGCACCGTACGCCGCTTCCCGCGAGGCCTGCCCGAGCCCGGCCGTCACCAGCACCGGGACCTCGGCCGCCACCGCCGCCTGCCGCAGCGACTGCAGGGCCTTGCGGGTGATCGGCCCGGTCAGCGGATCGACGAAGAGGGCGGCGGGGAACGCCGCGATCTGTGCGTCGACCTCCTCGCGCGAGTGCACGATCACCGGCCGGTAGCCGCGGTCGCTCAGCGCCTGCTGGGTGGAGACATCGGGCGCGGGCCAGACGAGCAGCCGGCGCGGGTTGTCCAGCGGCTCCGGGGGCAGTTCGTCGTCGACCGGCCGCGGCGACGGACGGTTGGCGACCTCGACCGCGCCACCGGGACCGTCCAGCGGCTCCGGCCCCTCGGCGCCCTCGTCGGGCGCCCCTATCGCGTACGCGCGCCCCTCGGCCTCCGGCGCGGAGCGCAGCTGGCCCGGGACCTGCGCCGGGGCGGACGGGGACGGCGCGGCCTGAGCGGTGCGCTCGCCCTCCGGCGGCGCGGCGAGCTTGCGGCGCCGCCCGGCACCGCCGAGCGTCTGGTTCTGCTGGTGCGCGAGGTGCTGGGCGAAGGGCACACCCTGCCCGAGCGTCCGCACACTGAACGCGCGCCCCTGCGTCGAGTCCGACGAACCGCCGGGCATCGGCGCCTCCGCGGGCAGCGGCTGCCTGCGCGCGTCCGCCACGGGCGAGACGCTCTGCGGGTGGCCCTCCGCGTTCTCCGGGGAGCCCGGGACGGCCGTGGTGCCGGTGGCGTGCGTCGTCGGCCCGGCCGCGGGCCGGTCCGCCTCGTCGTCGGTCAGCTCCTCGGCCCGCTCGTCCGGGACGGCGGGCGCCTCGGAGTGCCGGGCCCGGCGACGGCCGGTCGGTACGGGGTGCGCCTGGGGCGGTGTGTGGTCCTCACCGGGCGCGATGCGTACGGCGTCATGGCGGCCCGGCAGCGCGGCGTCCGCGTCGGCCGGCGCCTCGGGAGCCGGGGCCGGGGACCGGTCGGCCTCCGCGGGCGGGAGCGCGAAGGCGGTACGGGGCCCTGCGGGTTCGGCCTGGGCGGTCCGCTCCTGGGCGGCCGCCAGCGCCCGCCGGGCCCGCCGCCCGGCGGGCTGAGCCGCCTGCGCGGGTCCGGAGCCGTCACCGGGCTGCGGGCCCGGCTCGGAGCCGGCCGCCGGAGCGGACGCGGGAGCCGGCAGGGCCAGCTGGTTCTCGGCGCCCTGACGCGCGCGGTGTCCGCCCGCGGGCACCGGCATCGGCCCCTCGGCCGGAACGCCCTGCGGCGGAACGGCCCGGCCGAGCTGCGGCCGGCCACCGCCGCCCTGCGCGCCCTCGGCAGCCGTCACCACGGCCCCCTCGGACGGTGCCGCGGCCGCAGGCAGCGCCAACGCCTGCCCGGCGCCCTGTCCTTGTGCCTGCTCGGGCAGCTGGACCCCGGCCTCGGCCGGACTCGGCCGCCCCCGCCTGCGTCCCGAACCGCCGCCCTGTGTGTCCTGCGCCCCCGGCGCCGTGTGCTCTTCCTGCGCACCGGGCTCACGACGCGCCCGCCGCCGCCCCGTCGGCTCGGCCGCCGCCGTGTCACCGGACCCGTCACCGGCCCCGGAACCGCCCACCGGGCTCTCCAGGAACGCGTCCGTGGACGCCCGGCGGGCCCGCCGCCGACCGCCGCCCGGCTGCTGCCCGGCCGCCCCGGGCCCGGGAGCGGGCTGCGCGCCGGCCTCCGGCTCCGGCTCGGACGCGGGCGCCGTCACCGTGCCCGAACCCGCGCCCAACGGCACTTCGAGCACATACGCGCTGCCGCTCATCCCCGGCACCTCGTGCGTCTGGAGCACGCCGCCGTGCGCCCGCACGATCCCGCGCACGATCGGCTCGTGCACCGGGTCTCCCCCGGCGAACGGTCCGCGCACCTCGATCCGTACGACCTCGCCGCGCTGCGCCGCCGCGACGACGACCGTGGAGTCGACGTACCCGCCGCCCGGCACCACCCGGGCCTTGCCGGTCGAGTCGACCCCGGCGACGTCCGCGACCAGATGGGCGAGTGCGGTCACCAGCCGGGCCGCGTCCACCTCGGCCTCGATCGGCGGCGCGTGCACGGCGAACTGGGCGCGCCCGGGACCGATCAGCTCGACGGCCGCGTCGATACCGGCCGTCACGACCGAGTCCAGCAGCACGTTCGCCTTGACCAGCTTCTCGGAACCGGCGTCCAGGCGCTGGTAGCCGAGCACGTTGTCGACGAGGGTGGTCATCCGGGCGTAGCCCGCGGCCAGGTGGTGCAGGATCTGGTTCGCCTCGGGCCACAGCTGCCCGGCCGGGTCGGCGGCGAGCGTGGAGAGTTCGCCGCGCAGCTCCTCCAGCGGGCCGCGCAGCGATTCGCCGAGCACGGCGGTGAGCTGGGTGTGCCGGGCGGTCAGCGCCGCCAGCACGTCGGTCTGCGCCTCCAGCTCGGCCGCGTACCGCTCGGTCCGGTCGGCCAGTTCCGTGCTGTGCCGTTCCGTCAGTTCGGCGAGCTCGGCGGTGTGGCTCCCGGTCAGTTCGGCGATCTCGGCCCGGTGCTGGGCACCGAGCTCCTCGTACGGCCTGCGGTCGGTGAACGTCATGACGGCGCCGACCAGCTGGTCGCCGTCCCGGACCGGTGCGGTGGTCAGATCGACCGGCACCTGCGCGCCGCTCTTGGACCACAGGACCTGGCCGCGCACCCGGTGCTTGCGCCCGGACCTGAGGGTGTCGGCGAGCGGCGACTCCTCGTACGGGAACGGCTCGCCCTCCACCCGCGAGTGCAGGATCAGCGGATGCAGCTCCTGGCCGCCCAGATCGCTGGCGCGGAAGCCGAGGATCTGCGCGGCTGCGGGGTTGACCAGGACGACCCGGCCGTCGGTGTCCGTACCGACCACGCCCTCGGCCGCCGCCCGCAGGATCATCTCGGTCTGCCGCTGCGAACGGGCCAGTTCGGCCTCGGTGTCCACGGTGCCCGACAGATCCCGCACGACGAGCATCAGCAGCTCGTCACCCGTGTAGCTGCCGCTGTAGGTGCTCTGGAAGTCGTTGTACGCGGCCTGCCCGTCCTCCAGGCTGGCGCTGGTGACCTCGACGGGGTACTCGGTGCCGTCGGTCCGCCGCGCGGTCATCCGGGTCGGCTTCGTACGTCCTCGGTCGTCGGCGGCCTCGGGACGGCGCATCGACCCCGGGATCAGCTTGGAGTCGAACTCGGGCAGCAGGTCGAGGAGCCCGCGACCGACGAGCGCGGTGCCCGGCGTCTCGAACATTTCGAGCGCGATGGTGTTGGCGTTGACGACCGTGCCGTTGCAGTTGACGAGCAGCAGCCCGTCGGGGAGTGCATCGAGTATGGCTGCGAGGCGAGCAGCGCCCCGGGATGGCCTGCTGCTCACGACGACGCTTCCTCCCTGATTACCGCACCTTGCCGACAGCGGGCCCCATCTTGCCCCTCGGGACGCGGGCTGTCACTGGAGGAGTCTAAAGGCAGCGAGGGGACAAGAGGCTGCGGATGAGGGGGAGCTCTCACCAAGGTTCTGTGCATACGGTGTACGACTCCGTCCGGGTCGGCCAGGTCAGCGGACGTTCGGGAGCACCGGACGCAGAGTGTTCCAGCGGGAGATCTCGCAGCCGTCGGTGCGGCTGAAGGCCGCGTCGACGCGCCGTCCCTGCCAGGTCCCGGTGACCCGGGCACTTGCCGGGCCGCCGAACTGCCGGGTGCACAGCGCGTCCCCGGGCACCGGGGCGAACGGGTCCGCGCCCTCGCCCGCCAGCTCGTCCAGCCGGCCGCAGGCCCGCGCCGCCACCGGGTGACTGCCGCCCGCCGGTCCGCACCGCAGCTCGAAGGTGCCCTCGGCCGCGGAGTTCCCCGAGCCGGAGACCGTGATCGTCAGCCGGGTGCGGGCGTCGTCCCGCAGCACGGGCAGCGGCAGCGGGAGCAGTCCGGTGGCGGCGGTCGCGGCCGGCGCGGCGGCGGACAGCGCGGCGAGGGACGCGACGGCGGTGAGGACGAGGCGGCGCGGCATGCGGACTCCTGTGCTCGTGCACTCGGCGGAGTGCCGGCGCAATGGACGGAAGGACGGGAGGGCGGCGCCTCCGCCATCACTAACGCTCCGCACGCCACGGCGTTGCGCGACCGCAGACGCTTTGCCCTCGCGCCCGCCTGCCTAGTACCGTAGGCATCGATTGGTGACGCACCGCTCGGCTGTGTCATCATCTGCACGCAGCACTCGCGCTCGCGCGAGGTGTGTATGGAGGCGTCGCCTAGTCCGGTCTATGGCGCCGCACTGCTAATGCGGTTTGGGTCTTAAAGCCCATCGAGGGTTCAAATCCCTCCGCCTCCGCTCTCTGACCAGGGAGTTCAGCCCGTTTCGGCTGAACTCCCTGAGTCGTTTCCGGAGCCGCTCCGGTGGCCGGCGGCCGGTTCCCGGCTACTTCCGGCCGGCGCAGGGGTCGCAGCAGGAGGGCGCCGGCTCGACGCAGACGGTGACGGTGTCGGCGTTGTCGGTGGTGTCGGGATCCTTTTCGTTGGCGGTGGCGGTCGCGGTGTTGTCGACCGGGCCGGCTTCGGTGGCCTTGGCCCGCAGTACGAGGGTGGCTCCGGCACCGTCGGCCAGGTCGCCCACGGTCCACCGTCCGGTGGCCGGGTCGTAGCTTCCGGGGCCGTCGGCGGACAGGAAGGCGAGACCGTCCGGGAGCCGGTCGGTGACGGTGACGCCGGTGGCCCGGTTCGGGCCGGCGTTGTGGACGGTGACGCGGTAGGTCACGGTCTGGCCGACGGTGACGGTGGTCGCGTCGGCTGCCTTGACCACGCTCAGGTCGGCGGCCGGGTTGACCTGTGTGACCTGCTCGTTGGAGGTGGACGTCAGCGGCTCCGGGGTCTCTCCGAGCCGGTTCTCGTAGGAGGCGGTGGCGGTGTTCCTGATCTGCTCGCCACCGGCGGCCCGGTCGATGGTGACCCGGTACTCGGCCGTGGTCCCCGCCGGGAGGGGCTCGGTGTTCGGCAGACTGCCGCCTTCCCCGGCGGTGGTGATGTTGCCGAGCCTGAAGACGACCTGGCCGGCCCCGGCGTCGTAGTACGCCTGGTCGGCGTCCCGTGCGTCGGTCTTCGCGCCCGCGTTCGGGCCGTCGACGATGCGCAGGGAACCGGGCAGATACGTCGTGCCCTGCGGGACGGCGTCGGTCAGGACGAGGTTCTCGGCCGAGCCGCCGCCCTCGTTCCTGGCGTTGATGCGGTAGGTGATGACGTCGCCCACCTCCAGCGGCCCTGTGGGAGCGGCGGTCTTGGTGAGCACCACGTAGGGGGCGGTGCCGAAGAAGATGCCGTCCAGGAAGTTCCCGATGCTCTGGTTGCCGCCGGCGGCGGAGACGGAGCGGAAGGCGAAGCGTGTCAGCGTCTGGCCTGCCGGGACGGTGTAGGTGCCGGTGTAGTAGCCCCAGGCGGTGTTGCCGTCGGTGAAGCGTCTCTGCTGCACCGCGGCGCCCGGCGCGCCGATGTCCAGCGCCATGGTGTCGTCCCCCTGGCGGCCGCGGTGGTACAGCCGCCAGTACAGCTTCGTACCGGGTGTGGTGGGCAGGTCCTGGTAGAGCGTGGAGACCTGATTGGCGTTGAGCTCGGCGAACTGGGCGCCTTCGGCTGCCGGTACTCCGTTGAAGCCCGAGTGCCACAGTTCGATCATGTGGTCGGAGGCGGTGGTGAGCCAGCCCGGGACCCGCTTGGGCGCCTGTGTCTGCGAGGCGTCCGGCAGGATCTCCACAGCGGTGACGGCGGGCTGTTCGAAGCTGCCGTTGGCCAGGGCAACCCGGAGCGGAGCAGGAGGTGTGGACAAGGTTCTTCCCCTCAGGTCGACGCTGTTGGAACGCACCGGCGTCGGGCCGCGCAGTTGCGCGCCGCGACGGAGCCGGGACACCCAGTAGCGCAATGCATCCGCGTGATCGCGTAAAGCGATGGACCGGGTGGTTCGGCCAACCCCGCGCGGCGGGTTTGCGGGCCCCGCTCCCTTACGCCCCCCGCCACGCCGCCACCCGCGCCGCCGCCGGCGCGCCGCGCCCGTCGCACCCGCCTCCTGGTTCTCTCCCGTCCGCCCTGTCATGGCCGGAAGCCTGCGCTGCGCCTCCCGCGCCCACCCCTGCGCAGGGTGAATCGGTCACCGTCTGAGTTGACGCCTCCGGCGCCGCGGCGGCGACCGTGTGAACGTCCGTGGAGAGGGGGGCCGCTGACGCGCACCCCGGGTCTCGCCCGCAGGCGAGGGGCTCCGGCCGCATGCGGACCCGACCCGTCCGCCGACCGCCCGGCGACCCGCCCGCGCAACCGCCGATCATGGTGTTTCCGCAGGTCGGGGCGGGTCCGGCTAATGGATTTCGCGCTACGGCGCAGGTCATGTAATGTTGTTCTCGCAACGCCGACCGGGGAGAAAAAAACCGGGAAGCACAAGCACTCGTAGCTTAACGGATAGAGCATCTGACTACGGATCAGAAGGTTGCAGGTTCGAATCCTGCCGAGTGCACACAGATCAGAAGGCCCCCGGGAACATCCCGGGGGCCTTCTGACATCAGCGGGTGACATCAACGGCTACGGCCGAACCGATCAACCGATCAGGCGGCGGGATTTTTCTCGGACTGCTGTCCCCCGTCCGGGTCGATGGAATCCAGCCCCAGGGCGTCGTCCATCCGATCCGCAGCTGTCCGCAACGTCGTCTGCATGACGTGCGCATAGGTGTCGAGGGCCATCGTGATGGTGCTGTGTCCGAGCGTCTCCATGATGACCCGCGCGTCCACGCCCTGGGCGAGCGGCAGTGAAGCGCAGGTGTGCGGAGGTCGTGGACGCGGACGCGCCGCACCTTGGCCTTTGCGCAGAGGATCGTGAGCATGCGGTTCGGACTGCGGGGGCCGGTGGCCCGTCCCGTGGACGTCGTGAGGATGAGCTCGGCCGGCTGGTGGTCCAGCGGCTTCCAAGTCGCTCCGGCCACCATCCGCTCCTTCTCCGTGGCCCGGTGGGCATGGAGAGCGTCCACACACCGCTTCGGGAGCGAGACCGTACGGATGGACCGGGCGGTCTTGGGGGTGCTGAAGAGAAGTTCCCGCTTGATCCGCTGAAGGTTCCGGCGGACCCGGAGGTGCCCGGCCGCCAGGTCGACGTCCGACCACGTGAGCCCGAGGACTTCCCCGCGCCGGAGACTCGTGGAGACAAGAAGCAGCCACAGGGCATAGAGCCGGTGGCCCCGGGCTGCTTTCAGGAGGTGCCGGGCCCCACCCGCGTCCAGCGGACGCACTTCTTCACGCTGCACGGTGGGGGTTTCCACGATCTTGGCGACGTTACGGGCGATCAGTTCCTCGCGGACTGCCTGCTGGAAGGCGGACCGGAGCGCCGCGTGGACGTACTGCACGGTCCGGGCTGATGGCCGACGCTCGCAGCGCTTCCGTACGGCGCAGCATATGGCTGACGTGGCTGCGGGGATGCCCTGCCGGGTCTTGCTCTGCATCTCGATGAGCTTGTCGCTGACCTCGTCCCGGGTCTTGCCGTGGACGATCTTTCGCGTCCGGGTGCCGTCCGGCCGGGAGACGTACGCGGCGGCCCGACAGCGGCCGTCCACGCTTCGTGATGGTCCCTTCGCCGTTGGCGTGCCTCTTGGCCATCAGGCAGTCTCCTCAAGCTTGTTGCGCATGTACGCGTGCAGGGAGCCGAGCGGGATGCGGCGTGCACGGCCTTCGGTGTAGCAGGGCAGGGCACCCGGGCGGATCAGGTCGTAGATCTTGGAGCGGCTGAGCTTCGGTGCGGCCATGGCCTCGGGGACCATGACGGCGACGTGAGTGGTGGGCAGGGCAGAACTCACTGCGGCCTCCAAGGGCGAGATATTCGGGGCGGTCCGGGCCGCGTGTGTCCGGGGTGCGAGTTTCTGCGTCACCGCGTCATCTGTGTCGGGCACCGGCAGGGGCCCGGCGTCTTCAGGCTCGGGCGTCCGCCGCACTCGTTCGCCGCGCAGGTGGTGCAGTTGCCGACCGGGCGCTTTTCCGCCCGCAGGGGCAGCACGGGGACCGTGTGGGCGGCCAGGTCCGGGGCGGCGGCGAGCAGTACACGCCAGGAGGGTTCTGGTGGCCGTGTTCGACCCAGTGACGCATGGACGCACCCGCCTGCGGATCTCAGCAATCCGGGCACACCGCCGGCCACGGTCGCGGTCCTGCGGCACAGGCACGGGGTCCTCGATCACCTTGTGCTCGCAGACCCACCCGTCGTCCTCGATGACCAGGACGGCTACACCGTGATCACTGATCAGAGGGTGGACGAGATCCTTCCTGATCTGCAGGCAGTTACTCCTTCAGGCTGTCGCCATCGTCCTCGATTGGCGTGTCGGGAAACACCGCATGGTCGCCCCATTACCGTGCGGGGGTCGACCACAAAGGACTGCCCGGCGGCTGGCGGGTAAGGGCTCCCTCAGCCGCGTCTCGGCGTAGCCCGATCGAGAGGATCTGGACCTTGAGCGATTTTTCCCGCCGCTACCTGCTCAGGGCGTCAGCGGCCGCCGGCGCCGGGGCGATCGTCGTCCCGGGCCTCAGGGCCGCAGGCGCGCCGGACATCGCGGCCGCGAGCACCTCGGGCCTTCTGGCCGCGAGTGACCCGACCAAAGGGCCGTCGGGATGTCCGCCGGCGAAGCTGACCGGTCGCGTCGTCCGCCCCGGTGACGCCTCGTACACGGATGATCGCATCGACTACGACCAGCTGTTCTCTCACTACCCGCTGGTCATCGTCTTCGCCCAGAAGACCCAGGACGTGGTGAACGCCCTCACCTGGGCGCGGCAGCACAACGTCGCACTGCGGGTACGCAGCGGCCGCCATGCCCTGGAAGGCTGGTCGAACATCGACAACGGCATCGTGATCGACGTCAGCCAGCTCAAGTCGGTCCACATCGACACCGACGCTCGTATCGCGACGGTCGGCGCCGGCCTGACCCAGTTGGAAGCGGTGACGGCGCTCGCCAAGCAGGACCTCGCAGTCACGACCGGAAGCGAGGGCAGCGTCGGCTTGGTCGGCGCGACGGTCGGCGGCGGCCTTGGCCCCCTCAACCGCTGGCTCGGCATGGCCTGTGACAGCCTGATCGGGACCGAGGTCGTCGTCCCGTCGGGTCGCGACTGCGCCGAGGTGATCCATGCCGACCTGAAGGACCACTCAGACCTGCTCTGGGCGCTCCGTGGGGCGGGAAACGGCAACTTCGGAATCGTCACGCAACTCACCTACAAGGTGCACCCGCTCAAGCGCATCGCCTATGTGCAGGCGACCTGGGACGGCCTTACGGACCTGCATGGGATCTTCGATGCATGGCAGCGTACGGTACCGTTCGCCGACAACCGCCTCGGATCCGAAGTCGAGATCCACAAGTCCCAGATCCTGCTGTTCGCGTGGCTCGCGGAGGGCACGGCGGCAGAGGCCAGAGAGATGCTGGCCCCGATCCTGTCGATCGGCACGCCCGATGTGAAGGTGCAGGTCGGTAACTGGGGCCCCATCTTTGCCGGAGCCCAGGTCCCGCGCTCGCAGGAGCCCGCCAACGTGAAGTTCTTCTCACAGTTCGCCAAGAAGCTGTTCCCGAAGAAGGCGATCGACGTCATCGGCCACTACATGCGAAACGCTCCCACGGAGGACAGCAACTACTTCGTCGATGCCTTCGGCGGGGCGATCAAGAAGGAGCCCCGCGGCGGCACCGCGTTCGTGCACCGCGACGCGATCTTCTACGGCGAGATCGGCGCAGCCTGGGGGACTCCTTCAACGACACCAGGCGTCTGCGACCCGCTCACCTCGACCTGCCAGGCCTGGACCGCCGAATTCAGCCAGGCGATGCGCAGCTTCGTGGACGGCGCCTACGTCAACGTGCCGAACGTCGGCATGCAGGAGTGGGAGACCGCCTACTGGGGGAGACGCCACTTCGAGCGGCTGCGCCAGATCAAGGCGAAGTACGACCCCGGCAACGTCTTCCAGTACGAGCAGAGCATCCCGCCCGCGTCACGCTGATCGACAGTTCGCCGGAGGCGGACGCGACGCGTGTTCGGTACCTCGGGACGACCGAGAAACCGGAAGGCGTAGCCGGCTGTGACCGAGCGCGCTGCTTCGCCGGTCCGGCCAAGCAGCGCGCTCAGGGTTCCGCGCCGCGCACGTCGCCTACCGCACGGCGACGTAATCCCCGGTCGACGACTTCGCCCCGGACGTGGAGTTCCCGTAGTACGTCCACCGCCATGTCCCCGGCCCGGTGGCCTTCACCGTGGTCTTGAGCGCCCCCGTTCTGCTCGACGTCGCTTTCTTGACCGTCGTGTACGAGGAGGCGCCCGCCGCCTTGAACTGGAGGCTGACCGTCCGGCCCGCGTACCCCTGGTACGTGTGGGTGTCCCAGTTCGCCCGTGTGACCCGCCCGGTCACGGTGATCGTCTTCCCTTTCGCGACCGGTTCCGGCGAGGCGTTGGCAGTGACGCGTGTGGCCCGCTTGACCTGCAACGGGAGGTCCTTGTCGTCGGTGTCGTGGGCATCGCCGGCGAGAAAGACCCGAGCAGCGGTTCGCCAGGTGCCGGCGTCCTCGTTGCCGAAGTCGAGGTTCCGCGGGTCGATGTACAGCCATTCCTCGAAGTCACAGATTCCCTTCGCCCTGTCCACGACCTTGCAGTCGCTGGTGATGACGGAGCTGTGCAGGGTGTCCCCGGTGTCGGGCTTCCCCCGGTAGGGGAACACCGCCGGCCCGGAGTCGTATCTGAGTCCGGTCGTCATCCGGAAGGTCGCATGCACCTCGACCTCCTCCTTGACCCCGATCACGATCGCCTTCCCGCCGTTCACCGAGACCCGGCTGAAGGAGACCCCGCCCTCCGCCGCCCCGGCCGGCACCGCCGCCACCCCTGTGAACACGACCGCGGCTCCACCGGCCACCAGCGCTTTCCACATCGTCTTCCCCATCTTCGAGCTCGTCCTCTCCTCTGCAGCCCGGACCGAACGCGTAGGCGCACCGTCGCGGTTGACTGTGGGACAGGAGAGGGCTGTACGCGGTTGTACGCGGTGCGGCAACGATTTGATCACCCGGCATCGCCCGGCCCGGTTCCCGGGAGGGGGCCCGGATGGCGTCGCGTGGGGACGGACTCCGCGACGCACTAGCCTGCGTGTCATGGATATTCCCGTCCGGCCCGAGGGTCCTCCGTCAGACCTGGAGTCCGACCGGTTTCGGGATCTCGTCCGCCGGTACTGCGAGACGGCGTCCGGCCCCGTGCACGTGGTGCCGGCACGCTCCCTGCCACCCGGCACATCCCCCGAGGCGTACAGACCGTTCTGACCCGTCCGTGCGTGGAACGGCAGAGAAGTCGGTGTGGTGACTCGGTGTCTCTCAGAAGGGCGTTCATGGCTGTGCGGTGGCAGTGCACCGGGCTGCGGTGGCCCGACGTGCAGGGCCCGCCCGTGCTCGGCTGGCGGCGGGGTGGGGCCGTGCGGGTGAGTGCGCAGGAGTACGGGACGGAGTTCGGGTTCCGGGCCGAGGGGGAGCGGCGCTGTATCGGGGCGCGCGGGAACGTGTGTCCGGTGGGGGCCGTGGTGTCGGGGCGGAGCACGGGCGCGCGCTGTCCGGAGTGCGCGCGGCTGGACCGGGCGCACTCGGTGGCCGCCGACACGATCGCCGACGACCCGAGGACGTACCGCGTGTATCTGGCCTGGTTCGGGCCGGGGATGGTGAAGGTCGGGATCACCGCCGAGGAGCGGAAGGCGGCGCGGCTGCGCGAGCAGGGGGCCGTGGTGTTCAGCTGGCTGGGGCGGGGGCCGTTGATGGCGTGCCGGCGGACCGAGGAGCTGCTGCGATCGGCGCTCGGGGTGCCGGACCGGATTCCGTACGCGAGGAAGCGGGCCGTGCGCGGGGCGCTGCCGGGGGCGGCGGAGCGCGGGGCCGAGGTGGCGGAGCTGTACGGGCGGGCCGTGGCGCTGGAGGGGGCCGGGTGGCCGGAGGCGCTGGAGCGGCTGCCGTTCGAGGCGGTCGACCACACCGGGCTGTTCGGGCTCGACGGCGTGGTCGAGGTGGCCTCGGCGGTCACGGAGCTGGTGGCCGGGGGCGCGGTCGCGGGGCGGCTGGTGGCGGCGGCCGGGCCCGATCTGCATCTGGCGACGGCCGGCGGGGTCGTGGTGCTGGACACCCGGCTGATGACCGGGTGGGAGCTGGTGGCGGCGGACGCGTGGGCCGGGGTGGGGGTGCCGTTGGCCGACATCGGGGGCGGTGGCGTGCAGGACGGGCTGTTCTGAGATCGTCGGACCGGCCGGACGGTGAGAGGGGTGCGTGGGATGAGTGGTGACGCCGACGACGTCGTGCGGTTCCGGGAGCGGCTGGGGCTGCCCGGGATCATCGATGTCCATACGCACTTCATGCCGGAGCGGGTGCTGGCCAAGGTCTGGGCCTACTTCGACTCGGCGGGGCCGCTGACCGGGATGGAGTGGCCGATCGAGTACCGCCACGACGAGGACGAACGGCTGGCGCTGCTGCGTTCGTTCGGCGTGCTCCGGTTCACCTCGATGCTCTACCCGCACAAGGCGGGGATGGCCGCCTGGCTGAACGGCTGGGCGGCCGACTTCGCGCGCCGGGTGCCGGACTGCCTGCACACCGCGACCTTCTTCCCGGAGGAGGGCGTCCAGCGGTATGTGCGCGAGGCCGTGGAGGCGGGGGCGCGGGTCTTCAAGTCGCACCTCCAGGTCGGCGCGTACGACGCCAACGACCCGCTCCTGGAGCCGGTCTGGGGGCTGCTCGCGGAGGCCGGGATCCCGGTGGTGATGCACTGCGGTTCGGGACCGGCGCCCGGCAAGCACACCGGCCCCGAACCGGTCGGCCGGCTGCTCGCCCGGCACCCTCGGCTGCCGTTGATCGTGGCGCACATGGGGATGCCGGAGTACGCGGAGTTCCTGGCGCTGGCGGAGACGTACCCCCGGGTGCGGCTCGACACGACGATGGCGTTCACGGACTTCACGGAGGACTTCGCCCCGTTCCCGCCCGCCGGGCGGGGGCGGCTCGCCGCGCTCGGGGACCGGATCCTGCTGGGCACCGACTTCCCGAACATCCCGTATCCCTACGCCCACCAACTGCACGCGCTGGAACGGCTGGAGCTGGGCGACGACTGGCTGCGGGCGGTCTGTTACGAGAACGCGGCCGCCTTGTTCGAGGTCGGCTGACGGTCCGGCGGGCCCTGCTGCTTTCTCAGGGAATTCACAGATTCGGGTAAGGACGCTTTCAGGGGAGCCTCACAGGGTTGGGGCATGACGACGACGACCTCGCCCCAGGGGCGTACCGAACTGCTGAGGGCGGACCGCACCCCCGTCCGTGTGCTGGTGGTGGACGACGAGGCCCCGCTCGCCGAGCTGCTGTCCATGGCGCTGCGTTACGAGGGCTGGGAGGTGCGCAGCGCCGGGGACGGTGCCGGGGCCGTGCGGATGGCGCGCGACTTCCGGCCCGACGCGGTGATCCTCGACGTGATGCTCCCCGACACGGACGGGTTCGCCGTGCTCGGCAGGCTGCGGCGGGAGCTCTCCGAGGTCCCCGTCCTCTTCCTGACCGCGCGCGACGCGGTGGAGGACCGGATCGCCGGTCTCACGGCAGGCGGCGACGACTACGTGACCAAGCCGTTCAGCCTGGAGGAGGTCGTGGCCCGGCTGCGCGGGCTGATCAGGCGGTCCGGCACGGCGGCCGTGCGCGGCGAGTCGACGCTCGTCGTCGGCGATCTGGTCCTCGACGAGGACAGCCACGAGGTGAGCCGGGGCGGGACGTCCATCCATCTCACCGCGACCGAGTTCGAGCTGCTGCGCTTCCTGATGCGCAATCCGCGGCGGGTGCTGAGCAAGGCGCAGATCCTCGACCGGGTCTGGAACTACGACTTCGGCGGGCAGGCGAACGTCGTCGAGCTGTACATCTCGTACCTGCGCAAGAAGATCGACGCGGGACGGTCGTCGATGATCCACACCCGGCGCGGGGCGGGGTACCTCATCAAGCCCGGTGAGTAGGCGCCGGAGCCGGTGGCGGGGGCCGTGGACGCTGCGGACCCGGCTGGTGGTCTCGGCGGTCACACTGATCGCCGTCGTCGCCGCGGTCATCGGGACGGTCACCACCATCGCCTTCCACAGCTACATGTACGGCAAGCTCGACGACCAGCTGGCCGCCATCGCCGTACGGGCCGCGAAGCCGCCCGGCGGGGGACCGATGCCCGGCGGCGATGTGCCGCAGAGCCTCGACCCGCTGGCCTTCGTGGACGCGCGCGGGCTGCCCGTCGGCGCCTTCGGGGCGGTGGTGACGGACGGCGCGGTCACCGACTCGCGCGTCGTCGTGGAGACCACCACCACGCCCGGGCCCGGGGCCGAGGACAGCGGGCAGCCGATGACCGCGGCCCAGAGCAGGGCGCTGGAGGCCGCCGGCCTCTCCGTCGGGGAGGACCCGCGCACCGTCGATCTGCCCGGGCTCGGCTCCAGCCGGGTGGAGGCGGTCACGGACTCGCACGGGACGACCGTCCTCGTCGGCATCCCCGCCGCCGAGGTGGGTTCCGCGCTCACCACCCTGATCGTTGTCGAGGTCTGTGTCACCGGCGCCGGCCTGATCGCGGCCGGGCTCGCGGGCGCCGCCATCGTCGGCGTCGCGCTGCGTCCGCTGCGCCGGGTCGCCGCGACCGCGACCCTGGTCTCCGAGCTCCCGCTGCACAGCGGCGAGGTGGCCCCCCTGGAACGGGTCCCGCAGGCCCAGGCCGATCCGCGGACCGAGGTCGGCCAGGTGGGCGCGGCGCTCAACCGGATGCTGGGCCACGTCGGTTCGGCACTGGAGGCGCGGCAGGAGAGCGAGACGCGGGTACGGCAGTTCGTCGCGGACGCCAGCCACGAGCTGCGCACCCCGCTCGCCTCGATCCGCGGATACGCCGAACTGACCCGGCGCGGCCACGAGGAGACCGGCCCCGACACCCGGCACGCCCTGGGGCGGATCGAGTCCGAGGCGGAGCGGATGACGGGCATGGTGGAGGATCTGCTGCTGCTCGCCCGGCTGGACGCCGGACGCCCGCTCGGCCTGGAGAACACCGACCTCTCGCCGGTCGTCGTCGACGCCGTGAGCGATGCCCGAGCCGCCGGGGAGCGCGGCCACCGCTGGCGTCTGGAACTGCCGGACGAGCCCGCGACCGTGCTCGGCGATCCGACCCGGCTCCATCAGGTGCTGGTCAATCTGCTGGCGAACGCCCGTACCCACACCCCGCCGGGGACCACCGTCACCGTCCGGGTGCGGTCCGCGGCCGCCATGCCCTGGGTGGTGCTGGAGGTCGCGGACGACGGGCCCGGCATTCCGCCCGAGCTGCTGCCGCACGTCTTCGAGCGGTTCGCGCGCGGTGACGCCTCACGCTCCCGCAGCGCGGGCTCCACCGGGCTCGGGCTCGCCATCGTGCAGGCCGTCGTCGCCGCGCACGGCGGCCGGGTCGAGGTCGAATCGGTGCCGGGGCGCACGGTGTTCGCGGTCCGGCTGCCCGCCCTTCGCCCGGCCGCGCCGTACTCACAGCATGGGGACAGGTTCAGCACATCGGCGTGACAGCGGGGATGGCGAGTGTCGTTCCCATGCGAACCGACACTCCATGGAGCACCCTGCCGGCCCGGGACCACCTTCTCGCCGGAGGGGCCGATGCGGCAGGTGCGCCCGTACTCGACGTGGTGGTACCCGTCTACAACGAGGAGAAGGACCTCGAACCGTGTGTGCTGCGCCTGCACGACCATCTGGCGCGCACCTTCCCGTACGCCTTCCGGATCACCGTCGCGGACAACGCCAGCACCGACCGGACACCGCAGGTGGCGGCCCGGCTCGCGGCCCGGCTGCCCCGGGTGCGGTCCCACCGGCTGGAGGAGAAGGGCCGGGGGCGGGCGCTGCGTACCGTCTGGTCGGGCTCGGACGCCCCGGTGCTGGCCTACATGGACGTCGACCTGTCCACCGACCTCAACGCGCTGCTGCCGCTGGTCGCGCCGCTCATCTCGGGCCACTCCGACCTGGCCATCGGCTCCCGGCTGTCCCGCAGCGCGCGGGTGGTGCGCGGATCGAAGCGGGAGTTCATCTCGCGCGCCTACAACCTCATCCTCCGCTCCTCGCTGGCGGCCCGGTTCAGCGACGCGCAGTGCGGGTTCAAGGCCATCCGGCGCGAGGTCGCGGAGCGGCTGCTGCCGATGGTGGAGGACTCGGGGTGGTTCTTCGACACCGAGCTGCTGGTGCTCGCCGAACGCGCCGGGCTGCGCATCCACGAGGTGCCGGTCGACTGGGTGGACGACCCCGACTCCACCGTCCACATCGTGCGGACGGCGACCGAGGACCTGAAAGGTGTGTGGCGGGTGGGGCGGGCGCTGGCGGTCGGCGCGCTGCCGCTGGACCGGCTGGCCCGGCCCTTCGGGGACGATCCGCGCGACCGGGCGCTGAGCGGGGTGCCGGGCGGACTGGCCCGGCAGCTCGTCGGGTTCTGCGTCGTCGGCGCCCTCTCCACGCTCTGCTACCTCGCCCTGTACTCGCTGTTCCGGCTGGGCGTCGGCCCGCAGCTCGCCAACGGCGGCGCGCTGCTGGTGTCGGCGGTCGCCAATACGGCGGCCAACCGGAGGCTCACCTTCGGCGTACGCGGACGGGGCGGGGCCGTCCGCCACCAGGCACAGGGCCTGGTGGTCTTCGCCATCGGTCTCGCGCTGACCAGCGGTTCGCTGGCCGCGCTGGGAGCGGCCTCCGGATCGCCCTCGCACTCCACGGAACTCGCCGTGCTGATCGCGGCCAACCTCGCGGCGACAGTGCTGCGCTTCCTGCTCTTCCGCGCCTGGGTCTTCCCGGAACGCCAGGACCGGGGCCCCGCGGCACCCGGGGCCGAATCCGCCGCTCCACCGGCCCGGCACGCCGACGACACCCACCACGAACTGGGGAACGCCCGATGACCACGCTGCATCCCGACCACCTCCCGGCCCCGCCGGGTGCGCCGGCCCCCGTGCCGTCCACCGCACCGGCCCACGGGCGCCCGAACAGGTCCCTGGCGCACCGCGTGTGGCGGGGCAGGCCCGAGGACCCGCGCTGGGCGCGGCCGGCCTTTCTCGCCCTGCTGCTGGTCATCGGGGCCGCGTACCTGTGGAATCTCAGCGCCTCCGGGTACGCCAACTCCTTCTACTCCGCCGCCGCCCAGGCGGGCAGCCGGAGCTGGAAGGCCTTCTTCTTCGGCTCGCTGGACGCGGCCAACGCCATCACCGTCGACAAGCCCCCGGCCGCCCTCTGGCCGATGGCCCTGTCGGTACGGGTCCTCGGCCTCGACTCCTGGGCGATCCTGGCGCCTCAGGTACTGATGGGGGTGGCCACGGCCGGGGTGCTGTACGCGGGCGTACGCCGCCGGTTCAACGCCGTGGCCGGGCTGATCGCCATGGTGGTGTTCGCGCTCACCCCGGTGGCCGCGCTGATGTTCCGCTTCAACAACCCGGACGCGCTGCTGGCGCTGCTGATGACCGTCACCGTCTACTGCGTGCTGCGCGCGATGGAGCACGGCCGCACCAAGTGGCTGGTGTGGGCGGGGGTCGCGGTCGGGTTCGCCTTCCTGGCGAAGACCCTTCAGGCGTTCCTGATCCTGCCGCCGCTGGCCGTGCTGTACGCGGTGTTCGCGCCGGTCCCCGTACGCAAGCGGCTCGGCCAGCTCGCGCTCTCGGGCCTCGTGACGGTCGTCGCGGGCGGCTGGTGGGTCGCGATCGTCGAACTGTGGCCCGCCTCGTCGCGCCCGTACATCGGCGGTTCGCAGAACAACTCCTTCCTGGAGCTGACCTTCGGCTACAACGGGCTCGGCCGGATCAACGGCGACGAGACCGGCAGCGTCGGCGGCGGAGGGGGGCCGGGCGGAGGCTCGGGCGGTCAGTGGGGCGAGACCGGCATCGGCCGGATGTTCAACTCCGAGATCGGCGGCCAGATCTCCTGGCTGCTGCCCGCCGCGCTGATCCTGCTGGCCGCGGGCGTCTGGCTGACCTGGCGGGCCGAGCGGACCGACACGGCCCGGGCGGCCTTCCTCGCCTGGGGCAGTTCGCTGCTGATGACCGCGGCGGTGTTCAGCTTCATGGCCGGCATCTTCCACCAGTACTACACGGTGGCCCTGGCCCCCTACGTCGCGGCGCTGATCGGCATGGGCGCCATGGTCCTGTGGGAGGAACGGTCCCGCTGGTGGGCGGGTGCCACGCTCGCCGTCACGGCCGCCGTGACGGCGTACTGGGCGTACGTGCTGCTGGGGCGGACCCCGGACTACCTGCCGTGGCTGCGCACGGCCGTGCTGGTCGCCGGGCTCGCCGGTGCGCTGGGCCTGCTGTTCGTGTCCCGGCTGGGGCGCCGCTTCGCGCTCGTCGCCGTGGGGCTAGGCCTCGCCGCGTCGCTGGCCGGGCCGTCCGCGTACGCCGCGAGCACGCTGGACACCGGGCACCAGGGCTCGATCGTCACGGCCGGCCCGTCCTCGGGCGGCATGGGCGGCCCCGGTGGCATGGGCGGCGGCGGACGCGGTGGTCCCGGTGGCGGAATGCGTCCCCCCGGGCAGGGCAACCAGCAGGGCAATCAGCAGGGCGGCGGCATGGGGCAGCCTCCGACCGGCACCCCGCCAGGCCAGGGCCAGGGCCAGGGTCAGGGCCAGATGCCGGGCGGGCCCGGCACCTCGCAGAACGGGCAGCAGCCCGGCACCATGCCCGCCATGCCCGGCACGGGCGAAGGCTTCGGGGGCGGCGGCGAGCAGGGCGGCGGCATGGGCGGGCTCCTCGACGGGGCGTCCGTCGGCGCCGAGGCCGAGAAGCTCCTGGAGGAGAACGCCGGGCACTACACCTGGGCCGCCGCCGCCATCGGTTCCCAGAACGCCGCGAGCTACCAACTCGCCACCGAGGAACCGGTGATGGCGATCGGCGGTTTCAACGGGAGCGACCCGTCCCCGACGCTCGCCCAGTTCAAGCGGTACGTCGAGGACGGGAAGATCCACTACTTCATCGCGGGCGGCATGGGCGGGGGCGGCGGCAACGGCACCTCCTCGCAGATCTCCTCCTGGGTGGAGGAGAACTTCAAGGAGGTCACGGCCGGCAGCGTCACCTTCTACGACCTGACCCAGCAGAAGAAGAGCGGCTGAGGCTCAGCGCCGCAGCAGCAGATCGGCGACGACCGGGCGGTGGTCCGAGGCGAGTGTCTCGGCCACCGCCGCGTCGCGTACCCGCACGGAATCCCCCGACACCGCCACGTAGTCGATCCGCTGCACCGGATCCTGCGCCGGGAAGGTGGGCCCGCCGGGCTCCACGTCCGTCAGCTCCCGCCACAGCGGGGCGAGTTCGGGAGCGGACGGCGCCGCGTTGAAGTCGCCGAGCAGGATCTGCCGCACCGGCCCGCGGCCCGCTCCCGGTTCCCTGTCCTCGGCCATGATCCGGCGGGTGTCGGCGACCTGGGCGCTGCGTACGGACGGGTCGGCGCGGTAGTCCAGATGCGTCACATAGACGTGCACGGGCAGGCCCTTCACCCGTACGACCACCTCGCCGAAGCCGGGCGCCGGGGCCGGAACGGGGTTCGGGACCTGCGTGGAGAGCCGGGTGATCTCGTGGTTCTCGGCGCTCACGATCCGGTACCTGGACAGCACCGCGACCCCGAACTCCCGTCGCGGCGCCCCCGGTGTCTCCGGGTCGAGGCTGTAGACCGGGGCGAACGACACCCGCATGTCCAGCCGCCGCGCCAGCTCGCCCGCCAGGTCGCGCCACTCGCTGCGGGTGCCCCAGTGGACGTCGACCTCCTGGAGCCCGATCACATCGGCGTCCAGCGAGCGGAGTTCGGCGGTCTGCCGGTCGAGATCGAAGACATTGTCCATGCCGGCACCCGCATGGATGTTGTACGTGGCCACGCGCAGCGGCACCGCGCGCCCCTGCCCCTCCGTGGCGGCCGCTGCGGGAGGCGCGAGCGCGGTCCCCAACAGCCCTGCCGCGACCAGCACTTCCACCGTACGACGACGCAGTGACATACCACTCCAGCCCTTGTCGGATCAGCGGCGAGCACCGTACCGCGCCGGAAGCGGAAATGCGTTGTACGCCGTACAGGACTTGCCTTACGGTGTACAACGCCAGTTACTCGTACACCGTATAAGGGATCAGGAGTCCGTATGACGGCGACCGCCGCCGAGCAGCAAGACCTCTCGTCGCCGAGCCATCCGCAACGCTGGCTGATCCTCGGCGTCATCTGTCTCGCCCAGCTCACCGTGCTGCTCGACAACACCGTCCTCAATGTCGCGATCCCCTCCCTCACCCGGGAGCTGGACGCCTCCACCGCCGATGTGCAGTGGATGATCAACGCCTACTCGCTGGTCCAGTCGGGTCTGCTTCTCACGGCCGGCAGCTCCGCCGACCGCTACGGCCGCAAGAAGATGCTGATCGCCGGGCTCGCCCTGTTCGGCATCGGCTCGCTGGTTGCCGGACTGGCCCAGACGTCCGTACAGCTGATCGCCGCCCGCGCGGGCATGGGCGTCGGCGGTGCGCTGCTGATGACCACGACCCTGGCCGTCGTCGTGCAGATCTTCGACGAGACCGAGCGGGTCAAGGCGATCGGAATCTGGTCGACCGTCAGCTCGCTCGGCTTCGCCGTCGGGCCGCTGATCGGCGGAGTGATGCTCGACCACTTCTGGTGGGGCGCGATCTTCCTGATCAACATCCCGGTCGCGGTGCTCGGACTGGTCGCCGTGGCCCGGCTCGTCCCGGAGTCCAGGAACGCCGGAGGCGAGCGCCCCGATCTGCTCGGCGCACTGCTCTCCACCATCGGCATGGCTTCTGTGGTGTACGCGATCATCTCCGGCCCGGAGCACGGCTGGGCGTCGGGCCGGGTGCTGCTGATCGCCTTCGTCGGGGTCGTCGTCCTCACCGGATTCGTGCTGTGGGAGCTGCACATCCCGTACCCGATGCTGGACATGCACTTCTTCCGGAACCAGAAGTTCGTCGGGGCGGTCGCGGGCGCGGTCCTGGTCGCCTTCGGGATGGGCGGCTCGCTCTTCCTGCTCACCCAGCAGCTCCAGTTCGTCCTCGGCTACGGGCCGCTGGAGGCCGGTCTGCGCACGGCTCCGCTGGCGCTGAGCGTCGTCGCGCTCAACCTCACCGGACTGGGCGCCAGGCTGGTGCCCAAGCTGGGCACGCCGGTCACCATCGCGGCCGGGATGAGCCTGCTGGCGGCGGGGCTCGCCGCGATCGCGCTGCTCGGCGGCGACGGTTACGGCGGCATGCTGCTCGGCCTGGTCGTGATGGGCGCGGGCATCGCGCTCGCCATGCCCGCCATGGCCAACGCGATCATGAGCGCAATCCCGCCGGCGAAGGCGGGCGTGGGCGCCGGGGTCAACGGCACGCTCGCCGAATTCGGCAACGGCCTGGGGGTCGCCGTCCTCGGCGCGGTGCTGGGCTCACGGTTCTCGGCGCTGGTGCCGGCGGCCGTCGGGGCGGCGTCGCTGCCCGCCGCGCTCGCCTCCGCCACCGACGCCGGCGAGCGGGCACGGATCACGGACGCCTTCGCCTCCGGACTGGAGACCAGCCAGTTCTTCGGGGCGGTCGCGGTGCTGGTCGGCGGATTGCTGGCAGCGGTGCTTCTGCGCCGTGCGGAGCGGGCGGAATCCGCTCCGGCCGACTCGGCCGGGACAGCGGCAGCGGCATAGCATCGAGGCGGGGCGCACCGGACCGTACGCATTCGCTCCGTGCGTTCGGGTACGCATCCGGTCCGTCCCGCAGGCAAGACGAGGAGAGAGTGCCATGGTGTCCGCGGCCGACCGTGTGAAGAGCCCCGCCAGGACCAGCGTGTGGCTGGACAGCAGGACACCGTCGCGCACGCGCAGGACGGACCAGCCGACAGGTCTCGACCGGGAAAGGATCACCGCGGCTTCCGTCCGGCTGCTGGACGCCGAGGGCCTCGCCAAGTTCTCCATGCGCCGGCTCGCCGCCGAGCTGGACGTCACCGCGATGTCCCTCTACTGGTACGTGGACACCAAGGACGATCTGCTGGAGCTGGCCCTCGACTCGGTCTACAGCGAGATCGCGCCTCCTCGCGAGGAGGACGCGCACTGGCACGACCGGCTGCGCGACCTGGCCACGTCCTACCGGGAACTGCTGGTCCGGCATCGCTGGGTTTCGCCGCTGGCCGGCCACTTCCTCAACATGGGCCCCTACTCCATGCTGTTCTCGCACGCCACGCAGGACGTGGTCCGGGCGACGGGGCTGCCGCTGCACCAGCAGACGGGAGCGCTTTCCGCGGTCTTCCAGTTCGTGTACGGATTCGGCACCATCGAAGCCCACTTCGTACAGCGCAGCGCGGAGTCGGGGGTCGGCCAGGACGAGTTCTTCCAGCAGGCGCTGGGCACCATCCGGAGCCAGCCGCAGCTCAAGGAGATCGTGGAGTCCTCGCAGGACCTGATGGACGCCCGCGGCGGCGACACGGTCGAGGAGATGCGCGACCGGGACTTCACCTTCGCTCTGGACCTGCTGATAGCGGGCATCGAGGCGATGCGGGACCGCTGAGGGGTGATGCGGGGCGAGGTGCCCCGCGTCACCCCTCAGCGGTGTCCCTGGTCAGCCGTCGGACGCCGGACGGGCCGGGAAGCCGCCCGTGGCCACCGGCCCCCACCGCGCTGCCCCTGCTCGATGTCGTCCGGCAGGACGATCACGCCGACCCGCTCGTCCCGCTTCGCGTTGCGGGTCCTGGCCCGCCCGGGGCAGGACGGGACGACGATCCGGCCCGAGTCGTCGACCCCGCGGGTCAGCGGGGAACCCCGAGGGCGGCCGTCGGACCGGGAGGTCAGCAGGATCGCCCGGTGCCTGGGCCGTACGAAGGCCGGCAACTCGTCGAGTTCCACCACTGTGTTCGTCGCGACAAGGGGTGCCATGTCCGCAGACCACGACGGCAGGGACCCACCGCGCGCGGTGACCACGACGGCAGGGGCTCACCCCGCGCGGCGACTACGACGGCAGGGACTCACCCTGCACGGCCTGGACGTCGAGCTCCACCCGCAGCGTCGTACCGATCGCCGAGATGCCGGCCTGCACCACCTGGTTGTAGTTCATGGCGAAGTCCTCACGGCGCAGTTCCGCCGTGGCGCTGAACGCCGCACGTACGCCGCCCCACGGGTCCGGGCCCGTCCCGAGGTAGCTCAGGTTCAGGTCGACCGGCCGCACGACACCGTGCATCGTCAGCTCGCCGTGGACCAGCCAGCGGTCCGGTCCGGCCGGGGTCAGCCCGTTCGAGCGGTACGTGATCTCCGGGAACCGGTCCGAGTCCAGGAAGTCGGGCGAGCGCAGGTGCTTGTCGCGCATGCTGTTGCCGGTCTCGATGCTCGCCGCGCTGATGACGGCGTCGACCCGCGAGCGGTGGACCTCCTCCGCGATCTCGATCCGGCCGCTGAACTCGGTGAACCGGCCGTGCACGCTGGAGATGCCCAGGTGCTGCGCGACCGCGGCGACCGAGGAGTGCGCCGGGTCCAGCGACCAGGCACCCGGCGGCGGCAGCTCCACACCGCCCTGGCGGGCCAGCACCACCGTGCCGGCCTCGACCCGCCCGCTCGCCGTGACGAGGGCGGTGGAGGCGGCGGGGGCGTACCCGACCGCCGTGACGATCACCGTGTACGCGCCGGCCTCCAGGCGGGTGTCGGTCCGCACCGCCCCGTCCTCGTCGGCGGCGGCCCGCAGCACCTGCGTGCCGGTCATGTCGGTGACCGTCACGACCGCGTGCTGGACCGCCCAGCCGTCCCGCGTCCGTACCTGTGCGCGAAGTCCCATCCCGTTCTCTCTCCTTGCTCCATGACTCAATGAGTCGGGCCCCGGGGCGGGGACGGCAGGCCGTCCCCTGCCTGCCGTCCCCGCCACCGGGGCCCATTTCCACCTGCCGGTACAGCGTCTCCGCTCGGGACGCCGCCCCGCCAGGGGTCTGTGGCTACTCGCCGGGGTGGGCGAGCTCGATGTCGTGACCGTCGGCCCCGCGGCCCGCCACGGTCAGCGCGCTCGCCACCGGCGGGTAGCCGGTCGCGATGACCGAGTACTCGCCCGCGTCCAGGTCGGCGAAGGCGTACGCCCCGTCCTCCCCGGTCGTCGAGGTGGCGACCACATTGCCCGCCGCGTCGACCAGTGTGACCCGGGCGTCCGGCAGCGGTCGCCGCGCGGTACCGGCTCGCACGGTGCCCTGGACCAGCGCACCGGACTGCAGCGCGGCCTCGACCCGGGTGACGCCCTGGCCGCCGATCTCCACCGGCAGCGCCAGCGGACGGAACCCGGCGGCGTTCACCGCGACGGTCACCGAACCGGGCACCAGCTCACCGAAGGTGAACTCGCCGGTCTCGCCGGACTTGCCGGTGGCCAGCACATCGCCGCGCACATCGGTCACGATGACCATGGCGTCCTCCACCGGTGCGGCGGACTCCGCGGCCCGCACGACGCCGGCCAGTCCGCTCGTACCGGAGAGCAGGATGTCGTACGCGAGCGGCTCGTCGGTGACGACCACCGTGGACGCCTGCGGCTGGAAGCCGTCGGCGGAGGCGATCAGGACGTAGGAGCCGGAGCCCGGCGCGTCCAGACCGTAGCTGCCGTCGGCCTGGGCGACGGAGCGCCCCAGCTGCCGGCCGGCCAGCGAGATCAGCGTGACGGCGGCACGGGCGACGGGTGCGCCCTCGGCGCCGCGCACCACACCGTGCACGGACGTGCCGTGCAGGGTGGCGACCGGGGCCTCCAGGGTGTCGACCGAGGTGGCCGTGGCCGGGGAGACCGGGGCTTCGGCGACGACGGCCGGAGCCTCGACCGCCTCGGTGGCCGCGGCCGGGGTCTCGCTCACGGCGTTGGTCTTCAGGGCGACCTCCTTGATGAAGATCGTGACCAGGAAGGCGATCAGCGCGGCCGGAGCCGCGTACAGGAAGACATCGCCGACACCGTGCCCGTAGGCGCTCTCCACGACCGTACGGAACGGCGCGGGCAGCTTGTCCAGGTCGGGGATGCCCCCGCCGCCGGTGCCGCCGTGCCCCATGGCAGCGCCCTTGGGGCCGAGCTCGGCGAGACCGTCCTTGACGTAGTGGGTGACGCGGTTCGCCATGACGGCGCCCAGCGCCGAGACGCCGATCGCACCACCGAGGGAACGGAAGAAGGTGACGACGGAGCTGGCCGAACCGAGGTCGGACGGAGCGACCTGGTTCTGCGTGGCGAGCACCAGGTTCTGCATCATCATGCCGATGCCGAGACCCATGACGGCCATGAAGACCGCGATGTGCCAGTACTCCGTGTCGTACCGGATGGTGCCCAGCAGGCCGAGCCCGGCGGTGACCAGGAAGCCACCGCTGACCAGCCAGGCCTTCCAGCGGCCGGTCTTGGTGATGATCTGGCCGGAGACGGTCGAGGAGATGAACAGACCCGCGATCATCGGGATCGTCATGACGCCCGACATCGTCGGTGACTTGCCGCGCGCCAGCTGGAAGTACTGGCTGAAGAAGACGGTGCCCGCGAACATCGCGATACCGACGAACAGCGAGGCCAGCGAGGCCAGCGTGATGGTGCGGTTACGGAAGAGGCGCAGCGGGATGATCGGCTCGCTGGCCTTGGACTCGACGGCGATGAAGATCCCGGCGAGCGCGATGGAACCGATGACCATCACGGCGGTCTGCCAGGACAGCCAGTCGTACTTGTCGCCCGCGAAGGTCACCCAGACGAGCAGCAGCGACACGGCGGCGCTGATGAAGAACGCGCCCCACCAGTCGACCTTGACCTGACGCTTCACGACCGGGAGCTTCAGCGTCTTCTGGAGCACGATCAGCGCGATGACGGCGAACGGCACACCGACGTAGAAGCACCAGCGCCAGCCCATCCAGCTGGTGTCGGTGATGACACCGCCGAGCAGCGGACCACCGACGGTGGCGACGGCGAACACCGCACCGATGTACCCGCTGTAGCGACCGCGCTCGCGCGGGGCGATCATCGCCGCCATCACGATCTGCGCGAGGGCGGAGAGACCGCCGACGCCGATGCCCTGGACGACACGGCAGGCGATCAGCATGCCGCTGCTGGTCGACATACCGGCGACGACCGAGCCGGCGACGTAGATGATGAGGGCTATCTGGACCAGCAGCTTCTTGCTGAACAGGTCGGAGAGCTTGCCCCACAAGGGAGTGGTGGCGGTCATCGCCAGCAGCGAGGCCGTGACGACCCAGGTGTAGGCGCTCTGGCCGCCGCCGAGGTCGGAGATGATCTCGGGCAGTGCGTTCGAGACGACCGTCGACGACAGGATCGCGACGAACATGCCGAGCATCAGCCCGGCCAGTGCCTCCATGATCTGCCGGTGTGTCATCGGCGCGCCGGACGAGGGATCGGAGGATCCCCCGTGCTTGGCGTGGCCGCCCCGCACACCGGTCGGTGTGGTCGTAGCCATTTAAGTCCTTGTCTTTGCTTCTGTTACACGGGTGTACGGGTGTGCGAGTCGTTGTCGCTGTCGGCATGCCGGGAACGGCAGTCGCCGCTGTGCTTTCCGGGACCGCACGCGCTGGGCCCGCGACAGGCGAAACTGTCGCGCAGCCGGGCCAACAGCGTGTTCAGCTGTCGGACTTCGTCGTCCGACCAGTCGGAGAGGTTGTGGGCGAACATCTCGGTGGTCCGCCGGTTCAGGTCTCCGAGTACGTCACGTCCGTCGGGGGTCAGCCGCAGGATGCGGGACCGCTTGTCCGCCGGGTCCGGGGACCGTTCGATCCAGCCACGCTCGGCCACATGGGCGACATGACGGCTGGTCACCGACATATCGACGTCCAGTAGCTCGGCCAGTCGGCTGATCCGCATCTCGCCGTGCTGCCTGAGAAGAGCCAGCACGGCGGCGGAGCCGCCCGGACATTCGGCGGGCAGGATCCGGGCGAGACCTCGTTTGACGGCCCCGACGGCACTGAGCTGCCGGGCCAGTTCTTCGTACTGACTCCGTGCGGCCACGGGACCCCCAGACATCTCACCGGTTCATCTTGTTGCTTAGGGCAACCATAGAAGCCGTTGGTTGCTGCAGGCAAACGAAATGGGGCTTGCAGAAGTAAAGGAAAGCAAAAGGCTGCGTACGGCTCGGGTCAAAGGCCCAGCGTGTGGGGTGCGGGTGGTACGGGGTGTGTGTCGCGCCACAGTCGAGAAGGGTGGGACTCCGCTCCGGGGGCGACGGCGACTGCGTGAGGAGACGTGTACGCCGCGTGCACGGGACACGGTTCCGGAGCCGACCGGTCGAACAAATGCCGTGCGGAAACGGTGAGTTGACGGGCGGGCCTTTCCTCGAACCGCGCAACTCACGTGAGTGGACAGCTGATTCCTCCCCTATACGCTCCCGGGATCCGGCCGCCCGCCCTCCGCTCCACCGCCGTGCGCCGGCCCTTTGCCCGCCGGTCCCCGGCCCCGGCCTCGGCCCTTCCCCGACCCGGGGGTTGGGCCGCAGGGCCGAGTTCGCTAGGGTCCTGGCCCATGGCACACAACCCCCACGCCCCGCAGGGCCCCGAGGGCAACCACGACCCGGCCGGCAGCACCCAGATGTTCCGCGCCTTCGTCGACGAGGGCGAGCCGCAGCGCCGGCAGCAGCCGGCCGCCTCGTCCGGACCGAAGGTCGGGGTGATCGCCGCCGTCGTCGTGGTGGTCGTCGTCCTCGCGGCGGTCGGCTGGCTCGCGCTCGGCTGACCGGCGCCGCACACGGCCCCAGTCCATCTGTCACTTCAATACGGCGGTGACGTCCCGGGTCTCGACATGCATGCCCAGGGGCACCCGCCAGGCGTCCACACAGACGGTGTACGCCCCCGTCCGCGCCGCTCCCGCGCCGATCGGCGCGGGCAGCGGCCCGGTCGACTCGATGGTCGCCCAGTCGACCCCCAGCGCGCCGATCACATGCGTGGCGAAGGTGACGGTTCCCGCCCGCGCCGGTGATCCTCCGGTGTTCCGGAACTCCACGGTCACCTTCTCGCACCAGCGCTCGTCCGCCGCCGCCCGCACGGGGTCGCCCACCGCCAGCGCGGCGGGCCCGGCGGGTGTGCCGGATCCGGGCGCCGAGGGGGTCACGGGCCCGGTGGAGCCCGTGGGGCCGGGTGCGGCGGATGTACCGGGTGCGGCGTGCGGGCCGGACGGTCCGGGAGTCGCGCCGGGCGTGGCCCCGGAGCCACGGGACGGGCCTCCACCGCCACGGCCGTCACCACCGCCGGGATCACGGCTCCCGCCGGGGTGGCGCCCCTCGCCGGAACCACGGCCTCCGTCATCACCCGGGGCGTGGCTCCTCCCGCCCCGGTCCAGCGGGACCAGCGTCACCTTCCCCGACGGCGCCACGGCCCCCGTCGGAGCTCTCCCGGGGTCCGTGCCCGCCGCGCCGAGCGCCACATAGCCCTCGTCCGTCGCACCGCCGCCGCAGGCGGCCAGTACCCCACCCAGACACAGCACGGCCGCCGAGGCGGCGATCACGGTGCCCCGGCGGCCGTTCGAGCCGAGCATCTGACGTCGCATCGCGCCAGTGTGGCTGACGGTCCGTCAAATCGGAACCCTCTTGCTCCGGTACGGGAGTCCACGGTGTCAGTCGGCGATGAGCCCTTCCCTGAGCTGGGCGAGCGTACGGGTCAGCAGGCGCGAGACGTGCATCTGCGAGATGCCGACCTCCTCGCCGATCTGCGACTGGGTCATGTTCGCGAAGAACCGCAGCATGATGATCTGACGCTCGCGCGGCGGGAGCTTGGCCAGCAGCGGCTTGAGCGATTCGCGGTACTCGACGCCCTCCAGTGCCGAGTCCTCGTAGCCGAGCCGGTCCGCGAGGGAGCCCTCTCCGCCGTCGTCCTCGGGCGAGGGGGAGTCCAGCGAGGAGGCGGTGTACGCGTTGCCGACGGCCAGCCCGTCGACCACGTCCTCCTCGGAGACCCCGAGCGCCTTGGCCAGCTCGGGCACGGTCGGCGAGCGGTCGAGCTTCTGCGCGAGCTCGTCACTGGTCTTGGTCAGCGCGAGCCGCAGCTCCTGGAGGCGGCGCGGGACGCGCACCGACCACGAGGTGTCGCGGAAGAACCGCTTGATCTCGCCGACGACGGTCGGCATCGCGAACGTCGGGAACTCCACGCCCCGTTCGCAGTCGAACCGGTCGATCGCCTTGATCAGGCCGATCGTGCCGACCTGGACGATGTCCTCCATCGGCTCGTTGCGGCTGCGGAACCGTGCCGCGGCGTACCGCACCAGTGGGAGGTTGAGCTCGATGAGCGTGTCCCGTACATAGGCACGCTCCGGGCTGTCCGTTCCTTCGGGGCCTGGTGCCGGCCCCAGTGCGGCCAGCCGCAGGAACAGGGAGCGGGACAGAGTGCGGGTGTCGATGGCTTCCGACGAGCCGGTGAGCACGACGGGTGCGGGTTCGCTCTTCGTGAGCGTGAGCACCTTCGAGCTGCCCTGTTCTGCGGACATGCCACCCCCTTGAGGTCGCGGACGGTCGCGTTGAGCCGCGACCATCGGAGGAACGCAGCCTCCACCTGAATACCGGAGGCGGGGCCACGGCAAACGCGGTTTCCGCAGAATGTCACATGTCGGCAACACGCTGTAGTGACATGTCGACAAGTCTTTGTGGAGTATGCGCAGTTAACAGGGGGTGCGAGGCATTCGGGCCGCGCGAAACGGACTTCGAGCGCTCTACCCGATCCGGTTAGGCATCGATCCTGTTTGCGGATCGGAGTCGCGCGAAGCTTCGCGCCAACAGCCTTGACACATGCATCTGGGACACACCCAGTTCGGCACTGATCTGGGACTGCGTCAGGTTGCTGTAGTAGCGCAGCAGAAGGATGCGCTGCTCGCGCTCGGGCAGCTGTACGAGCAGATGCCGGACCAGGTCGCGGTGCTCGACCCCGGCGAGCGCCGGGTCCTCGTAGCCGAGCCGGTCCAGCAGTCCGGGCAGCCCGTCGCCCTCCTGGGCGGCCTCCAGCGAGGTCGCGTGGTACGAGCGGCCGGCCTCGATGCAGGCGAGCACCTCGTCCTCGGAGATCCTCAGCCGCTCGGCGATCTCCGCGGTGGTGGGTGAGCGGCCGTGGGCGGTCGTCAGGTCCTCGGTGGCGCCGGTGACCTGGACCCACAGCTCGTGCAGCCGCCGGGGCACGTGGACGGTCCGTACGTTGTCCCGGAAGTACCGCTTGATCTCGCCGACGACGGTGGGCATCGCGAACGTGGGGAACTGGACGCCGCGTTCGGGGTCGAACCGGTCGATGGCGTTGATCAGGCCGATCGTGCCGACCTGGACGACGTCCTCCATCGGCTCGTTGCGGCTGCGGAACCGCGCCGCGGCGTACCGGACCAGCGGGAGGTTCGCCTCGATGAGGGCGGCCCGCACCCGGCCGTGCTCGGGGGTTCCCGGCTCCAGGTTCTTGAGCTGTCCGAAAAGGACCTGGGTGAGCGCCCGGGTGTCCGCGCCCCTGGTCCTGGCGGGTGTCGTCGTACTGTCGGGCGCCTCGGTCTGGACGGACTGGGGAGGCACTTGAGGCGCTGTACTGGCCGGCACGATGAGGCCACCCCTTTGCAGTCAACTTCGGTCAACTCATCCGTCAAAAGCGGTCATAGCATCACAAGACATGTCCACTGTGTGCAAGCACCGTATAGCGCCGTGTTGGGGTCAACTTGGTTTAAACACCAAAAAAGCCCCTCACCGTGATGGTGAGGGGCTTGGATGCCGTCCGGATCAGAACGGGTAGTCGGCGATCACCCAGCTGGCGAATTCACGCCACTGCCCGGCCGCGGCCTGATGGGCGGGGTGCTCGATGTACCGCTTCAGGGCGTCCTGGTCGGCGACGGCGGAATTGATGGCGAAGTCGTACGCGATCGGCCGGTCGGTGATGTTCCAGGCGCACTCCCAGAACTCCAGCTCGGGGATCTGCCCCTCCAGCTTCCGGAAGGCCTCCGCCCCGGCGACGACCCGCGGGTCGTCCCGCTCGACGCCGTCGTTCAGCTTGAACAGGACCAGATGGCGGATCACGGTGTACTCCTACTTCACGAGCTCGGACATGAAGTCGCCGACGCCCTGTGCGGCACTCGAAACGCCCTCGAACCCTACCTGGACGAGGTCCGCCGCCCGCTCCGGGGAGGTGATGATCGTGTACGCCACGAAGACGAATATCACGTAGAGAACTATCTTCTTCGCTTGCACCACAGCCCCCGCCTCCCCTTCGGTCCCCTGTTTCGATCCTTTGTGCAGTCCGGCGAGTCTATCCACACGTATGGCCGCACCCCTGGGAGGTTTCCGACCACTCACACGGTCTTTAGGGACCAAGGACCCGGCGATCGAGGCCCTTTGCCCGCCCGCACCGCCTCTGAGCAGGAGCAGGATGGACGGTGAGCCCGGCGGACACGGCAGGAATCCGAAGGGCTCGGAACGGGCCCCACTGTGGGGTCCCCGCCGCGGGTCACCCCCCTGACCGCGACGAGGACCGGAGGCCCTGTTCTCACCGGGGGAAGCGGCTTGTCCCCCCGATGCCGCTTCCCCCGACCCGAGCGTGGGTGAACCGTGGCCCCGGCACGACGTCCGTCGTGCCGGGGCCACGGTCGTGTGCAGGGCTCCTCCGGACCACTCCGGCATGGCGCGGTCCGCGCGGTCCTGGGAAACGCGGTCCTGGGAAACACGAACGCCCTCCCGGTCTGCGTTTCCGCAGTTCGGGAGGGCGTCGATGGCGGTAGCGGAGGGATTTGAACCCTCGGTGAGTTTCCCCACACTCGCTTTCGAGGCGAGCTCCTTCGGCCGCTCGGACACGCTACCGAGAGAGAGCTTAGACCATCGCGGGCCGTGGACAGAAATCGGTTCTCAGCGGGTGCGGAAGAAGGCCGTCAGGCGGTCGGCGCAGACGTCCTCCAGGACGCCCTGGACGACCTCGGGGCGGTGGTTGAGCCGGCGGTCGCGTACGACGTCCCAGAGGGACCCCGCCGCGCCGGCCTTCTCGTCGCGGGCCCCGTAGACCACCCGGTCCACGCGGGACTGCACCAGGGCGCCCGCGCACATCGTGCAGGGCTCCAGGGTGACGACCAGGGTGCAGCCGGTCAGCCGCCACCGCCCGAGGACCGCCGCGGCCCTGCGCAGGGCCAGGACCTCGGCGTGGGCGGTCGGGTCACCGGTCGCCTCGCGTTCGTTGTGGCCCGTGGCGAGCACGGTGCCGTCCGGGCCGAGCACGACGGCGCCGACCGGCACATCGCCGGCCGGCGCCGCCAGATCGGCCTCGGCCAGGGCGTGGCGCATGTGCGCCCGCCACGGGTCTCGCACGGGGTCGTACGGTTCCTGCGGTCCTTGCGGGTGCGGTGGTTCGCTCACCCGCGGACCTTAACGGACGGCCTCCAGGACCTCGGCCGCGCCCAGCGCGTCCGCGATCTCCGCCATGGCGTCCGAGCGCAGCATCAGCAGCTCGGCCTCGGGGAGCCCGAGATCGGCCAGGATCCGGGTGTCGCCGAGCGGGCCGGCCGGTACGGCGTCGGCATCGGCGTCGAGTCCGTCGTCATCGTCGTCGGTGGCTGTGTCGTTGTCGGGGGTCGTGTCCGGATCGCCGTCCTCCGTGCCGTCGAGGCCGACGAGCTCTTCGAGGGCGGCGATCGTGTCCTCGGCCCCGGGTTCGCGGCCGAGCAGTTCGTCGGTGAGCAGGATCTCTCCGTACGAGGAACGGGCGGCGGCGGTGGCGTCCGAGACGAAGATGCGGGGGTCGTCCTCACCGTCCACCCGGACGACGCCGAACCAGGCGTCCTCCTGTTCGATGAAGACGAGCACCGTGTCCTCGTCCACCGAGGCATCACGGGCCAGATCCGTCAGGTCGGACAGGGTCTCCACATCGTCGAGTTCCGTGTCGCTCGCTTCCCACCCGTCTTCGGTGCGCGCGAGCAGTGCGGCGAAGTACACCGTGACTCTCCCACTGGTCATAGGGGTGTCGGTCCGGCGGGAGAACGGCCGGTGGTCCGGCCGTCCTGGGTCCCGCCCATCGGAATCGTGGCAGAAACAACGGCTCCGCGAGAGGAGTTCGGCCGTTGCGTCGGCCATCAGTTCTCCTGGACGCCGCCACCAGGGGGATGCCGGGGGGCCGTCCGGCTACCAGCGGAAGGTGCGCATGCGCATGGCCTGGCGCATCCGGGCGGCCCTCGCGCGGCGGGGCTGCACCCGGTCGCGGAGCGCCTTCGCCTCGTGCAGCTCGCGCAGGAACTGGGCGCGCCGCCTTCGGCGTGCCGCGTCGCGCTCCTCCGGGTCCTGCTGGACCTCCGCTTCCTGCGGGACCGGCTGGTCCCGCTTCCGCTTTTCGCCGTCCGGCATCGGCTCATCACCCCAAGGCTGGATCGTCTGCCCCCACCTTCCCCCCGAACATGCGGTTGATGCCAGCGCACGGGTGCGGGAGGCACGGTTACTGTTGAACCCATGCGGATCCACGTCGTCGACCACCCACTGGTCGCGCACAAGCTCACCACCCTGCGCGACAAGCGCACCGACTCCCCGACTTTCCGGCGGCTCGCCGACGAGCTGGTCACCCTGCTCGCCTACGAGGCCACCCGGGATGTGCGCACCGAACAGGTCGACATCGAGACCCCGGTCACACCGACGACCGGTGTGAAGCTGTCGCACCCGCGGCCGCTGGTCGTGCCGATCCTGCGGGCCGGCCTCGGCATGCTCGACGGCATGGTGCGGCTCCTGCCGACCGCCGAGGTCGGCTTCCTGGGCATGATCCGCAACGAGGAGACGCTCAAGGCGGAGACGTACGCCACCCGGATGCCGGAGGACCTCTCGGGCCGCCAGGTGTACGTCCTGGACCCGATGCTGGCCACCGGCGGCACGCTGGTCGCGGCCATCAGGGAACTGATCGAGCGCGGTGCGGACGATGTCACCGCCGTCGTGCTGCTCGCGGCGCCCGAGGGCGTCGAGGTGATGGAGCGCGAGCTCGCCGGTACGCCGGTGACCGTCGTCACCGCCTCGGTCGACGAGCGGCTCAACGAGAACGGCTACATCGTCCCGGGCCTCGGTGACGCGGGCGACCGGATGTACGGCACGGTCGACTAGAGCGGGCCCTGCGCGTACGGCTGCCGGGACGTCCCGGCAGCCGTCAGCACGCCGAGGGCGCGGGCGCCGGCTTCGTCAGGGCGGCGAGCGCCGCGGCCGCCGACCGGGGCGTGTCGAACGTCTTGAACTTCGTACCGAGAATCAGATCGACGTCCGCCGTTCTGCGGGCGTCGGTCTTCGGGGTGGCGCCCACCAACTGCGTACCCAGGACCGGCAACGAGCCGTTCGTGGCCGAAGGGGCGCCCAGCAGCACCCCGGGCCCGGGGACCTTCTTGTCGTACGCGGCCGGGGCGTTGCCCACCTTGCCGATGGTGAAGCCGCGCTTCTTCAGCTCTTCGGCGGCCTGCTTGGCGAGCCCGCTGCGCGGCGTCGCGTTGTAGACGTTGACGGTGATCTTCGCGGGCGCCGGCAGCGCCTTCGCGGGCGCGGACGGCTTCGCGGAGGGGCAGTCCGTCTTCTGGTCGGCGGCGCTGGCCTTCCGGTCGCCGCCGGTGAAGACGTCGATGAGCTGCATCGTGCCCCATCCGGCCAGCCCGAGGGCGACCACGGAAGCGGTGGCAGCGAGGATGAGTCTGCCGCGGCGCGGGGGGCGGCGCATCCGCGGGTACTTGTCGCCTGTGATGCGGTACTTTCCGCCCATGCCGGGGGGAGTGAGCATGCTCATGGGCGCAGCGTAGTGCGACCCGGTGATGATGCCTACTAAATGATCAACGGATCGCACCCGTCCGAGTGCGAATGCACCCGAACGAACCCCGGACGGGCCCTGGGCCTCGCGGGGTCCCGTCGGTCCTGCCGGTCCCTGGGGGCCGGAAGCACCGCGGCTCCGTGGACAGACGCTTCGGTCAGCCGAGTTCGAGCACGCGGGCGTGCAGCACCTGGCGCTGCTGAAGCGCGGCGCGGACCGCGCGGTGCAGTCCGTCCTCCAGGTAGAGGTCGCCCTGCCACTTCACGACGTGCGCGAACAGGTCCCCGTAGAACGTCGAATCCTCGGCGAGGAGGGTTTCGAGGTCCAGGTTGCCCTTGGTGGTCACCAGCTGATCGAGGCGGACCGGGCGCGGCGCGACATCCGCCCACTGCCGGGTGCTTTCCCGGCCGTGGTCGGGATATGGCCGCCCATTTCCGATGCGCTTGAAGATCACACGGAAAGCCTACCGGGCAAGAGCCTCCGGGCGCAGCCATGGGGCGGGACTGCGATGCTGTCGAGAACGCCATAAACGCAGGCATTCCGGAACGGGGCACCGATGAGTGACAGCCCGAGTGACAATCCGAGCGACAGCTTGACGGACAGCTTGACGGGCAGCGGCGGTACGGACAGCGGCCGCACGGGCGGAGGCCCGGCCGGCCGTACCGGCGGCGGTGTTCTGCCGGAGCCGGCCCGGGAGATCGCCGCCGGATACGCCGTTTCCGGGGCCGCCCTCGATCTGGGCGCGCTGCTCTGGGACGGCAACTGCCTGCCGGACGCGCAGATCCGGATTCCGCTGGCGATGCTCAACCGGCACGGACTCGTCGCGGGTGCCACCGGAACCGGGAAGACCAAGACGCTCCAGCTGATCGCCGAACAGCTCTCGGCGGGCGGTGTCCCCGTCTTCCTCGCCGACATCAAGGGCGATGTCTCGGGCATCGCCGCCCCCGGCACGCCGGGGGACCGGGTCACCGCACGGGCCGGGCAGGTGGGGCAGAGCTGGGAGGCCGAGGGTTTTCCGTGCGAGTTCTACGCGCTCGGCGGCATCGGCCCCGGCATCCCGCTGCGCGCGACGGTCACCAGCTTCGGACCCGTACTCCTGTCCAAGGTCCTCCAGCTCAACCGGACGCAGGAACAGTCGCTCGGCCTGATCTTCCATTACGCCGACGCCAAGGGCCTGGAGTTGCTGGACCTCAAGGACCTGCGGGCCGTGGTCGCGTTCCTCGTCTCGGACAGCGGGAAGGCCGAACTCAAGGAGATCGGCGGCCTCTCCACGGCGACCGCGGGGGTGATCCTGCGGTCGATCACCGCCTTCGAGCAGCAGGGCGCGGGCGACTTCTTCGGTGAGCCGGAGTTCGACACGGCCGAGTTGCTGCGCCAGGCACCGGACGGGCGCGGGCTCGTCTCCGTACTGGAACTGGCGGCGGTGCAGGACAAGCCCCAGCTCTTCTCCACCTTCCTGATGTGGCTGCTCGCCGACCTCTTCCACGATCTGCCGGAGGTCGGCGACCTCGACCGGCCGAAGCTCGTCTTCTTCTTCGACGAGGCGCATCTGCTCTTCGACGGGGCCTCGAAGGCGTTCCTGGAGTCGATCACCCGGACCGTGCGGCTGATCCGCTCCAAGGGCGTGGGAATCTTCTTCGTCACGCAGACGCCGCGCGATGTGCCCGCGGAGGTGCTGGCGCAGCTCGGGAACCGGGTGCAGCACGCCCTGCGGGCCTTCACCCCGGACGACGCGAAGGCGTTGCGGTCGACGGTGAAGACGTTCCCGGACTCGCCCTACGACCTGGAGGAGCTGCTGACCCGGCTGGGCATCGGCGAGGCCGTGATCACGGTGCTGAGCGAGAACGGCGCGCCGACGCCGGTCGCCGCGACCCGGCTGCGGGCGCCGCAGTCGCTGATGGGGCCGTTCCCGGCGGCGGAGCTCGACGCGGCCGTGCGGGGCTCCTCGCTGTACGGGCGCTACGCGCAGGCGGTGGACCGGGAGTCGGCGTACGAGAAGCTGAGCGCCGGTCAGGAGGCGGAGCGACGGGCCGCCGAGGCGGAGGCCGCGGACCGGGCGGCGGTGGAGGAAGCGGTGCGCGGGGAGCGGGCGCGCGGTCCCGGGAAGGCGGCCGGGGAGAAAGACGCCTCGCTGGTCGAGCAGGTGGTGGAGAGCGGGATGTTCCGGTCGCTGGCCCGGTCCGTCGGGACGCAGCTGGGCCGGGAGATCTCGCGGTCGCTCTTCGGCACGGCCCGCCGCCGGCGGTAGCGGGGCCGCTGGGACGGCTGTCGCGCGGGGCCGCGGGGGACGACTGCCGCACGGAGCCGTTGGTGCCCGGCGGTGCTGCTGCCCGGCGGCGCGACTGCCCGGTGGTGCTACCGCTCGGTGGTGCTACCGCTCGGCGGCGCGCTTGGCCGCCTTGGCCGCCTGCTTCGCGTGCTGCTTGTACGCGCGGACCTCGGCGAGCGACTCCGGGCCCGTGATGTCGGCGACCGAGCGGTGCGAGCCGGCCTCGCCGTACGGCCCCGCCGCCTCTCGCCAGCCGGTCGGCCGGACCCCGAACTGCTTGCCCAGCAGCGCCAGGAAGATCTGCGCCTTCTGGGTGCCGAAGCCGGGCAGCGCGTTCAGCCGTTTCCGCAGCTCCGCCCCGTCGGACACATCGCTCCACACCGCGCTCGCGTCGCCGTCGTACTCCGCCACCAGGTACTGGCACAACTGCTGGACCCGCTTGGCCATCGAGCCGGGGTAACGGTGCAGGGCGGGCTTCGTGGTGAACAGCTCGGTGAACGCCTCCGGGTCGTAGGCGGCGATCTCATGTGCGTCCAGGTCGTCCCCGCCCATGCGCTGCGCCAGGGAGTACGGGCCGGAGAAGGCCCACTCCATCGGCACCTGCTGGTCCAGCAGCATGCCCACCAGAGCGGCGAGCGGGCTGCGCCCGAGGAGCTCGTCCGCCTCCGGCTCCTGGGCGATCCGCACGGCGACGGGCTGGTCCTCGTTGCTCTTGGTCATGCCATTGATCATCCCGACGGCGGTGCGGCCCGGCCACCCCACTGCCCGCCGGTGCAGCCGTTTGCCGTACGGACGGACCGGGTGCCCGAAGGGGCAGGACCGGCTGCCCCCGGCCGGCGGAGTCCGGGCTGGACGGGGCAGCGGGGCGTCGTGAAGGTGGAGTGGTGAGGCCATCACGACGCGCCTTCGACCGGGGCGCGGGCAGGGAGATGCGGGCAGGGGAGATGACGATGCACGCACAGGAATGGGACCAGGAGCACGACCACGAGCGGGATCACGGACACGGGCACGAGCACGACGAACCCGTGCACGCGTCGGGGGCGTCCGAGGGCCGGGAGCCGGCGGACACCCCGCACCTCTTCCGGGCGGCGGCGGCCGGGCGGGCCGATGTGGTCGGGGCCGGCGGAATGAGCGTGCTCCAGCGGGCGGTCGGCAACAGCGCCGTGGGGTCGATGCTCCAGCGCAAGGAGGAGGAAGAGCGCTCCCCCGTGCACGATGTGGTCTCGTCGGGCGGAGGGCAGCCCCTGGACACCGGGACCCGGGCCGATCTGGAGGGGCGGATGGGTGCGGACTTCTCCGACGTACGCATCCACACGGACTCCGCCGCCCACGAGTCCGCGAAGGGTGTGGGCGCCCACGCGTACACGGTCGGCAACAACGTGGTCTTCCAGCGGGACGCCTACGATCCGTCCTCGCCGCAGGGCCGCACCACGCTGGCCCATGAGCTGACCCATGTGATCCAGCAGCGCAACGGCCCGGTGGAGGGCACGGAGGCGCCGGGCGGGATCCGGGTCAGCGACCCCTCCGACCGGTTCGAGCGGGAGGCCGTCGCGAACGCCGACCGGGTGCTCGCGGACCCGTCCCCGGCTCCGGCTCCCGCTTCGGACGCGGCTCCCGCCCCGGCCCCGGCGGCGTCCGTGCAGCGGGCCGCGACGGAGGACGAGGACGAGCAACCGGCCGATGTGCAGGGCTCTTTCGTGCAGCGGGCGGAGTCGGGCGCCGAGGAGGAGGAAGAGGCTCCGCCCGAGTGACGGGGCTTTCGGCGGACGGGCACTCGGCCGACGGCCGGGCCTCCTGCGGCCGGTCGGGCCTTCGGCGAACGGGCGGGCCTTCGGCGGCTGGCCGGCCTTCGGCGGATGGCGCCTCGCGGCCCTTCCGTCGCGCCCGTCCGCCGGTCGTGTCCGGTCCGCCGCTCCGACCGTCGCACACTCCGCCGCGCCTGTCCGTTCGTCGCTCAGTCCGCCGTGTCCGTCTTCATCGTGCCGCCGAGGAACAGCGACTCCGAGCACCGCGAGGGCGTGGGCGCGTTCACCGGCTTGCCCACCTTCCGGCAGTCGACGGTCATCGTGACCTTGCCCTTGGCGGGCACCAGGATCGGCGTGACGAAGTGGTAGTCGGAGTCGCGGAAGTTCTCCAGCGCCAGCCGGAGCACGGGCGCGTCCCGGCCCGAGGAGACCACGAGCGTGCCCGCGTCGCCCTGCGGGTTCTGGACCACGATGTCGGTCAGCTGGAAGGTGTGCCCGGCGGGCACCTGGAGGGCCGTCGAGGTGTTCGACCCGCCGCCCACCGAGTCCCTGACCTGCACCTGCGCACTGGTCGGGGCCGCGGCGCCCGCGTCGGAGCCCGTGCCGGGGCTCGCTGACGGGCTGGGCTTCGGCGAGCCGCCGTTCGCCCCGGAGGAGTCGCCACCGCCCGAACTCGCACCGCCCGAACTCGCGCCCCCCGAGCCGCTCTTGTCGGGCGCCTTGCTCTTCTCGGCCGCGGCCGCGGACCGCACCACGTCCGGTGTGACCGCCTCCCTGGCCGCCGACTTCACGGCCGGGCGCAGCAGCGCGTACCAGAGCCCCACCAGCGCGATCAGCAGCACGGCCGCGGTGATCAGTGCCCGGGGGAGCCAGCGCGGCAGGATCGGCTCCTGCTGGTACGAGCCGTCCACGACCACCGGTGCGACCGGGGCCTGGTCCTCGGCCACGTCCGGGGTGGCGACCAGCTGGAAGGGGTGCGTGACCGGGATGCCCCGCCACACCCGCTTCGCGGGCCGGATCCGCACCGTCCCGAACTCGGCCCGTCCGGGCTCGATCCGCAAGGTGTCCGCCGCGAACGAGACGCGCGCCCGCTCCGTACCCGACTGGGCTCCCAGCCGTACGGTGACCGGGGCGTTCCCCCGGTTGTCGACGGCGAGCCGGTGCCGCCCGCGCCAGGCGCCGTGCGAGCTGCGCGGTACGAGTTCGGCGGTGGTCTCGGTGAAGGGCAGTACGGTCACCCGCCCCTCGGGCACCACCGTGTCGCCCTGTTCGCTGGTGGGCACCACCCGTATCCCGAAGGGCGTCTCCCCGGCGAGCACGGTCGAGTCCCGGGGCGGACGCAGCATGAGGGAGACCGTCTGCGAGTCGCCCGGATACAGGGACAGCGTCGCCGGCTCTACCGCCGACCAGGCGGCACACGCGCCGATCACCTCGAAGCGGTACTCCTCGACGGTGCTGCCGGAGTTGAGGATCCGCAGGGGGATGGCCGTCTGCTCGCCCGGTGCGGCGGTGACGGACGAATCGTCGAGGCTTGCCGTGAGACTCATACGGCGCACCGTAGGTTCGCCACTGAAGGTCGACATCGGCCGTGAAGGAACACTTCCGGGCAGATTCCGTGCCCGGATCGGCTTTTTTGTTTCCCTGTAAGGAAACACGGGCATCTTTTGACCGCCTCAGACGAGTGAGGCATACGAAAACAGCCGTGTTGGTTGTGATCGACGTGACGCCATCGGCTGTTGCCCAGGGGGAGCATTGCCATGGAGCGCATCACTGTCGCATTAAGGGCCCAGGATCCGATCTCGCAAGCGGGCGTGGCCAGTCAGTTACGTACCCGCCCCGAAGTCAGTGTGACGGAGTGGGGGGAGGGCGACGACTCCCCTCGCATCGTGATCGTCGTCGTGGACACGGTCGACGAAGCGGTGCTGACGATGCTGCGTCACATCCAGCGGACCAGCGCCTCGCGCACCGTCCTGGTCACCACGGACATCGACGAGCAGAAGCTGGTGAGCGCCGCGGAGTGCGGTGTCGCCGGTGTGGTCAGGCGCTCCGAATCGACCCCGGAACATCTGGTGCAGGTCATAGGCACGGTGGCGCGGGGCGAGGGTCATCTTCCCTCCGACCTGCTGGGAAGGCTCCTTGAGGAGGTGGGCCGCCTCCAGGGGCAGGTGCTCGGCCCGCGCGGGCTGCACTTCACCGGTCTCGCGGCGCGCGAGGTGGATGTGCTGCGGCTGGTCGCGGAGGGGTACGACACCGCGGACATCGCGACGAAGCTGGCCTACTCCGAGCGCACCATAAAGAACGTGCTGCATTCGGTGATGACCCGGCTGCAGTTGCGGAACCGGTCGCACGCGGTGGCGTACGCGATGCGGCAGGGGCTGATCTGAACCGGCCCGCGCGGGTGTCCACGGCGCGGTTGCGCACGTCGCCTCGCTAGACCCCGGCTGCCCTTTCGGGCAGCGGGGCCTTCCCGAGGATGTGACTCCCGCACCGCTGTGCGTCCGCAGCCGGTGCAGGACCCTGACGTCCGGTGTGCCGATCGGGCGAGGGTGGGGAGGACTTCCGTGCGCTGGTTCCAGCCGCTCGGGCGGGTGCCGCGGTCGCGGCGGGACGGATCGGCCCGGGCCCGGCCGTCCGGTCCGCGCCGCGCTCTCACCGCGCTCCGTGTCCCGGCGCTCGCGCTGATCCTCGTGGCCACCGGCATCGCGCCCGGTTCGGCCGTCACCACCGGTGCGCCGGAGGTCGCGGTGCCCGAACCCTGGGTCACGCCCGCCGAGTTCACCGACGCGGTCGACCCGGGCGGCTCCACGGGTGTGGCCAAGCAGGTGCGTACGCCGGCGATTCCGCCGAGGCCGGACGTGGTCCTGCTGGTGGACGGCACGGGCAGCATGGGCGACCCGATCGGCGATGTGCAGACGGGCTTGAGGTACATCACGGCGAAGGTCCGTGCACAGCAGCCGGATTCCCGCTTCGCGGTGGCCACCTACGGGGACGAGAAGGACGACCCGACGGCGGAGTTCGCTGTCCTCCAAGGGCTGACGACCAACCTGGAAGACGTACAGAAGGGTGTCGGCAAACTGGACACCTCCCGCGGATACAAGAGCAAGGGTCCGTCGGAGGACTGGATCTACGCGCTGTGGAAAGTGGCCAACGGGGCGGACGGCGGCACGGTTTTCCGCGAGGGCGCCAGCCCGGTCGTGGTCCTGGTGGGCGACGCGTCGAGCCACAACCCCAGCAACAAGATCCCCTACGAGGAAGCGGTGATCGCGCTTCAGGACAAGGGGGTACGGGTCATCGCCGTCGACGTGACGACCGAGAACGGTGACGGGCTCAACGGCGACGGATACAGCAGCCCCACCTACCAGGACCCGTACCACGAGCCCGACCAGGCCAAGCGGATCGCCGAGGCCACCAACGGCCGCATGCTGAACGGAATTCCCGGCGACGGCGTCACCGACGCCATCATCGAGGGCTTCAACAACCTCCCCACCAACGTGAGCTACCGCCTGGACAACTGCGATCCGCATCTCTCCGTCAGCCTCGACCCACCCACGCAGCAGCTCACGAGCGGCGACACCGCGCACTTCGCGGAGAACATCGACGTGTCCGCGGACGCGCCCCAGGGGACCCGGCTGAGCTGCACCGTCCAGTTCCTGATGGGCACCCAGGTCCCGGGCGCGGAATCGATCGGGCCGGCCGCGGCCGCCGACCCGGACTTCCAGGAACAGATCAACATCGACGTGAACGACATCGACGCACCCGTCGTCACCGTGGACGATCTGACCGTCCGGGCCAAGGACAAGAACGGCGCGCGCGTGACGTACACCGCCACCGCCGAGGACGCCACCGACGGCACGCTCCCGGCGACCTGCAGCCCCGCCTCCGGTTCTCTCTTCCCGGTAGGCCGCACCACGGTGACCTGCTCGGCGACCGACTCGGTGGGCAATACGGGGACGGACACGGCACAGATCGAGGTCCTGGAGGCCCCCGTCCCGCCCTCGGCGGATGTGGCGATGAAGGTCGACGTCAGCCCGGACCGTACGTACACCGGCCGCCCGGCCCGCGCCCGCTTCACCGTCACCAACGCCGGTCCGGACCCGGCGACCGGTGTGGTCATCGGTTCCGCCTGGCCGAAGCCCCCCAAGGGGGAGGACCGCAGCCTGCCCGCCCTGACCCGCTGCACGGCGGCGAAACCGTGCACCATCCCGGCCGGCGGCCGCATCGAGGTGATCCAGACCGCGACGTACCGTGCGGCGGTCACCGGGGACGTAAGGGCCACCGTGCGCGGCACGCTGCCGGACCGCCGCGAGGCCGACAACCAGGACACCGACCGGCTGCGCGTGCTGAAGCCCTCGCTGACCGTCACCCCGCAGGTGGCCAAGCCGGGCCAGCCGGTGCTGGCCCGCGGCAAGGACTACCCGCCGGGCACGACGGTACGTTTCACGTGGAACACCGGCATCACCCCCGGGGGAGCGACCGCCACGGTGGGCCGCGACGGCACTTTCGAGGTGCAGGTCCTGGTCCTGCGCAAGGACAAGCTGGGCCCGCGCGAGCTGAGGGCGGACGCGCGCGACCTCGACCGTCTGAAGAAACCGGTCCTGGTGGTGCAGCGGAACCTCCAGCCGCCGGACTTCGCGGGCCGCGCATGAGCGCCGGTGATCGCAGGGGAGTGATCGGGTGATCCACGAGGTCGACGATGTACTGAGGGCGCTGATCAGGGCGGAGGTGCTCGGAGGCGGCCAGATCGCGGTGGTCTTCGACGCCCCGACCCGGGAGTGGGCGGCGAAGGTCAACGCGCCCATGGTCAACCTGTACCTCTACGACATCCGCGAGGACATGCGCAGGCGCGAGCGGGGTCTGCACAACGACTACGACGAGCGGGGCACGATCGTGGCGCGCCGCCGCCCGCCCCGGTTCTTCAAGCTGTCGTACCTGATCACGGCATGGACGAAGCGCCCGGAGGACGAGCACCGGCTGCTCTCCTCGCTGCTCGGCTGTCTGCTGCGTTACGAGGCGCTGCCGCCGGAGCGGCTGGCGGGCACCCTGGCCGAGATCGGGGCGCCCGTACCGATGTCGATCGCGCTGCCGCCGCCGGAGGACCGCTCGTTCGCCGATGTGTGGAGCGCGCTGGGCGGGGAGTTGAAACCCTCGCTCGACCTGGTCGTGAGCGTGCCGGTGACGGCGTCGCCGAGCTATGTGGTCGGGCCACCGGTCGGGGACGAGGGGCTGCAGACCCGCTTCGGGGACGTACCCGAGGGGGCCGAGCCGGTGTCGGAACCGATGCCGGGGCGCGGGGGTCTCCCGGTGTACGGCGGCCGTCCGGGGCGGCCGGGCGGGGGCGCAGCCTCGCGCATCCCCGACGCGGAACGGCGACGCGGTCTGTCCCTCCGCATCACGGAGACCCGGAAGGCCCGGGACACGCGCACGGAAACCCGGAAGGCCCGTACGGGTGCCGGGGAGGCCGGTACCGGGACCGGGGAGGCCGGTACGGGTGCCGGGGAGACCCGCCCCGGGACCGGGAGGGCACGTACGGAGGACAGCGCCGAATGACGACCGCGGGTGATCCGAACCTGCGCTATCTCCTCGCCCGCGCGGTGGCGGTGGAGCAGCGCATCCGACGGGCGGTCGAGGCCCGGCAGCTCACCGATCCGGACCCGGACGACGCCTTCCGCGGCCTCTACCTCACGGACGAGAACGTCGCCCGGCTGCTGGACGAGACCGAGGCCCGCGCCTTCCCGTACCCCGTACCGGAATCCGGCGAAGCACCGGGCTCCGGCGAAGCGCCGGCGGAACGGTCCAGACTGACGTCCCTGGCGGGCGAGTTCGGCCTCACCGACCTCGACGTCGAGATCCTCCTCATCTCGCTCGTACCGGATCTCGACGACCGCTTCGAGGCGTTCTACGGCTACCTGAACGACGACGTCACCCGCCGCCGTCCGTCCATCGGCCTGGCGCTGGGCCTGTGCGGGCTGTCCCCCGCAGACCAGGTGGCGCGCGGCCGGCTGTCGGCCCGCGCCCCGCTCCGTGAGGGCCGCCTCCTCCTGGTCGAGGACCTGGACCGGCCTTTCCTGAGCCGGGCACTGCGCGTCCCCGACCGGGTCACCGCGCACCTGCTGGGAGACGACACCCCCGACCCCCGGCTGGCCGACCTCCTCGCCCCCTGGCGCGCCGTCCCGGGCGTCGGCGACCCGGCCCCGCTCGCCGGGGCGCTCGCCCACGGCGCCTCGCTGGCCTACCTCCGCGAGGACCAGGGCGGCGCGGGCACCGCACTCGCGGCCTCCGCGCTGACCTGTGCGGGCCACCAGGTGCTGGGCCTGGACCTGGCACGCCTCGCCGAGGATCCGACACCGGCCGAGGCGGTCCGCTCCCTGGTCCGCGAGGCCCGGCTGACCGGCGCGGGCGTGGTCTGCGCCCCCCTCGACGCGGTCTCCCGCGAACACCCGGAGCTCCTCCGGCTGCTCACCGGCACCCCGGTCCCCACGATCCTGGTGGGCCGGGCCCCCTGGGACGCGTCCTGGTCCGCCGCCCCGCCCCTGCTCCTGCACGCGCCACGCGTGGAACCCTCGACCAGAGCGGCCCTGTGGACCGACGCGTACGAGGCCCCCGTCCCCGAAACCGTCGACGTGGACCGGCTGCTCTCGCCGTTCCTCCTCACCCCGGAGCAGATCACCCGGGCCGCCCGGGGCGCCGCCCAGACCACCCACCTGGACGGCGGCACCCTCACCCCCGACCACGTCCGCCAGGGCGCGCGCGCCCAGAACGCGGCGGGCCTGGACCGCCTGGCCCGCCGTATCGAACCCACCGTCACCTGGGACGACCTCGTCCTGCCGCCCGACACCCACGCCCAGCTCCGCGAACTCACCGCCCGTGCGAGACACCGCGACCGGGTCCTGGGGGAGTGGGGCATGCGCCCCGGCGGCGGCCGGGGACGTGGCGTCTCCGCCCTCTTCGCGGGCGACTCGGGCACCGGCAAGACGATGTCCGCGGAGGTCATCGCAGCGGACCTGGGCCTGGACCTCTACACGGTCGACCTGGCGACGGTGATCGACAAGTACGTGGGCGAGACGGAGAAGAACCTGGAACGCATCTTCTCGGAGGCGGCGGGCGTGAACGGAGTCCTCCTCTTCGACGAGGCGGACGCGATCTTCGGCAAGCGCTCCGACGTGAAGGACGCCCACGACCGCTACGCGAACGTCGAGAGCGCGTACCTCCTCCAGCGCATGGAGTCCTTCGACGGCCTGGCCATCCTCGCCACCAACCTCCGGGCCAACCTGGACGACGCGTTCACCCGCCGTCTGGACCTCGTCATCGACTTCCCGGTCCCGGACCCCGAACAGCGCCTCGTCCTCTGGGAGCGCTGCCTGGGCCCGGTACTCCCCCGGGGCGAGGACCTGGACCTCGCCTTCTGCGCGGAGAACTTCGAGCTGGCGGGCGGCAACATCCGCTCGGTCGCGGTGACGTCCGCGTACCTGGCGGCGGACACGGGCGAGCCGGTGACGATGCCGACGCTGATCCACGCGATCCAGCGCGAGTACCAGAAGCTGGGACGGCTGACCCTGGCGTCGGAGTTCGGCCCGTATCTGGAGCTGCTGGCGTGAGGCGGCGCTGCTGGGGCCGCGTGGCGTTACTGGTGTGATGTGGGGCGCCGGTACGACGTGGTGCCGCCGACGCGGTCCGGGGGCGCCGATGCGAGGCGTGCCGCTCGGGAGGTGAGGTGGCGGCGTTCTGGTGCGCTGGTGGTACGCCGGGCGGCCTCGCGGTAGTCCTCCGCCGCAGCGGCGCACCGGCCGAGCAGCTCCAGGAAGTGGGCCCTGGTGGAGAGCAGCCGATGATGGCGCGCCATGCGTTTGACGGGCTCCAGGGTGGCGAGCAGGTCGAGTCCGGCGGCGGGACCGTGCACCATGGCGACGGCGACCGCGCGGTTGAGGGTGACCATCGGATTGGGCGCGAGGTGCTCCAGCAGCTCGTACAGGGCGAGGATCTGCGGCCAGTCCGTGGCGTCGACATGCCCGGCCTCGGCGTGGACGGCGGCGATGGCGGCCTGCAGCTGGTACGGGCCGACCTGCCCCCGCGGCAGGGTCCGGCTGATCAGCTCGATCCCCTCGGCGACGAGCCGGTGGTCCCACCGGCCGCGGTCCTGCTCCGCCAGCGGTACCAGCTCGCCGTCCGGGCCGATGCGGGCGGGGCGGCGCGCATCGGTGAGCAACATCAGTGCCAGCAGCCCGGCCGTCTCCGTGTCCTCGGGCAGCAGGCGGTGCAGCAGCCGGGCGAGCCGGATCGCCTCGGCCGACAGGGCGGGCGCGGTCAGGTCGGTGCCGTCCGTGGTGGTGTACCCCTCGTTGAAGATCAGGTACAGCACGTGCAGGACCTCGCCCAGCCGCTCGGCCCGGTCCGCCGCCTCCGGCATGCGCAGCGGCGCGCCGGAGGCCTTGACGGTCTGCTTGGCCCGGCTGATGCGCTGGGCCATGGTCGGCTCCGGCACCAGGAAGGCCGCCGCGACCTGAGCGGTGGTCAGGCCGCCGACCGCGCGCAGTGTCAGGGCGATCCGGCTCGGTGCGGACAACGCCGGGTGGCAGCAGAGGAACAGAAGCGCGAGGGAGTCGTCCCGGTCGGCCTCCGGCTCGGCGTCGGCGGCCCGGCTGAACAGTTCCGACTGCGGGGTGGCCAGGGCCATACGGTGCTCACGGCTCCGCCGGGCCTGCTCACTGCGCACCTGGTCCACCAGCTTGCGCGAGGCGACGGTGACCAGCCAGCCCCTCGGATTGTCAGGCGTCCCCTCGGAGGGCCACTGGAGAGCCGCGGCGAGCAGGGACTCCTGTACGGCGTCCTCACACGCGTCGAAGGCGTCGTACCGGCGGAGCAGCGCGCCGAGGACCTGCGGCGCCAGCTCGCGCAGCAGGTCCTCGACGCCGGGAGCCACGCTCACATGTCCGCCGCGGACTCGTGCAGTACGGGCCACAGCTCGACCGGCTCCACATCGGCGAAGGGCATGTCTGCGGCGATCTGCTGGGCACGCTCCTCGCTCTCGCAGTCCAGCATGTAGAAGCTGGCGATGTACTCCTTGGTCTCCAGGTACGGTCCGTCGGTGACCGCCGGGGCGCCGTCCTTGCGGCGTACGAGCTGGGCGTTGGCAGCGTCCGCCAGGCCGTAGGCGCCGATCAGCTCCCCGCTCTCCTGGTACTTCTTGTTGAACGCATCCTGCTTGGCGATCGCCTCCGGCCAGGCCTCGGCGGGGAAGGAGTCCCACTTGGCCTGGTTGCCGTAGATCATCGCGACGTACTTCATCTCGGGTGTCCTCTCGGTCCCGCGCGCCCCGTCGGCGCGCTGTCACCCTTCAGTCGGCGCCGCGAGCGAGCGCTCGACATCCGACGACAACTTATTTCGATTTTCCTCCGCACGCTTTCCGTACGCTCTCTCCGCACCGCAAAAATGATCACCAGCCCCGGCCCCGGCCCCGTCTCGCGGCTTCGTGTCCCGGCCCCGTCCCTCCGCCCGGTACTGAGCCCGCCACCGAGCCCGGTCCTCCGTCCGGTCCCTTGCGCGGGACGGGAGTTGGCGCGACCGTGGTCCGTGGGCCGGCCGGTGACCGACCGGCCACTCCACTCGCTGACGGGAGCCGGTGTGACCGCTTCATCTGTTCTGCCCCACGAACTGCACGGCGACGGCCCGCACAAGGTGATCGCGGTGCACGGCTGGCTCGCCGACCGCTCCGCGTACGCCCCCGTGCTGCCGGACCTCGATCTCGATTCGTTCCAGTACGCGGTGGTGGACCTGCGCGGATACGGCGAGGCGCGGGACGCGGGCGGCTCGTACACCACGGCCGAGGGGGCCGAGGACGTGCTCGCGCTGGCCGACCGGCTCGGCTGGGAGCGGTTCTCGCTGATCGGCCACTCGATGGGCGGCTCCGTCATCCAGCGGACACTGGCTGCCGCGCCCGAGCGGGTGCGCAGGATCGTCGGGGTGTCGCCGGTCCCCGCGTCCGGTCTTCCGCTCCCGCCCGAGCAGTGGGAACTCTTCGCCGGGGCGGCGCACACCCCGCAGAACCGTCGCGTCATCCTCGACACCACCACCGGAGGCCGACGTCCGGCGGGCTGGCTGGACCGCATGGTGCGCCGCTCGGTCGACTGCAGCGACGCCAAGGCGTTCCGGGCCTGGCTGGACTCCTGGGCGGGTGAGGACTTCCACGACCGGATCGAGGGTTCGCCCGTGCCCGCCCTCGCCGTCGTGGGCGCGCTGGACCCGGCCCTCTCCGCCGAGTTGCAGCGCGCCACCTGGATGCGCTGGTTCCCCCGGGCCGAACTGGTGGAGCTGCCGGCGTGCGGCCACTACGCGATGGACGAGACTCCGCTCGACCTGATCCGCGTGATGGAGGACTTCCTGAGGGCGGACGCCGAGGAAGCCGAGGGCGCGGAAGCATGACGACCGGGTCCGGGGTCGGGTCCGGGACCGTGCCGGACGTCTTCGACCCCAGGCAGTACGGGCGAGGCATCCCCCACGACCACTACCGCCACCTGCGCGACCACCACCCCGTGGCGTGGCAGGAGGAGCCGGAGGTGCTCGGCTGGCCGGCGGGCCCCGGCTTCTGGGCGGTCACCCGGCACGAGGACGTGGTCCGGGTCCTGAAGGACTCCTCGACGTACTCCTCGTACCTGGGCGCCACCCAGATCCGCGACCCCGACCCCGCCGACCTCCCGTTCATCCGCCGCATGATGCTCAACCAGGACCCACCGCACCACCGGCGCCTGCGCGTACTCGTCAGCCGCGCCTTCACCCCGAAGCGCATCGAACGCTTCGACACCGTCGTCCGCGAACGCGCCCGCGCCCTGCTCACCCGGGCGGTGGCCGAGGCGCGGGCCGGCGACGGCACCTGCGACCTCGTCACCCGGGTCACCGACGACTACGCCCTGCTCAATCTCACCGACCTGCTCGGCGTGCCGGACACCGACCGCGCGCTCCTTCTCCACTGGACCCGACGCGTCATCGGCTACCAGGACCCCGACGAGGCCGGAACACCGACGCCGGGCCCGGACGGCAAGCCGCTCGACCCCCGCTCCCCGTCAGCCCTGCGCGACATGTTCGACTACGCCCACACCCTGGCCGCCCACAAACGCCGCCACCCCGCCGACGACGTGATGACGTCCCTGGCCACGGACCCCGAACTGACCGCCCCCGAGCTGGAGATGTTCTTCTTCCTGCTGGTGATCGCCGGGAACGACACCGTACGCAGCGCGGCCCCCGGCGGCCTGCACCTCCTGGCGGAGAACCCCGAGGCGTACCGCCGCCTGCGCAACGGCGAGGTGGGGTTCGCGACCGCCGTCGACGAACTCCTCCGCCGCCACCCCCCGGTCCTGACCTTCCGCCGCACGGCCCGCGAGGACACGGTGCTGGCGGGCACCCGTATCCGCACCGGCGACAAGGTGGTCGTCCTCCACGCCTCCGCCAACCACGACGAACGCGTCTTCCCCGACCCGTTCACCCTGGACCTCACCCGCACCCCCAACCCCCACGTCTCCTTCGGCGACGGCCCGCACGTCTGCCTGGGCGCGCACTTCGCGCGCTTGCAGCTGCGGGTGCTGTACGAGGAGGTGTGCCGCGTCCTTCCGGCGTCGCTCGAACCGGCGGGTTCACCGGGGCGCCTGGTGTCGAACTTCATCAACGGGCTGAAGTCGCTGCCGGTGCGGGTGGGCGGCGTCTGACAGCTGGTCCCGGCCCTGGTTTCACCCCCTCGGGTGACCGGACGGAGAAAGCCGTCCGGTGGCATTCAGACCAAACGTACGGTTCCTGAACCGCTTGAGTCTGGGGGTGAGCCACTCGATGTGTAACGCTGGGCCTGAGGGAGGTGCCGCTGATGGTGAACAAATTCCGGGACCCGATCATGACGCCGCTGGAGACCGCACGGCATCTTCGAATCAACGAGAGAACGCTGTACCGCTGGCTTCACGAGAAGGCAGCCGGCGAGCCGCTGGTCCACGCTGTCGAGGCCGAGAAGAGAGGCGGGCCGTCGGTCCCCTTCGTCGCCGTGGTCGAGGCGTACGTCTTGCACGCGCTTCGGGATCTGGGGCTCAGCCTTCACAAGATCCGCGAGGCAGCGGAAGCTGTTCGGCGGGAGTTCGGCGAACCCTATGGGCTGGCCACGCGCAGGATCGCGACCGACGGCGTCGAAATCTTCGTGGACCACGCAGGCGATCTGGCACGGGCTCGCGATGGGCAACGGCCGATCCGCGAAGTCATCGAGGACTACTTGCGCTACATCACCTGGGAAGCCGACGGGCGGACCCCGCAGCGACTGCGCCTGATGCAGTATCCGGATGTCGCCCCGGTGATCATCGATCCACGGTTCGGCTGGGGAGCACCGGTGGTCGCGTCCAACAAGGTTCAGGTGGATGCGATCGTCGGCCTCTGGCGAGCGGGCGAGCCGTTGGAGGTCGTCGGCGACGAGTTCGGCATGTCGCGTGACGAGGTCGAGGCCATTCTCCGAGCCGCCCAATCAGCCTGAGTTCCTGCTGGACCGCAACCTCGGCAAGACGGTGCCGGCTCGGCTGGTCGAGCTCGGATGGCGCATTCACTTGATCGCCGAGGAGTTCCCGGACGATGCCCAGGACATCCCTGACGAGGCGTGGATCGCGTACGGCCTCGAACACGGTTGGCATCCACTGTGCAAGGACGGTCGGATCAAGACCCGCGCCCATGAGCGGCAACCGCTTGTGGATGAGGCTGGTGTCCTCTTCTACCTGGACAACCAGCAGTTACCGATTGCCGAAATGGTGCGCCGAATCCACGCGGCAAGGGATGAGATCCACCGCGTGGCCGCGAAGAAGGGACCGGCCGCCTACGCGATCGGAGCGGATGGCCTCCGACTGACCTGGTCGTGACCAGGTAGAGATCTGCCAGCCATCGGCCACCGTTCCAGGAAGTATGGAGGACCAGTGACAGATCTGCCGACCACCGCTGGTGAGACGTTTTCGCACGCGTCCATGACATCCCCGCGTGCTGCCGCTACCTTCATTGGTCGTCAGCGAGCCGATCGTTCAAGCTCCTGCGACACTCCGCAACCCTCGTTGTCGCAGAACACCTCTTCAGGTCGAGGGCAGCCATCCTTCACGGTGGCAGCTGCACGCGCAACGCAGGTACTCGACCGGTGTCTCGTCGGGCCTGATGCGGATGACCTGTTCGCCGTGGCAGAGCCGGTGTGCTTCGGGCCATTCGCTGCTTGCAGCCCTGCACTCCGGTGAGCGGTACGCGGTATTGGAACCCAGCCGGGCCGCAGCACTCATGATCGACGTGCGCTTGAGTCACGCTCTGGCGAGCTCGGGGGAACTCCATCTGCGCGAGAGACCGTGAACGGGACGCATGCCGGATGGGCGTGGACATTGGCCCGTGCCCCGCTCATCGAGAAGCCGTCGCCGACTGCCTCGGCCTCGCCGGTGGTGACTTCCTGGCAGCGACAGCAGATCTTCATGATGCCGCTCGCTTCCCGCAGGCGTTGCAACAACGGGGGAACCAGACCGTCGTGCAATAGCGACCGCCCCTACGCCTCGGGCCAAGGCTCACCGCTGTGTGCGGGGTCAGGAGGACATCGCACCACACGCAGTGTGTGCCGCGCTGCTGGGCCTGCGAGAGGTAGTCAGGGTCCGGAAGCATCCTGGATCCGCGCGTATCGCTGTTCGCCTTGTAGGTGTCCACGCACTGACAGTCTCAAGCGTGGGAGTCTGACGGGAGACGACAATCTATGACACGGAGTTGATCATGCACGCCGTGGCGATTACGGGCACTCGGTCCACAGATCACCGGCCGCGAGACGAGTACATGACGCTCTTCGCCACGTACCTCGGTGCATTCGCCCACAGCGCCTTCTACATCGGTGGTGCGAAGGGAATTGATTCATGGGCCTTGCTGTGGCTGGCGGACCGTACATCCGTGGACATCACGATCGTCGTTCCGGGCACAGTTGCCCAGCAACCGGAAGAGGCTCAGCAGGCCATCTCCCGTGCCCGCAAAGGCAACCGCATCAAGGAAATCGTTGAACTCGGAGCTCCCCGCCTGTCCGTCGAGGCGTACCACGCACGGAACCGATGGATGGTCGATCGGTCCGCACTGACGATTGGGTTTCCCCGCGCGACTGAGCCGTCATCGGGTACGTGGCAGACCATCAACTACACAGCAGAGCAGGAGAAGCCGCGGCTGATCATCCCCGTCTAGCGCCGGTCTGCGTCACGATGACGGAATGGACAACTCGACCGCGGGCGCGGCGCTGAAGAGGCTGAGGGTTCGGCGGGGCCTGTCCCTGGCCGACATGGCACGGGCTCTGACGCAGATCGCTCAGGGTCTGGGCGTGCCCAGGCTGCCGCAGATCGCGAGTGTCCAGCGCTCGCTTGCGCGCTGGGAGTCGAGGTCGCCGACGATGCCGGACGAGCGCTACCAACTGCTGCTTGCTCATCTGTACGCGACTACGCCCGGTGGCAGCCGCGCGCTCGGAGAAGGTTCGGACTTCGCTCAGTTCCTCGATGCGTTGGGACAGCTCGGGGAGAGCGAACTTCGGATCGCGGAACTGCGAAGCATGCTGGTCCGAGCAATGACGGATGACAGTGGCAGCCTGCTGACGCTGCTGGTACCAGAGGCTGCTGGTGTGGGTTTGGGGAAGATCCTCACGGATTCCTCTCTCCTGGACTCGGAGACCGTCGCTGGGCTTGCCTCCGTTGTCGCGGGCGTCAATGCGCAGGTAGGGAGCCTTCCGTTCGTACGTCTGCAGTTGATGCTCGCTCCGGCGTTGGAAGCGTGTCGTCGGTTGATGGCCGATGGATCGCCGGAGCCGGTGCGTGAGCACTTGCGGTGCACGCGGGTGGAGGCGGCGATGCTGGCAGGCCGCCTCGCGTTCGAGACGCGTGACGATGCCGCCAGCCGGGCTCTGTATGAAGAGGCGACCAGGGAAGCCGCCGGCTTGGGGCAGCCTTGGCGACGGGCCTCGGTGTACCTGAGCCACGCTCTCACTGTCCTGTACGCGTCGCCCGATATTGCGAACGCGGATGTGCTCGTTGAGAAGGCGGTCCGCGCTGCCAGCAGTGGAGAAAGCCGTCTGGTCCGTGCGCGAGCGCATGCACTGCAGGCGGAAGTCGCTGCTCGGTCGGGCCAGGACCGGCAAGCCGGCGCGGCACTTGGACTGGCCTGGTACGACATGGAGCGGCAGTTCCCCGACGACCCCCAGCCCGGCGCGTTCTCTGCGGAGTACCTGCGCGGCTTCGAGGGTGTGTGCCAGCTACACGTGGGTGATCCGGCCGTCGCACATGATCAGTTTGCGGCCTCGGTGGGCTCTCTCGGATCCCCTCGGCAAAAGGTGCAACGCGTCATCGTCACAACGGATCAAGCGCTGGCGAGAATCCGGCTCGGCGAGCCGCATGCGGCAGCCGATCTGCTGCACGAGTGCATCGCAGCGGCAGCTTCAACGGGCGGGAGGGTGCCAATGATCCGCTTACGGAGGGCCCACCAGGAGCTTCGACCGTGGCGCCGGGAGGACTTCGTGGCGGACTTGGACGACCATTTGATGGATGTGCTTGGTCGGTAGCTCCGAGCCTCGTATTCCCATTTCGATTGAAGGGGCCGCATGCACAACACTGAGGAGGAGGTGCGTTGATGGTGAGAATTGCCAGGACCCAATGCACGCCGTCACTTGACGTGTTCTACGTCTCTACCTGGATCTATTTGTCAGGTTTCGTGGATGGGTAGAGAATTGCTTCGTGGGCCCTATTTGAAATTTAGTAGCGACATCGATGCCAGATCTCGGACCTGTTCATCAGAATCGTTGCTCGCTGCAGCTGAGATGGCTGCTTTGAGATCGGCCCAGGGAGCATACATGGAGGCAATTGCAGCAGCCTTCCTGACATCCGGCTGATGAAATCTGATTCCGTGCTCGATGACCTGGCAAATGTCGGGTGCGAAATCTTCGCCAGCTGCCGCAGCGATCATCATCAGTGTGAGAACGCGTGCATTCCATTCTGGCTCGGCATAGTAGAGGTCGATCAACTCCTGGGTGGATATTGTTTCGAATTCTCTTGAAATTGAATTAAGTGTCGATCGCACGGCGTCCGGGGAGGTCCCCTTGATGGAGTAGTTCTCGACAGAGAGATAGATCAAGTCCAGTGCTTCGTCTTCGATCAAGTGCAGCCCAGCTCCCGCTGGCGTAGCCCAGACCCATTCTGCCGGTGCCGATTCGGCGGCTGGATAAGTACCCTGGAACACCCAATGCTGACCCTCGGCGAATCTGGCGAATGTTTGAGGGTCGATGGAGTCTCGAAATATCACGTTGAGGCGCATTAGTCACCTTCAGCTATGTGATGATCCGTTGGTTGATTCGATGACCCACATCGTTCACTTATTTGTGTTCTCTAGCATGTCGCGTATCCCGATCTTAAGTAATCGGAATTCATGTTCTATCTGTGAGGGGGGAGCTCCAGATATTTTGGACTCGGCATACCTTTCGATCTGCTCTGCGAGCGGGTTAACACTGTAACCATCCGCCACCAGCATGTGAACTGAGGAGATTAAACTCTGTCCTGCAATCTGTGATTGTCCAGCTGTGGGAGCAGACTTGACCATCTCGATGAGAACGGTGCCAAGTCGCTCCTCGCGCTTCTGTTGCTGAGCGGGGTCCTGGGCGAGCGGTGCCATGATATTCATGCTGCCATCCATCCCAAGGATCGGATCCAACCCCGTTACGGTACCGGATTGAACTAGTGAGTTCCTCATGGTGGTCGCACTTGGTACACCATGCATGCGCCCTGTTTCCACGGACTGCACGAGTCTGTGGTTCCTCCTCATGGCACGTATGAATACCTCTAGGGATTTCTGTGCAGTCTTTGTGGTTCGTGTGGCGCGACTGCGCAGCACCGTTTCATTGAATTCTGAAGAGCTCAAGGATTTCGCTATGTCTTGATCCGGCAGAGGTGTCCCATATGCCTTTTGTGACTTCCTTCGCAAGTCATCCGATACGCTCAATATGTCGACAATTTGTCTCTTTTTGTTCATTTTCTGCTTGGCGGCATAGGCGCCAACAGAGTTGACTCTCCCGATCACTCCTACGGATGAACTGCTTCGTTGGCTGTCCGGAGTGAATATCGAAACGGACTTTTCGATTGCTAGTACTTTAGCGCCGGGGCGGAAGTATGCCATGACCATGGCTCTCTCGAAAGATGAGAGTTTAGCGAGAGAGTTTGCTTGCCCGCCTGTCCAGCCAGAAATTGCCTTCGCTATAACCGGGCCGCGATCTCCGGTGAGCAAGAGGTGAGCGAAATATTCCTGCTCAACTTGCGCCAAGGCCGGAATGATGAGGAGTGCTAATTCTCGATCCTTGACGCTGATATTTCCTATAGTGATCGAGGGGTTGATCTTAGCGGTGATCGAACCGTCCTGCGATACCGTCAGACTTGCGAGGCGGTACTGGCGGCGCCAAATCCCTAGCCTTATTTCTAGGGCTTTACGAGACTTTCCTGATCCTACATACTTGGCAATTTTTGGCGTTAGGGCGGCTACTATTCGATTGAGATCTTCTTGTTTCTTTTGGGGGCTATCCTTTTCGCGGCTTTGATTTTTTTCGCCCTCGGGCTTAGTCTTGTGGTCCTTCTCTTTGGACTTGTTCCAGAGGGCTTTACCTTTTTTGGCGATGAAGCCCACGATTTTGTCGATGGCGCGGTTGACGGGGCGGGCGACGGCGTGGAAGACGCTTTTGACCTTGTTGGCGAGGGAGCCGATGCCGAGGAGTGAGGCGAGGAAGCCGATCAGGAGCGGGACGCTGGTGGCGAGGGCGGCTTCGACCATCTTGGGGACGCCTGCTGCGCCGCCGTTGGCGATGGCGATGACGGCGTCGAGGACGGAGTTGACGAACTCCACTATCTGGGCGCCCTGGTTCACGATGAACGTGACGATGTCGATGATTCCCTTGACCGCGCGGACGAAGGCGGAGGCGGGGTTGAGGAGGGAGATGATCCAGGTGATCCCGGCGATGATGACGGTGGGGATCAGGTAGCTGGTGAGTTTTTCGAGGATGGTGGCCTTGAGGTCGCCGGCTTCGGCCTCGATTTCCTTGACGGCGCCGGCGGGGCCCTCGGTGGCGAGTTTCTTCGCGACGGGAACGGAGGACTCGACGGCGGTCATGGCCTGGTCGGGGATGCCCTTGCGGGTGATGCGGGCGCGGATGTTGGCCCAGGTCAGGCCGAGGAGGGAGCCGATGAGCTGGATGATGCCCTTGAGGTCGAACCTCTGCGGGAGTTCGAGCCCGGCCTTGACCGCAGTGCCCAGCAGCCAGGACACGACGCCGGTCTTGAGGTGCTCGGCGACGTTGGTGATGAAGAGGTTGAGCCCGGCACCGACCGCCTTGACCAGGTTGCCCAGGAACCCGATGGGGTCCTTGATGATCTTCATGATCGCGGAGGCGGCCTTGGCCAGGATCCCGAGCAGAAGGTTCTTCAGTTCGTTGATCGTCTTGATGACGCCGACGATCGCGTCCTTCGCCTTGTCGACCAGGCCCTTGTTGGCCTCCTGGAGCTTCTTGATCTCCTCGTCGACCTTGTTCAGCGCCGCCGTGTACTTCGTGGCGAGGTCCTGGACCAGCTGCTCGGACTTCTCGTTGACCGTGGCTTCGAGGTCGTCGAACTTCCCCGCGAAGTCGGTGGCGGCCTCCTGGCCGAACTCGCGCAGGTCCGCGGGGAGTTTGTCGACCTCGGCCTTGAGTTCGGTGCGGCCCTTGGCGATGCGGGCCTTGGCCTTGCCCAGTTCGGTGCCGATGATGTCGGCGACGGACGAGATGACGGTCTGCATCTTCGCCACGTAGAGCTTCCGGGCCTCCTGGAAGAGGTCGTTGGCCTCCTTCGGCATGCCCATCAACTTGTCCTTGGCCCACTTCGCGGGGCCGAACATGCCCGAGTAGCGCTTGTCCTTGTACTTCTTCATACGGCGCTTGTGGTCGGCGGTGAACGCGTCACGGGCCGCCTTCTCACCCTGGGTGAAGGCGGTGTCGACCTTCTTGTCCAGGTCGGAGAGGGTGGTCTCGACGTCCTTCTTCGTGCCGTCGTAGACCTTCTGGAGCTTCGCCGTGACCTCGGCGCGCTTCTTCTCGTCCTTCGACTTCGTCTCGCCCTTGCCGCCGTCGACCTGCTTGCCCGCCGAAGCCCGGGTCGCGGTCAGCGCGTTCATGGCCTGGGCGCCGGAGGCGGCCGCCCCGGCCTTCGCGGTGCTCAGCTGCTGGGCCTCGGCCGCCCTGCCCTTCGCGGGGGCCTTCGCGGAGTCCGTTTCCGCCGTCTTCTTCGCCGAGAGGGCCTCGTCGAATTCTGGTTCGTTGCCCTTGGCCAGCTGGTCCTCGGTGACCTCCGCGTCCGCCATCGCCTGGTCGTTGGCCGCCGGGCCCCCGGAGAAGTCCGTCACGGCAGCGGGCTGTTGGGCGGGGATCGCGTCCGCGGCGGAGGGGGCGCCCGGGTTGGCGGGCGGCTGGTCGGGGGTCATCGGGGTGACGGGCTTGTCCTTGGCCGCCGAGGTGTCCGGTGGGGCCTTCGTCGCCGTGTCGATGTCCTTGGCCGAGGAATCCTTGCCGTCCTTGACCTTGCCGTCGACCTCACCCTTGATCTGATCGGCCTTGCCGGACTTGGAGAACTTGTCGGCCTGGTCGAGGTTCTTCGGGGCCTGGGCGTCGATGGCCTTGTTCACCGCGTCGATGAACGCCTGCTTGTTGAACTCACCGGGCTTCGCGGCGTTCATCTTTTCGGCGTTGGCCGCCTTGCCCTGCGCCTCCTTGTCGTCGGGGGGCGCGACGGCCGCGTCCTGGGCCGACTTCGACTCGGTGGCGGCGGGGGCGTGGTGGGACAGGCGGATTCTCTTGGCCGCGACATCGGATTTGACCTTGCGGAAGCCGGGGGCCTGGGCGGGGGACGGCTTCACCGGGGCCGTGTAGCGCTGCGCGACCAGGCGGGAGACGGCCCTGTTGCCCGCCGCCCGCTGCAAGCCGACCAGTCCGCGCCGATCAGGGACGGGGCGATCGGGGACGGGGCGGTCGCCCGGTAATCTCGCCGGCGCGGCCGTCGCCGTCGTACGGGAGACAGCCGGGTGAGCGGGAGACGGGTGAGCAGCGGCGGGGTTCTTGTCAGGAACCGCCTTCATCCGTCCTCCCGGCCGCGCGCATATGCTCCGTCGACGTCCCAGGGTGTGGGCAGTGCCGACGCCGTACGCAGGGCGCGCGCGCCGTGATCGGGGCAGTTACCGGCAGTACGTACGGCGTCGGCGCATTGCCTGATCGGGCAGCGGCCGGTGCACGGGCGGGCGGCCGAGTGTCCGTTCCCGGTGATCGCCGCTCTCGCGAGAATTGCGGGCGTTCCCCGGCCAAGGAGAGACTCACATGCCGTCGTACCTGTCCCCGGGCGTCTACGTCGAAGAGATCGAGTCCGGGTCCCGGCCGATCGAAGGGGTGGGCACCTCGGTCGCCGCCCTCGTCGGCTTCGCCCAGAAGGGCCCGTTCGACGAGCCGACGCTGATCACCAACTGGAGCCAGTTCGCCGGCACGTTCGGTGACTTCGTCGACGGTACGTATCTGGCCTCGGCCGTGTACGGGTTCTTCGCCAACGGCGGGGGCGTCTGCTATGTGGTGCGTATCGGTGACGGCAGCGAACCGCCGGCCGAAGGGGACGACGAACCGAGCGCCGGCCAGCTTCCCGCGGGCTCGGAGACGCAGCTCGGGCCGTACGCGGTGAAGCCCCGCCCCGGTGTGACGGGCGAGGTCACCGTCGAGGTGACCGAGGCGGAGGGGGACGATCCGCCCTCCGACGTCTTCCAGCTGATCGTGAAGCGGGACGGGCAGGTCGCGGAGACGTACCCGGGCGTCACGACCAAGCGCAGCAAGGAGAACGTCGCCACCCGGGTCAACGCGAAGTCGGAGCTCATCGAGATACGCGAGACGGCCCGCGGTGCCGCCCCGGCCAGACCCGAGCCGCAGAGCGTGACCCTGGCCCCCGCCGCGCCCGCGTCGCCCGGGGCAGGTGCGCTGACCCCCGAGCTGTACGTCGGAGACCCCGACCGCCGGACCGGTCTCGGCGGGCTCGAAGCGGTCGAAGAAGTCACGACCATCGCCGTGCCGGACCTGATGAGCGCGTACGAACGCGGGCTGCTGGACCTGGAGTCGGTCGTCGCCGTGCAGCAGGGGCTGATCACCCACTGCGAGTTGATGGGCGACCGCGTCGCCATTCTCGACCCGCCGCCCGGACTGAGCCCGCAGCAGATCCGCGCGTGGCGCACCGGCAGCGCCAACTTCGACTCCAAGTACGCCACGCTCTACTACCCCTGGATCCGGGTCGCCGACCCCTCGTCCGGGCGCGCCCGGCTCGTCCCGCCGAGCGGCCACATCGCCGGGGTCTGGGCCCGCAACGACGAGTCGCGCGGGGTGCACAAGGCCCCGGCCAACGAGGTCGTGCGCGGGGCGGTCGCTCTCCAGACCCAGCTGACCAAGGGCGAACACGATCTGCTCAACCCGATCGGGCTGAACTGCATCCGCTCCTTCCCCGGGCGCGGCATCCGGGTCTGGGGCGCGCGCACGCTGGCCTCCGACCCCGCCTGGCGCTATCTGAACGTACGGCGCCTCTTCAACTACCTGGAGGAGTCGATCCTCGCCGGGACGCAGTGGGTCGTCTTCGAGCCGAACGACGACGCCCTGTGGGCCCGTATCCGGCGCACCGTATCTGCATTCCTGGTCAACGAGTGGCGCAAGGGGGCGCTGTTCGGGCTCACCCCGGAAGAGGCGTTCTACGTCAAGTGCGACCGCGAGACCAACCCGCCGGAGAGCATCGAAGCAGGTCAGGTCATCTGCGAGATCGGGGTGGCACCGGTCAGGCCGGCCGAGTTCGTCGTCTTCCGCCTCTCCCAGCTGACCGGGGGCACCGGCGGTGTCGACGAGTAGCGCCGCCGGGCGCCGGGCCGTGGCAGCGCGGCCGTCCTGAGGTCCACCAAGCGGTAAAAGCGGTAAAGGAGCCTGTTGTGCCACTTCCCGATCTCGACAGCACCGTCGGGGCCTCCTTCGGCCTCGAATTCGACAGCGTCGTCATCAAGCAGATCACCGAGGTCAGCGGTCTGAAGATGGAACAGGACGTCATCGAGCTGAAGCAGAACACCGCCGACGGCCGCTACGCCATCAAGAAGCTCCCGGGCAGGCCGAAGGCCGGTGAGGTGACCGTGACCCGCGGCCTCACCGAGGACAACAGCTTCGAACGGTGGATCAAGGACTCCCGGTTCGGCCGGATGACCGCGGCCCGCCGCAACGGGGCGGTGATCGTGTACGACCACGAGGGCATCGCCATCAAGCGCTACAAGCTCATCAACGCCTGGCCGAAGTCCCTGGAGATCGGCACCCTCAAGGCCGGTGACACCTCGGTCCTGACGGAGAAGCTCGCGATCACCTACGAGAGCATGGAACTCGACTGATGCGGCGTACGGCTCCGGCGGAGGCCCCTGAGCGGCCGGACGCGCGCCTCCCGGCCGGTGGGAACGGGCGCTCCGGTCAACGGGAGCCGCTGCGTACCGAGTTCACCTTCGAGCTGCCGCGCGGGTACGTCGACGACGCGGGCGTCGTGCACCATACGGGCGTCATGCGGCTCGCGACCGCGCGCGACGAACTCGTGCCGCTGCGGGACGACCGGGTGCGGGAGAACTCCGCGTACCTCTCGGTCGTGCTCATCGCCCGGGTCGTCACCCGGATCGGCACGATCGACGACATCCACCCCGGCATCATCGAGGACCTCTTCGCCTCCGACCTGGCCTTCCTCCAGGACTTCTACCGGCGGATCAACGCCGAGGGGCACACCCGCGCCGCCGTCACCTGTCCGGCCTGCCAGGAGGAGTTCGCGGTGAATCTCGCCGGTGGCCGCCTGGGGGAATCGTGACGTACGCGGCCGACCTGCTCTACGAGGAGGTCGCGTACCTCGCCTATCACTTCCACTGGCCGCTCGATGAGCTGCTGGACCTGGAGCACCCGGAACGACTGAGGTTCGTCGCACAGATCGCTCGCCTCAACGGGCAGTAGCGAACAGCGCAGGGAGGGCGGGAAAATCCATGGGCCTGATGTCCTGGCTGCGCGGTGGCGGGCGCACGGAGACGAGTGCGGGGGCGGAGAACGTCGCCGCTCCGCCTGCTCCGCTGCGCGAACGGGTCGATCTGTCCGAACTGCCGCCGATCCAGCGGACCCTGGGGACTCAGGGCCTGGTCATCGACCCCTCCGGATTCCAGGGGTCGCTCTCCACCCGGCAGGACACCTCGCTCGGGACTCCCCTCGGCCATCTGGTCAGCCCGGACGCGCCCACCGGGCTGGTGCACGGGATCACCGCCCCGGCCGCCCCGGTCACCGCGGACCGTCCGTCGCCGGTGCAGCGGTCCGTGGAGCGTTCGGCGGGGCTGTCGGCCGGGGCCGGGCCCGTCTCCTTGTCCGTGCCTCTGTCCCTGCCCGTGCAGCGTGTCGTTCCGGGTGACGCACCTGCGATGACGTCGGCCGGGGAGGCGGCCGTGGCGGAGTTGCCGGTACGCCAACTGGTGGGCGAGCAGCCCCTTGTGGCGGCGTCCGGATCAGCCTCGACCGGGCCCGAGCCCGAGCACGAGCCAGGGCCCGGGCCCACGACGCCGAACGCGCACCTGCACCCGCATCCAGCCCCGGCTCCGCCCGTTCAGCGATCGGTGATGCCGCCCGCGCCCGGCCCGGCCCGGCGTGCGCCCGGTCTTGGCGCGCCCATGTCCGCGCTGCCGCCAACGGCGCAGCGACAGGCCGCCGTCGAGGGTCCTGGTGCGGAGTCCGGTGTGTCCGGCGGGATTCCGGTTGCCCGGAGTGCGGCGGACAGCGGGGACGGCGGGGGCGGCGAGGTTTCCGGGGCCGCGCAGGTGCCCATGGCCCCGGATGCGGAGCCCGGCTCCGGCGGGCCCACCGCGCCGCTGCTCGGCGACTCCCCCCTGCTCCCCGCCGCGTCGGACTCCGCACCGACGGGCCCCGCACCCGCGGTGCAGCGGACTCCCGCCGTGCCGCCGCAAGGTCCCCTCGCGCCGCCCCCGAGCACCGCGCCGGTCGCGCCGCTGCTCGCCGACCGTCCCGTGACGCTGCAGAACGTGAGCGGTGGTGGGCCGGGGGCCGTACAGCGTTCCGCAGTGGACGGGGTGGCACCGTCCCCGCCGGCCGGTACGGGGCCGATTCCGGTGCCGGGTGCGGAACCGGTCTCCCTGGCCGATGCCGTACCGGTGCGCTGGACGTCCGGTGGGGCGGGTACGTCGTCGATGGCGGCGGCGACCCCCTCCGTACCGGCGGCGTTGCAACGTACTGCCGTCACGACCGCGGGGCAGGGGACGGGCGCGTCTTCTCCGCCGCTTCCCGCCCTTCAGCGGCAGGCGGCCGGGGGGCCGCCGGTGCCCCGTTCGCTGCCGGGATCCGGTAGCCGTACCGCACCGTCCGGCGCCCCCGCCTCCTCGGCGTCCGGGTCCTCCTTCGTCCCGGCCGGTTCGGTCGCCGTGGCGGCCGGGGTGGCACAGCGGATGGCCGACGGCAGCGTCGTCTTCGGGTCGCCGCCCCCGTCGTACGCGCCGCCCGTCGTCCAGCGCGAGACCGTGACCGAGGAGCCACCGCCACCGGACCCGCCCGAGGAGGCCGCGCCCGAACCCGAGCCGGAGCCCCGACCGGAACCCGGAGCCGCGACCGGGGAACACGCGGCGACCGGCGCGCCCGGCCACGGCGCCGCCCCAGGAGGTGCGCCCGTCGTCACCGACGAGCTGGTACGCGCCCTGTACCCGCCGCTCAGCAGGCTCTTCAAGGCGGATCTGCGGCTGGAACGCGAACGGGCGGGATTCCTCATCAACACCAGGCACTGAGTCGACGCACCAGGCACCGAGGTCAACACCAAGCCCCGAGGTCAACACCAAGCCCCGAGTCCGACATCAGGCACCGAGGCAGACACCAGGCACTGAGAACGGCAGCGACAACAAGGGAAGTGAGAGGTACGCGCCATGGCCACCGCCCAGGAGAACGATCCCGCCGTCAGCGTCTGCTTCGTCGTCACGATCGACGACATCGAGCTCGGATCGTTCAACACATGCGACGGGCTGGGCTGTGAAGTGGTGCTCGAAACACGGGAGGAGGGCGGCAACAACGGGCATCTGTGGCAGCTGCCGACCCGCCTGAAGTACTCGAACGTCAAGCTGTCGCGGCCGCTCACCAAGGAGACCGAGAAGGTGGCGCGCTGGTTCGCCACCATGACGACCGGGTTCAGCCGCAAGACGGCCCACATCGAGGCGCGGACCGGGGACGGGCAGAAGGTGGCCCAGTGGGGGCTGCTGGAGGTCGTTCCCGTCCGCTGGACCGGCCCCTCCTTCACCCCCGAATCGCCCAAGGTCGCGATGGAGACGATCGAGATCGCCCATCACGGCTATGTGATGGAGGGCTGAGCGTCGTGAGCGGTGCGGGTCCCATCGCCTTCAGTGCCGCCGGTACGTCGGGGGCATCGGCCGCGAAGGCCGGCAAGGGAGGTTCGGCCAGGCCCAAGCTGGAGCACGCCTACCTGGAACTGCGGACCCCGCCGACCGGCGGCGGCCTCACCCCGGGCGGACCGTGCGGGCGGATCGACTTCCAGTTCAACCCCAAGGAACTCAGCCTCACCAAGGCCGCCTCCTGGAAGCGGAGTCCGGCGAAGGGCGCGAAGAGCTCCGGCCCGCCGGAGTACCAGGGCTCGCAGCCCAGCAAGCTCACCGTGGAGATGTTCTTCGACGCCAGCGACACCCAGGACACCCGCGTGGTGACCTCCGTGGAGCAGCTCTTCGCGTGCTGCGTGCCGACCAACGAGACCCGGCAGCAACAGCGTTCCTCGCCGCCGTGGGTCGTCTTCCACTGGGGCGGCCTGACCGGGTTCCCCGGCTATGTCAGTCAAGTGCAGGCGAAATACACCCTGTTCACCACGTCGGGCGTGCCGATCCGGGCTGTCTGCCAGGTGACGATGGAGGAGATCAGCGGCGACACCCCGGGCCAGAACCCGACCTCGGGCGCCCTCGCGGCCCGCCGGGTGCACCGGCTGGGCGCCGGGGACTCGCTGCCCTCGCTCGCCCAGCGCGAGTACGGCGACCCGGCCGCCTGGCGGGTGATCGCGGAGGCGAACGGGATCGACGACCCGATGCGGCTGGCCCCCGGACGGCAGCTGCTGCTCCCCGCGCTCGACGAGCTGGGCCGGCTCGAAGAGGGCCGGGACGGAGGGCGGTCCTGATGGCGCAGCCGGGCGTCGCGACGGCGCTGGTGGTGGAGCTCGGCGGCAGTCCACTGCCGCCGAAGTTCGTGAACACCCTGGTCGAGGGGTACGTCGACGACAGCCGGACGCTGCCCGACCTGTTCCTGCTGCGCTTCCGCGACCCGGACCGGGTCCTGCTGGGCCAGACCGGGCTGAAGATCGGCAGCGAGATCAGGCTGCTGGCCCGGGCAGGCGGCGACTCGGCACCGAAACCGCTGCTGAAGGGCGTGGTCACCGCCCTGGAGGTGGAGCTCGACGAGACCGGCACCTTCACCGTCGTACGCGGGCTCGACGAGTCGCACCGGCTGTTCCGCGGCCGCCGGGTGGCCAGCTACCAGAACATGACGCTCGCCGACATCTGCGCCCAGGTCGCCCAGCGCGCCGGACTGAAGCCGGGAAAGGTCGACGTGGCCGGTCCCGTGCTCGAACACATCGCCCAGCCCAACGTCACCGACTGGGAGTTCGTCCGGGACCTGGCGGAGGAGGCGGGCGCCCAGGCGTACGTCCTCGACGGACAGCTGCACATCACCCGGCCCGCGGAGGCGAGCGGCGCACCGGACGGCTCGGCGCGCGCCGACCGTAATCCTCTGGTCCTGGAGATGGGCAGCAACCTGCTGCGCTGCCGTGCCGGGGTGTCGTCCGCCGAGCAGGTCTCCGAGGTCGAGGTGCGCGGCTGGGACGTCAAGACCAAGCAGCCGCTCGTCGGGCGGGCGCCCGCCGGGAAGTCGGCGACCCTGGAGCTGGGGGTGAGCGCGGCCGAGGTGTCCGCCCCGTTCGGCGAGGCGCGTTTCGTGGTCACGGACACGGCGTACGGGGCGCAGGCCCAGGTGGACCAGGCGGCGAAGGCCCTGGCCGAGCGGATCGCCGGGTCGTTCGCGGAGCTGGAGGCGGTGATCCGGGGGAACCCGGAGGTGCGGGCCGGCAGCGCGGTGGCGCTCAACGCGGTGGGGGCGCCGTTCGAGGGGCGGTACACGGTCACGACGTCGCGGCATGTCTTCGACCCGGTGCGCGGGTACGAGACCTGGCTCACCGTCTCCGGTCAGCAGGAGCGTTCGCTGTTCGGGCTGACCGGCGGAGGTCCGGGTTCCGGCGGGTCCGGTGCTGGAGGCCCGGGCGGGTCGCGCTGCGTGGGGCTGGTCAGCGGGACGGTCACGGACACCCAGGACCCGGAGGGCTCGGGCCGGGTCAAGGTGCGGTTCCCCTGGCTGTCGGACGAGTACGCGAGCGACTGGGCGCGCACGGCCCAGTCGGGCGGGACGAGCGGCGGCGAGGCGTTCATCCCCGAGGTCGGGGACGAGGTGCTGGTGGGATTCGAGCACGGGCACCTGGACCGCCCGTACGTCCTCGCCGGGCTGTACAACGGGAAGGACCGGCCGTCGCAGGGCAGCGGCGGTGGCGGTGGCGGTGGTGGTGGCGGCGGGAACGGCGAGTCGTCCCCCTCAGGAACATCCCCCTCAGGAACATCCCCCTCGGGAACACCCGCCTCCGGAGCGCCCGCCTCGGGCACGCCCTCCTCCTCCGCCCCGGGAGGCTCGCTGGTCGACCCGACCAGCGGGGCCGTCAACCGGCGTTCGGTCGCCGCCAAGAGCGGTGACCAGCTGGAGATCCTCGACGAGGCCAACGGGCCGCAGGGCGTACGCCTGCTCACCGGCGACGGAAAGCTGAAGATCGACCTGGACCGCCGGGGCACCGTGATCGTGATCAACAGCGACGGCAGCGTGAACATCGAGGCCAAGCAGCAGGTGTCCATCAAGGCGGCCCGCGGGGTCGCGCTGGACGGCGGGCAGGGGGCGCTCGAACTCAGCGGCGACAGCGTCACGTTGAAGTCCCGCAGCGGAGTGAACGTCGACGGCGGGAACGGCGAGGTCAAGCTCTCCACCGGCGGCACGGTCGACGTCCGGGGCGCCCAGGTCGCGGTCAACGGAACACAGCGCACCGACATCAAGGGCGGCGGCTCCCTCGCCATCAACGCACCCATGGTGAGGATCAACTGACCGCGCGGACGCGCCGATCGAGAGGAACGGACTTCCATGTCAGCAGCCGCGGCGGCAGCCGCACGGGTCGGTGACCCCACCGGACACCCCGGCACGGTCGGGCCCCCCGGCGTCCCGACCGTGCTGATCGGCGGGCTCCCCGCCGCCACGGTCGGCACCCCGCACCTGTGCGCGATGCCGCCGCCCGCGGTGCACGCCCCGTCCGTGATCACGCCGCCCGGCAGCACCACGGTGCTGATCGGCGGACAGCCCGCCGCACGCGTCGGGGACCGGTCCGCCTGCGGCGCGCCCATCGTGTCCGGGTGCCCGACGGTACTGATCGGAGGCTGAGCGTCCATGGGCCAGGAGTTCATCGGCGCGGGCTGGGCCTTCCCGCCGCGCACCGACGCCACCGGTTCCATCGCCCTGGTGCGCGGGGAGCACGAGCTGGAGGAGTCGATCCGGCTGATCCTGGCGACGTCACCGGGCGAGCGGCCGATGCGGCCCGAGTTCGGCTGCGCCGTCAACGACTACGTGTTCGCCCCGGCGGACGCCGGCACGGCCGGGCAGCTCGCGTACGAGGTGCGCCTCGCGCTCGACCGGTGGGAGCCCCGGATCGAGGTCACCGAGGTCGTCGTCCGCTTCGACGAGGTGGACAACGGCGTCCTGTACATCGACATCGGCTACACCGTCCGGGGCGCCAACGACCCCCGGAACCTGGTCTTCCCGTTCTATGTGATCCCGCAGCACGAGGAGGTGGACGGCGCGTGACGCTGCCCAGCCCGTATCTGGACGACCGCCGCTTCCAGGGCCTGGTCGACGAGGCGAAACGGCTCGTCCAGCAGCGCTGCCCGGAGTGGTCCGACCACAACGTGTCCGACCCGGGCGTGACCCTCATCGAGGCCTTCGCGACCATGGTCGACCAGCTCGTCTACCGGGTGAACCGGGTCCCGGAGAAGAGCTATCTGACCTTCCTCGACCTGATCGGGGTCCGGCTCCACCAGCCCACGGCCGCCCGCACCGATGTGACGTTCCGGCTCTCCGCGCCGCAGCCGGAACCGGTACGGGTGCGGGCGGGCACGGAGGTCGCGACCGTACGCACGGAGACCGAGGAGGCGGTGGTCTTCACCACCGTCGGCGAACTGTCCGTAGTGCCCTGTGAGTTCGCCCACCTCGCCACCTGGCCGACCTCCGGCGACGCCCTGGACCGTACCGAGGAACTGGCGCTCGGCCGGTCCGTGCCCTGCTTCGGCGCCACGCCCGCGCCCGGCGACGCCCTCTACGTGGGCCTGTCCGCGGCCGTACCGTCGGGGGTCGTCGCGCTGCGGCTGGACTGCGCGGTCGAGGGCGTCGGCGTGGACCCGCTGCGGCCGCCGCTGGTCTGGGAGGCGTGGGACGGCAGCGCCTGGAAGGCCTGCGAGATCGAGAAGGACGACACGGGCGGCTTCAACCGGTCCGGAGAGCTGATCCTGCACCTGCCCCAGGGCCACACGCCCGCCGTCGTCGTACGCCGCACCGGCGGCTGGCTGCGCTGCCGTCTGGTGGAGGCCGTCCCCGGGCAGCCCACCTACATGGCGCCCCCGGTGGTCCGCCGGATCACCGCGTTCACGATCGGCGCGACCGTCGGCGCCGTGCACGCCGAGACGGTGACCGACGAGGTGCTCGGCCCGGCCGAGGGCGTACCCGGCCAGATCTTCATGGTGAGCCGCCCGCCGGTCGTCCCCGGCGACTTCGTCGTCGAGGTCGCGGACCCCGAGGGAGGCCCGCAGGGCACGGAGTGGACCCGGGTCGACGACTTCGCGCACTCCGGCCCCGAGGACCGGCACATCACCCTCGACCCCAACTCGGGGCGGGTCGAATTCGGGCCGGCGGTACGGGAGCGCGACGGCTCCATCCGCCACTACGGCAAGGTGCCGCCCAAGGGCGCCACCGTGCGCGTGCGCTCGTACCGCACCGGCGGCGGACTGCGCGGCAATGTGGCCACCTCCACGCTCCGGGTGCTGCGCAGCGCCATCCCGTACGTGGCCCGGGTCGAGAACCGCCGGCCCGCGCTCGGCGGGGTCGACGGCGAGACGGTGGAGAACGCCCGGGTGCGCGGGCCGATGACACTGCGGACCCTGCGCCGGGCCGTCGTGCCGCACGACTACGAACTGCTCGCCCGGGAGGTCGCACCCGACGCGGCCCGGGTGCAGTGCATCCCGGCCGGCGGGGACTCGGACGTCGAGGCGGGCGGGGTGCGGCTGCTCGTCGTACCGGCCGGGCGCAGCGACGAGCAGGGCCGGATCCAGTTCGACGAGCTGGTCCCGCCGCAGCAGACCCTCGCCCTGATCGCGGGCCATCTGGACGAACGAAGGCCCATCGGGGCCCGGTTGGTGGTCGAGCGGCCCTTCTACCAGGGGGTCACCGTGGTCGCCACGGTCCAGGCCCGCCGGGGTGTCGTGCTGGAGCAGGTGCGCGAGGAGGCGCTGACCGCGCTCTACAGCTACTTCAACCCGCTGAGCGGCGGACCGGGCCGCGACGGCTGGCCGTTCGGCCGGCCGATCCAGTCGGGCGAGGCGTTCGCCGTACTGCAACAGGTGCCGGGCGTGGACCTGGTGGAGGACGTACGCCTCTTTCCCGCCGACCCCGTGAACGGGCAGCGCGGCGAACCCACCACCAAGATCGAGCTGGACCGGCACGCGCTGGTCTTCAGCTACGAGCACCAGCTCCGGGTACGGGAGGCCTGACCGCCATGCGCACTGCCGTGACCGGCCTGCCGACCCCGCACCCGCTGATCGAACAGCTCCCGGCGGTCTACCTGGAGCAGGACTTCCTGCGCCGGTTCCTCGCGGCGCTCGACGACGTACTCGCCCCGGTCCTGCTCTCCATCGACAATCTGCCCGCCCACCTCGACCCCCGCAGTGCGCCCGAGGACTTCCTGGCCTGGCTGGCCCAGTGGGTGGCCGTCGACACCCGCGCGGACCACCCGGTCGAGCAGCGGCGCGCGACGGTGCGCGGCGCGGTCGAGCGGCACAGCCGGCGGGGCACCCGGCGCGGTCTCTCGGAGGCGGTGTTCCTGGAGACGGGGATCGAGCCGGAGATCGTGGAGAGCGGCGGCACGGCGTGGTCGACGACGCCGGAAACCCGGTTCCCGGGCGGCCCGCGGCCGTGGGTGACGGTCCGAGTCCGGGCCGCGCAGCCGTACCAGGTCGACCGGGTGCGGCTGGAGGAGCTGATCCGTACGGAGATCCCGGCGCATGTGGGCTTCGACCTGGAGGTCCTGTGATCTGCGAGTCGTGCGGGCAGAACAACGCGCCGGGGACGCAGTTCTGTACGTCGTGCCAGGCGTTCCTGGAGTGGGAGGAGCCGGAGGCCGGGACCCCGGCGCCTTCCACCATCCGGCCGCCTCGGGCACATTGGGCTCCCCACGTTCCGCCGGTCGCCCCCGCGCCGCAGCCCGCCCCGCCGCCCCCCGTTGCCCCGACCGCCGCCCCGCGTCGCCCCGGCGACGACCCGGACGAGCCGGTCCCGGGGCCCGAGGCGCTGCCCGACGTACCGCCCGGCCCGGCGAACACACCCCCCGGCCCGGCCCCTGCTCCGCCGGTCCGCTGCCCCAACTGCCGTACGGAGAACGCCCCGGACCGCACCCTGTGCATCCGCTGCGCACTGCTCCTGGACCCGGGCCCGCCGCCCGATGTCCGGCCTCCCTGGTGGCGCCGGATCTTTCGGCGGCGACCGCGTCAGGCGCCCATCGCGGGCACCCGGCCGAAGCGCCGGCTGTGGCGCCGCCCCGGTCTGGCGCTGCCGATCGTGCTGATCGTGCTGGCGTGCGGGGTCTGGTTCGCCCTGCCGCACCTGTCCGGCTGGCTCGGCTTCGCCAAGGACGAGACGGGGACGCCGGAGGCGGTGCCCCCCACCCGGTTCCGGGCCTCCAGCAGAGCCCCGGGGCATCCGGCGGGTGCGGCGTTCGACGGCTTCAACAACCGCTACTGGGCGCCCTCGGCCGCCGGGGCCGACACCGGGGTGGGCCAGTACCTGGAGTGCGACTTCGAGCAGCCCGTACGGGTGCTGAAGCTGGTCGTCTTCTCGGGTACGTCGACCAAGATGGACGAGTTCCTCACCCAGGCCCGCCCGGCCAGGATCACCGTCCTGCTCACCTCCGCCGACGGCACCAGCGTCAGCAAGGAGTTGCGGGTCAAGGACCAGCCGGGCCAGCAGACCTTCGACCTGCGCGGATCGGAGATCGTCAGGGCCCGGCTCACTACCGACACCACCTACGGAGCGGGCCCCGGCCGCCGACTCGCCGTGGCCGAGATCGAGTTCTTCGGCCGAAGGTCCTGAGCGAGGGGCCCCGGCGGCGAGGGGCCCCTCCAGGGAGAAGCACCGGCGGGGAGAGGCGCCTCCAGGGAGAAGCACCGGAACGGGGAGCCCCGGACGAGAACTCACTCCGTACGTTTCAGCGCCACCAGGTTGTCCGCCTGCGCGAGGCCGCTCTCCTCGACCACCCCGCGCACGCTCTGCGCCTCGCGCACCGGCGCGAACCGCACCTGCCCGTCGGCGCCGGTGCGGTAGCCGTACACCGCGGGCCGGGGCAGTGAGTTGTACGAGAAGTGCGAGGAGAAGTAGTACGCCCCGGTGTCGTACAGCGCGACCACGTCGCCGGGTTCGACGGCGGGGAGTTCGCGCGCACTCGCGGTGAGGTCCCCGGCGAAGCAGCAGGGGCCCGCGATGTCGACGACCTCGGCCGGTCCCTGCTTGGGGCGGCCCGAGGCGTCGAAGACGCCGACGCGCAGCGGCCAGGATCCGGGCATGAACACGGTACGGGTGGCGACCTGGGCCCCCGCGTGCGTGACCGCGATCCGCCGCCCCCCGGCGGACTTGGTGTACTCGACGACCGTGCCGATCGTTCCGCTCTTGGCGAGCAGGGAGCGGCCGAACTCGGTGACGAGGGTGTAGCGGCCGTCGAAGAGACCCGGCGCGGCTTCGCGGAGTGCGGCCACGTAGTCGGCGTACGTGGGCCGGTCGTCCTCGTCGGCGAAGTTGACGGGCAGGCCGCCGCCGATGTCGATCCCGGTGATCCGGGGGTGGCCCAGGCGGGCGTTGATCCGCTCGGCCAGCTCGTAGGCCGCGCGGATGCCCTCGGCGATGAGCGGCAGCGGGCAGCCCTGGGAACCGACGTGCGCGTGCAGCCGGTTGAGCCAGGGCCGGCGCTCGAAGGCCTCGATCACCGCGTCCTCGGCGCCCGGGTCGCGCAGTGCGACGCCGAACTTCGAGGTCTCGGTCGCGGTGCTCATCGCGCCGATGGCGCCCGCCCCCACCTGCGGGTTCACCCGGAGCCCGATGGGTCCGGCGGCCTCCCGGCCGGCCAGCAGCCGGTCCACCCGGGCCATCTCCTGGAAGTTGTCCAGGTTGATCGCGATGCCGTGGGCGAGCGCGAACTCCAGCTCCTGGACCGTCTTCGCGGGGCTGTCGAAGACCAGCCGGTCGTACGTGAACCCGGCCGCGAGGGCCTGCTCCAGCTCTCCGGGCGAGGCGACCTCGCACCCCATCCCCGCGTCCGCCAGCAGCCGCAGCACCGGCACCAGGCCGCACGCCTTGGCGGCGAACGTGTGCCGTACCGGGGCGGGCCCCTCGAACGCCTCGTTCAGTGCCTCCACCGCCGCCAGCACACCGTCCACGTCGAGGAGACCGATCACGGGCGCATGCGGACCGAGGAGCCCGTCCTCGACGGCACGCGCCAGTGCCGCAGTACGGCGGTCACCGCGCTGCCGGGCCGCCGAGCCTGAAGTCATGCCAACCACCACAACACCCCTCCGTCTGCCACGCCGTCATGTACGAACAGCTTCGGCGCGCAGGGGACGGCGCGTCTTCGACCGACACGACGACGCTCGGCCGATTCCTTTGCCGTGCAGGACAGCCGAAGGATCAACGGGCAGCGCCCCGAACGGTCGACGGGCAGCGCCCCGAACGGTCGACGGGCAGCGCCCCGAGCGGTCAACGCCCGACGTTCCCGGGCGGCCGGCGGGCCGCGAGCCGTAGCCCGATCTCCGCGAGCAGCCGCATGGCGGGGTCGGCCGGATCGACGCCGAACAGCTCCCGGGCCCGGCGCAGCCGGTACCGCAGGGTGTTGGGGTGCACATTGAGGCGCCGCGCGGCCGTGCCCGTGTCGCAGGAGGCGTCGAGGTAGGCGGCGACCGAATCGCCGTACGCCGAACCGTGCGCCCGGTCGTGCTCCACCATCGCGTGCACCGGCCCCGACAGCGAATCCCACACCGGCTCCACCCGGTCGAGCAGCCGGAGCACCGTCGTCTCGGGGACCACCTCGTCGTACGCCGCGACCGCCGACACCACCTCCCCGGCCGGCCTCCCCCCGGCCCGCTCCCGCAGCACCCGCACCACCAGCTCGGCCGTCTCCCGAGAGGCGGGCAGCCCCGACAACGCGGCCGCCACCGGACCCGCGCCCGCGAGGACCACGCTGCGCGGCACCGAGCGCGCCGTCGCCAGCAGGGTGCGGGCCGGGCCGGTCTCCCCGTCCCCGGCCGGGACCAGGACGTACAGCCGCCGCCCGGACCGCGCGGTCACACACCCCGGCCGGTACGCGGCGGCCTGCAGCGCGAGCACATCCAGCACCCGCTGCCCGGCGGTGACGGCGGACCCGGCCCGCCCGTCGTACCGGTCGTACCCGTCGTACTCGCGGCGCCCGTCGTACCCGTGGCGCCCTTCGTGTCCGTCGTACGCCTCCGCGACCACCACCGCGTACGGCCGGTCCGTCGCGACCCCGGCCTCGTGCGCGGCCCGGACGTCGCCCTTCAGGAGCGCGTGCACGGCGTCTTCCCGGGCCCGGGCCGCGGCCCGGCCCCAGGTCTGGTGGTGGGACAGATGCGGCACCGCGGCCCGTGCCGCCGTGCGCAGCGCGGCCGCCGCGTCCTCGGCGAGCGGCCGTCCGTCGGCGGCGGCCCAGATGGAGCCGAGCACCTCGGGCCCGTGGCGCACGGCGATGGCCAGCCGTTCGGCGTACCGGGCGTCGGCGGGCAGCCGCACCACGTCCTCGCTGCTCCACAGGGTCTGGAAGAAGCCGCTCTCGCGGAGCTCGACGACCCGCCAGCGGGGGACCTCCTGGCCCAGGATCGTCAGTCGGCGCATCGGATCGGGTTCGTGGTCCAGGCGTGAGTAGGCCAGCACCCGTGACTGCGGGTCCTCGATGGTGATGGCTCCGCCGACCAGGTCCGCCACCGTATTGGCCAGCCCGGACAGATCGCCGAGCCGCAGCCCCGCCATCCCGGCCACCCCGTCGGCCCCGGCCGGGGCGCTGTGCGCCAGAGCGGTCCGCAGGCCGCCGAGCACCTCCGTCCAGCCCTGCCCCGGCCGCCGGGCCAGCAGCGCCGTACGCCCCCGGCCCGCCGCCTCCACCAGCGCCGCCCGCGGGCCCCGGCCGCCCCGCCGCATCACCACGGCGGCGGCCCCGGCCCGGTCGGCGGCGCGCAGTACATCGACGGCCTCGGGCGAGGCGACCTCCACGCCGACCACGAGCAGGATCAGCCCGGTCGCCGACCAGGTCCCGTCGTCCCGCTCCTCGCCGGGGTCGTGCAGCGCCACACCGGCCACCGGCACGGTGGTACCGCGCGGGGCCACGACGACATCGAGCATCCCGGGGGCGATCAGATCGAGGATCTGCTCCAGCGAGGGGCCGGTGTCGCGCCGGCCCGGTTCGTGCGTCGGCATCCGCCCATCATGGTCCGCATCCACCCGTCATGGTCAGGGTCCGGCAGTCATGGTCAGGGTCCGCCTCTCATGGCCGGCATCCGCCCGTCACGGTCCGGACCGACCGGCTTCAGGGACGTGGACGGAGTCCGTCGAAGGCGACGTTCAGATGACGGGGGCCGCGCAGCACGGCGTTCTGCCGGTACGGGGGCGGGTCCTCCACCAGGCGCGGGCCGTCGAGTCTGCGGGCGAGTTCGGTCAGGGCGAGTTGTGCCTCCAGCCGGGCCAGGGGTGCGCCGAAGCAGTTGTGGATGCCGCTGCCGAAGCCGAGATGCTGGATGTCCTGCCGGTCGGGGTCGAAGCGGTCGGGATCGTCGAACCGCTTCGGGTCCCGGTTGCCGGAGGCCAGGACGAGCCAGAGGGAGGCGCCCTTGGGGATGGTGGCGCCCGCGATGTCGATGTCGGCGAGGGTGGTGCGCTGCGGGAGCAACTGCACGGGTGGCTCGAAGCGCAGCAGCTCCTCCACGAGCGGGACGGCCAACCGGGAGTCGTTGCGCAGCCGTTCGAGGACCTCGGGGTTGCGCAGCAGGGTGAGCATCCCGTTGGTGATGAGGTTGACCGTCGTCTCGTGACCGGCGATCAGGAGCAGGGCGGCGGTGCTGAGCACCTCCATCCGGGTCATCCCCCCGTCCGGGCCGTGCTGGGTGACCAGCTCGGACAGCATGTCGTCGCCGGGTGCCCCGCTGCGTTCGTCGATGAGCCCGGACAGGTACGCCCCGAGCTCGGTGCGGGCCTGCTGGGTGGCGCGGCGCCGCTCGCCGGGGTCCTGGCCGGGGTCCGGGTCGAGGCCGGCGGCGATGGTGTCGGCCCAGGAGTGGAAGAGCGCCTCGTCCTCACGCGGAATGCCCAGCAGCCGGCAGATCACGGTGACGGGGAAGGGGTACGAGAAGTCGTCGACGATGTCGACCTCCTTCCGGTCCCCGAAGCCGTCGATGAGGTCGGCGACGATGCGGGCCAGCTCGCCGCGCATGTTGTGGACCCGCCGGGGCGTTTCCGGCGGTCCGAAGGGGCGCATCGTCATCCGGCGCAGACGGTCGTGCTCGGGAGGGTCCAGCCGCAGGAAGGCGGGCGGCAGCGGCGAGGCCTCCTCCTCCTGGAGCAGGGTGCCGGCGGCACTGGGGGAGAGGTTGCGGGCGTCCGAGCTGATCCGGGGATCGTGCAGCAGGCTCTTGATCTCCCAGTACGTGCTGACGACGAACAGCTCGTCCCCCTCCTGGCGCACCGGCTCCCTGCGGAGCTCGGCGTACAGCGGGTACGGGTCGGCACGGTTGGAGTAGTCGATGATCTGCCGCAGGAGCGTGTCTTGCGTCATGGTGGCGGGGTCCTTGCTGGAGGTCAGGCCCGGGCGGGGGTGAAGGTGATCCGCTGGTCGGTCGGTGAGTAGCCGCTGACCGTGACGGACGGCCCATGGGTGGGCAGGGAGGGGTCCGGGAAGTCGGCCGGGACCGGTCGCAGACCTTCGGGGCGGCGGTCCACCGAGGAGTACTCGGGCGGGAACGGGGCGGCCGATTCGATCTGCCGCTGGTAGAACTCCAGCCACTTCGTCTGGTCGAAGGAGACCGCGGCGATGACCCGGCCCTGGTACCCGTACACACCGGTGAAGCGGTGCTCGGCGAGCGAGCCCTGGGCGACGATGACCTCCTCGCCCAGCGAGGGGACGCCGACCGACTTGATGTTGACCCCGAACTGGGAGGACCAGAAGGCCGGCACCCATAGATGCGGGCGGCGCTCGGAACTGCTGCTGATCATGTTGTGCGCTGCGGTCTCGGCCTGCGCGACGGCGTTGCCCCAGTGCTCCAGGGAGAGGAACTGGTACCCGAAGATCGCGTGCGGGGACCGGGCGACGTCACCGGCCACGAAGACGTCGTCGGTCACGATGCCGCGGACGTCGAAGGCCCGGCACCCCGCGTCGCAGGCGATTCCGCGCGGGCCGGCGCCGAGCCCGGACCCGGCCAGCCACTCGGTGTTCCGGGTCGCGCCGAGCGAGACGACGGCGACATCGGTGTCGAGGGTGGTGCCGTCGGACAGATGGGCGCGCCGCAGCCGCCCCGCCGAGTCGCCCTCCAGGCCGGTGACCATGATCCCGCAGCGCAGGTCCACCCCGTGCTCGCGCTGCAGCTCCGCGGCCACCTGCCCGATCACCCCGCCGAGCGCGCCGACGAGGGGTGCCGCGCCGCGTTCGGCGACGGTCACCGGCAGCCCGCGCTCGCGGCAGGCCGAAGCGATCTCCGAGCCGGTGAAGCCCGCGCCGATGACGAGCACCCGCCGCGGCGACGCGGCCAGCCGCCGCTGGAGCCGGGCCGCGTCCTCGCGGGTGCGCAGCACGAAGACCCCGTCCAGCTCGGCCTCCGTCGGATGCGGCCACGGCCGGGCGCGTACACCGGTGGCGATCAGCAGCCGGTCGTACTCCACCTCGTCCCCGTCGGCCAGCCGCACCCGACGGGCCGCCATGTCCAGCCCGGTGGCGGCGGCTCCGAGCCGCCACTCGGCGTCGAGCCCGCGCATCCTGGGCAGTTCGGTGCGGTCGGCGGAGGCATGGCCCAGCAGCACCTGCTTGGAGAGCGGCGGACGGTCGTACGGCTCGTGGGGCTCGTCGCCGATCAGCGTGAGCGAACCGGTGAAGCCCTCCTTCCGCAGTGTCTCCGCGGCCCGCAGGCCCGCCAGGGAGGCGCCGACGATCACGATCCGCCCCTCGCGCCTCAGCTGCTCCAGAGCACCGTCAGCGGACATGGGACAGCTCCTCTCCCGCCCCGTCCGATGCCCCGTCCGAGTCCTCCACCAGGATGGCCCGCACCGGACACGCGGTGGCGGCACGCAGCACCTGCTCGCGCTGCGCCGCCTCGGCGTGCGGGTTGTACAGCAGGGATTCCTCGCCGTGCATGGCGAAGACATCGGGCGCCAGGAAGGCGCACTGTGCGTACCCCTGACACCGGTTGAGATCGACGACAAGCCTCATCAAGGGGCCGCCCTTCCAGTAGTACCCCCGCCTCAGCGTGCGAGGGCCGCTCCGGATCCGCGAGCACAGGCGGCCCGATGGAGTTATGGGGTCACCGGCCGCCCGGCGGGTTCGCGGTGGCGCGTACGAGGATGTGGACGCCGACGGCCAGGGCCCACAGCGGGAACGCCAGCTCGGACCAGGCGACGCTGCCCGACACGAAGAGCAGCGTCAGGCCGACGAGGGCGCCCAGAACCGTCAGCGGGCGCGGCAGCACGCCGAGCCGGTGCCCGATGGCGGAGGTCGAGAAGACGAAGACCGCGGCCATGCGCATCGAGTAGGTGGTCAGCAGGCCGTACGTGAAGTGCCCGCCGAGCAGCCACAGTTGACTGCCGGGTCCGGGCCCGGCCGCGTCGGCCGTGGCCAGCAGGCTCCCGGCCGCCGCCGCGGCCCCGAAGAGGGTCGCCACGAAGACCAGGCCGCTGCCCAGGAGGACCGTCGCGAGGAACTTGTCCTCGGCGTCCCCGATGCGTGCGCGTACGGCGCCCATGAACCACAGGAAGGAGATGCCCGCGAACGGGACGAGTTCGAGCGCGGTGCGCACCGCGCGGCGGCGCGCGGGGTTGGTGAGCCACTCGCCGGTGCCCCTGCCCTGCTCGAACGGGATCGCCAGCCGGATCATGACGATGGCGGCGGCGAGCAGCAGCGCGAAGACGACCCCGGCCGTTCCCGCGGCCCGCGGTGTGCGCAGAGCCCGGTCTCGCGCCTTCGGCGGTGTCTCCGGTCGCGGCTCCATGGGCGGGCGCTCACCTCCTGCGGCTCCGGGGCGGCCGACGGCCCGGCACACCCCGGGACCAGCAAGCACCCGCCCGGGCCCCGGTGCCACCCGGACCGGGCGGGAGGGTGAGTTGCGGCCGGCCGCGGGTTCCGCCGCCGGCCCGGCACGCGAGATCGGCCGGGCCGTGCTTCGGCGGCGCGTCGTCAGCCGGCCCAGCGGCCGGAGAGGAAGGTGACGGCGAAGACGGTCATCAGCGGGGCGGCGACGACGAGGTACGCGGTCCTGACGCGGGGACTTTGAAGGCTCCAGGCGGCGAGACCGGTCCACAGCGGCCACCACAGGAGGGTCGCGCGGGGAATGGAGGTGTACCAGTACGAGGTGCCCAGGGCCCACAGGCTGAGCGCGATGTACGCGGCCTCCGCCCAGCGCCGCCGCCGCAGCAGCAGGCCGCACAGGACGACGCCGACCAGCATGGTGAGGAGTTCGGCCTGGCACATCAGGGCGTAGCCGGTGGCCTGGGAGTGCCCGAAGGCGGCGTGCCAGGTGTTCCGCCACGCTTCCCAGGGGGCGTGGAAGTCGCGGTACCAGCCGCGTTCCTCGGCGTGCTTCCAGGCCATCCAGTCGGCGGTGTGCGCGTGCAGGTACCAGCTGTAGAGGAACGGCGGCAGGGCGGGCAGCGCCAGCCAGGGCAGACGGCGCCACTGGGCGGGGCTGCGCGTGGTCACCAGGAAGTGCACCGTCAGCGCCGCCGCGAGGAAGAGGCCGCTGACCCGGACGGTGGTGGCCAGGCACGTCAGTACGGCCGCCACCGGCCAGTCGAGGCGCTGGGCGGCCAGCCAGGCGGGCAGGGCCAGGGCGAGGAAGAGCGCCTCGGTGTAACCGGCGGCCAGGAAGACCGCACACGGGGAGAGCAGGAAGAACAGGGCCGCGCGCTGCCCGGCGGCCTGCGGCAGGTGCAGCCGGGCGATACGGGCCAGGGCCAGCACGGCGACGCCGCCCGCGACGAGGGATATCAGCGCACCGGCGGCCGCCCAGCTCGGCACGACGGTGTGCACGGCCCGCAGCAGGAACGGGAAGCCGGGGAAGAAGGCCTCCCTGTTGTCCCAGTCGGGCGTCCAGGGACCGGACCCGTCCGGGAAGTAGCCCTGCTGCGCTATGTGCAGGTAGTGCCACCAGTCCCACCGCTGCCACGACGAGAAGAAGGAGCCCGCGTGACGCGTCCCGTCCTGGTCGGGGAAGAGCCAGCGGGTGCAGTAGGCGGTGGTCCAGATGCCCACCCGGGTCAGCAGGTAGAGCCAGAGCACTTCGCGGTCGGCGGGCCCGATCCGCCGAGACAGCCGGGCGACGAGCCTCCTGCCCGGCGCCGGGGCGTCGCGGGGCGCGCCGGGAGCGGACCCGGCCCCGAGGGGCGGATGCTCGCGCGGCGGCCGCGGCCGTTGGGGGGTGGAAAGGCTCACAGCACAATCTCCAGCGTCGGTTCAGCGCACACCGAATGGCCCGGTCGGGAACGGGCGGCAGATCCGGTCGGTCAGGAGGCCGGGGCGGTCAGGGAGGCGGGAAGGTGATGCTCCCGCTGGGCGCCGTCGGTGACACCGGCGGCGGCGTCGACGGGGTCTCGGAAGAGGAACTCGTCGGCGGCAGAGTGGTCCGCGGCGAGGAGGGCGTGGAGCTCGGCGAGGTCGGTGAGCCCGGCGAGGTGGGGGAGGGCGAGAGCCGGGGCGAGGGAACGGGCGAGGGCGTGGTGGCGGGGACGGTCGTGCCCGTGCCGTCCGGCACCAGCGAGGCCACGGCCGCGCCCGTACCCGAGAAGACCAGACAGGCCCCGACGGCCAGCGCGACGATCCGGCGCCTGCGCGCCCGCTCCCCGCGCTCGGTGATGTACGAGGGCGGAGCGGAACACGCGCGGGACTGCCCGGCGGCTGCGGCTTCCTTGAACAGGGACCTCAACGGGTCATGGGCTTCAGACACAGGGCCCCTCCTCGGTACGCGGATCCTGCAGACGATGAGAGAGCGTGGCCCGGCCCCGGGCCAGGTGCGTCTTGACGGTGCTGGCCGCCAGATTGGTCTCCGCGGCGATCTGCTCGACGGTCAGATCGCAGACGTAGTGCAGCGCCAGCGTGCGCCGCTGCTTGGGCGGCAGTTCCCGCAGCGCTTCCACCAGCGCCACCGACTCCGGCCCGGGCGCCTCCACCTGCGGCGGGGCACCACTGCGCTGCCAGGCATCCGCCGCACGACGCCGCACCCGCCACCGGCTCACCGCCAGCCGCCACGCGACCGTACGGATCCACGCCTCGGGCTGCCCGTCACGATCGAGCTGCCGCCGCCGGCTCCAGCCCTTGACGAAAGCCTCCTGCACCACGTCCTGCGCTTCGTGCTGGTCGCCGAGCATCACAAACAGCTGCCCGGTCAGCCGGGCCGCCGTCTGCGCGTAGAACTCTTCGAACTCCTCGACGGTCAACAAACAACTCCTGGATCTCCTCGGTCTCACCGGGCATACGCCCGGCACCCCGCATCCGGACGACACCGGACCCGAAGAACCTGGGTGACGGTGATCACACACCCCCTCGGACCGAAGCCGGATCCGGATCCGGGCATACACGAGAAAGAGGTACCAAACCCCTTGACCGACGAGAAATTGGGAGGAGAATCGTCAATACACCAGAAAACCAGAGCGAGCCGCACCGTCGACGGAGACGTTCGCCGACCGAGTGACCCCCTCGTCGGCTCTGGCCAGGCCCCCGGCAGCTCCTCCGGGCCCGGAACATTCAGCGACGGCTGGAAGTCCCGGTACCGAGACGGACTACCGGGGACTGCATGTGTGCATCCCCGCGCGAACGCAGTCGCGGCGCGCCTCTGGCAATGTTGCGTCGGAGCACGGTCAGGTGCGTGCGCCAGTCGCGGGCTCAACCCAGGAGCGGGGCTGCCCACGAAGACTCCGGCGCAGTGATCGCACCAGCCGAACGGCACGTCATTTCAGTTGTCGACACGTCTTCCCATGACTGATCCCGGGCACCGGGCAAGCATGGAGGAACGGGGTGGGGCTCATGCTCTCCCCGGGGACGACGATGTGACCAGCCCGGACATGGGCCGAGGTAGGCCTGTGGGCGAAGCGCAGGCAAGGGTCAACGGGTCTCCTCGTACAGGCCGTTGCCGTTCCCCGTCGTACCGGTGTGGCCGATCCGGCGCAACACCTCGTCGCCCTGCGGGATGCCCACGTCGCTGAGCACCCGTGCCATGTTGGCGCCGACGAAGCTCCGGTCCTCCGGTGTCAGCGACTGGAGCGCCGCCGCGAGGGTGTGTTCCCAGTCGTTCCGGTCGGAGAGCAGACCGCGATGGGTCACCGTCCAGTCGAGCACGTCCTTCGCCTCTTCCGGCCGGTGCAGCAGCCAGAGGGCCGCCAGGCCGACCGGGCCGCCCGCGACGACCTCCCGGTAGAAGCGGTACGCCTCACGGTGGCCTTCGCCGAAGCCGGACGGAAGCGTCGGCCCCGCGCCGACGCCGGAGGCAGGCAGCAGCGCGGCCGGCGGGTCCAGGAACCAGTACGTGAGACCGTAGCCCTCGATCACCCGCAGCAGGCCGGGCGGCTCCACCTCGGTCGTACCGAAGTGGGGAGGCGGCGTCCGCAACGGGTCGGGGGTGCCTGGCAGCGTGGCGTTCTCGTTGATGTGGCCGACGACCAATTGCCGGGCCAGCGCCTCGGTGATCCGGTTCCGCGCCGCGAGGACCGGGTTGCTGATCCTCCAGGCGACTCCGTATCGGGCCGGGGGCTTCGGCGGCCGGCGCGGGACATCGACCGAGATCCGCCGTTCCGCGAGCGAGACCCACACGATGTCGAAGTACTCCCCCTCACGTACCTCGCGCCGGGTGGGTCGGGGATAGCCCCAGTAGTCACCGTCCCGGGGCGGCACCATCGCGTCCGTTCCGCCGTCCGCGAGGAACACCAGGGCCCGGCCCTCCGGGGCACCGAACCGAAGGCGGAACAACTGCCAGGACGCCGAGGAGCCCAGCGGCGAGATGAGCGGGCCGGTCATGAAGCGAGCCTTTCCGTCGAGGCCGTACGGGCACGGTGGTGACGCAGGACGAAGCGCAGGACACCGCGGTGGTTCCGGGCGACCGCGGCGAGGTCGGCGAGGAGGCGCGGGAAGGCGGTCCGCCGCCGCAGCTCCGGATCGCCCTCGATCAGGAACAGCCCCGCCGCCACCGTCGCGTGGGTGGCGGGGTCGTCCAGGCCCGCGACCACGAGGCCGCGGGCCCGTTCGGGGTGGACCGCGAGCAGATCGGCGAGACGCACCCGCCGTACGCCCGGAGCCCCGGGCAGGGGGAAGGAATCCCTGCTCATCGATTCGACGGCGTGAACGGCCAGACCGTGACGTGGTGAGCCCGGACCGGCGTCCTGCCACTTCCGCAGGAGGTCGAGGACGAGGGGGTGATTGGCGTCCTCGGAAAGAAGGACACTGAGCGCGAAGGACACCGCGGTGCGCAGGGGGACGCCCAGTTTCTCGTCCGCTCTGCCGAGCGCCGTGTCCAGGAGCCTCAAGGCGACGGCGGGGCGGGCCAGTCCATAACTGCCCCCGCAGGTCTCGGCCACCGTGCAGCGGAGAGCGACGGGCGCGGCTCCGCTCCATTGCCGCAACTGCTCCCGTACCGCTGCGCTGAGGGCGGGGTGCTGGACCATCTCGCCGAGCGCGTTGGCCACCAGGCGGCGGCGCCAGCGCTTGTCCGACGAAGCGAAGGGGTACAGCTGGCGCAGGGTGTCCGGCCCGGTCGCATGCGCCAGTACTTTCCCGATCGCCTCACCTGCCGCCAGTTCGACGCCGGGGTGGTGGGGCGCCTCGTCCAGGCTCTTCCACAGCAGTTCCGCCATGCCTTCGTACTCCAGCCACAGCGACCGGAGCAGGGCCTCCGACCGGTGCCGTCCCGAGAAGTCGACCGGCTGGACCGGATAGCGTTGCGCCGCTCCGTATCGGGTCGGCAGCAGGCGTGCGCCGACGGCCGCCAGCCGGTCCTCGAAGGCAGGCCCGAGTACGCCGTGCCGGGCCGACGACCCCTCGGCGGGCCCGGGCCCGCCGGCAGCGGCCGGTACCGGGCCGGCGCGGCCGTCGATGCGGCGGCGCAGAACCGCACCGAACCGCTCGACGACCGTACGGTCCTGGTCGGGCAGCAGCGAGATCGCCGCCATCAGCGAGATCAGATCCGCACGGTCGCGCGCCTCCGCGAGGGCCTTGCGGGCCGCCTCGGGGCTACCGGTGCGCAGGTCGTCCAGCACGGAAGCGGCGGACTTCCCCGCCACGACGAGGCCGCGCAGCCCCTCCGCCACCGCGACACCGTCCCCCGGCAGTGGGTGCGCGTCCAGCTGACCGGTGAAGTCCGGCGAGGCGAGGTGCCTCAGGGCGTCGGCCTCCTGACCGGCGGTGAGTTCACCCGCCTCGGCCATGGCGCGCAGGCGCTTCACAGCCACCTCGCCCGCCGGTGGCGGGCGGTGCGTGACCTGCCAGGGCACCGTGTCGCCGGGCAGCGCGGTCTCCATCCGTACGGTGACGACCAGATGGGCGCCCGTAGAGCGCAGTTGGCCGGCCAGCGCAGTGAGTCCGACTTCGCCGAGTGCGCCGGCGGCCTCCGGGGACAGGCCCTGGAGCAGATAGCCGCGCCGCTCCTTGGGGCGCCACCGCGACAGGCCGTCGGGCGAGTCCAGACCGGTGACCCCGTCGGCCCCGTACCGCTCCGCCAGCAGCGCGAACGCGGCCGTGCCCGCCCCCGTGCCGCTCCCGGCCCGCAGCAGCAGGAGGTGGCTGTCCAGCACCTTGCGGCACCGGGTATGGGTCGGCGGTTCGACGAATCCGTACAGGCGGGCGCGCACGTCCTCCGCGGGGTAAGGGCCCTCCCGCAGACGGGGTTTGGGGATGCGCTCGCTGATGTCCTCGTCGGGCTGGACGCCGATGAACACGTTGGCGTCGCCCGCGATCCCGCCCATGACCGCGAGGCCCTGGTCCACCCGTTGCTGGTTGTCGCGGTAGGAGTTTCCCGGGCCGGGACCGCTTTCGGGGGCCTCGTCGTCCGGGCCGGGGCCGGTGGTGCCCGGGTCGGCGCTCACCGGTGGTCCCCGGAGCCGTCGACCCGCTTGTCGCCCGAGACGTTGTCGCCGCCGCCCCAGTGCTGGTTGGTGCCGTGATACGTGGTGGCGCCGCCGGTGTACGAGACGTCCCGTCCGACGCTCCCCATCACGGCGGCGCCCTCGCCCACGTGCTGTGTGTTGCCGCTGTAGTGCGTGCCGGGCGGGGTCGCCGGTTCCTGTTCCCGGCCGGCGGCGGTGTCGGCCGGCGCCGCGGATTCCTCGCGCGGCCGCACACCGGCCTGTACGAGGTTTCCGGACGGCGACGGTACGTACAGCCATGCCCGCTGCGAGAAGTTCTTCCCCTCCACGGTGGCCGGGACCTCCACACAGCGGTCGGGGTGCAGTCCGGTGTACGCGCCGAGCACCACGTCCTCGTAGACGCGCTGGGAGATGACCGCCGCCAGGTGAGTGACCTCCTCGCTCGCCGCGGCCAGGATCGCCTTCACGGGACGGGAGTCCAGCAGCCGGTGGGTGTCGTTGCGAGGGGTGCCGTTGCCGTCGCCGGGACCGTCCGCGTCCGGCAGCGGTCCGACGTGGACGCTGGCCCGGAGCCGGATGCGGGGGCCCACACACTGCCTGTTGTACGCACCGAGGGTGTCGTCCAGCACACCCAGGAAGGGCCAGAGGACGAAGGGCAGCAGGGCCGGGTCGAAGCCGAACACCACGCCGTCCCCGGTGTTGGCGGGAAACCGCTTGGAGTCGCGCAGATCGTGCAGCCCGGCGCGCTCCAGCGCCTGGTCGACGAGTTCGGGGATCAACTGGCTCACCGGACCGTGCTGCACGGCGGGAAGACCGGTGAAGTCCTTCGCGTCGACGGCGAACAGCGCACGGTAGGGAGGCAACGTGCGGCTCTCGGTGTACGGGGCGGGAACAGGACTCGGGCTGGACATGCGTGAGCTCCTTGTGGGCGGTGGGACGGATACGGAGCCGAAGGCCGGCTGATTCGAGACTCCGTCGGATCCGTCCGTCCGACTGCACAGCGCAGGGCGGTTCACGGGTGTCCCGCGTCACAACGTTGACGCGTTCAGGGGGCCGGGGGCGGCGGGAGCGGCGACGCGGGAGTGGTTCCCGGGCCGGTCATCGCCCAGTCGCGCAGCGTCTTCATGTCCTTGATGACGATCGTTCTGCGGGCCGTCTCGACCGCCCCGGACTCGCGCAGCCGTTGCAGGCCGGTGATGACCGCGTTGCGGGTGACCCCGGTCGCCTGGGCGATCTCCTCCTGACTCAGGCCGGTCAGCCGAACGACATCCGAATCGCTTCCGGGCGCGGTGAGTTCGACCAGTCTCAGCAGGGCCCGCGCCAGCCGGGCGACCAGCGGGAGGGTCAGCAGTTCGGTGCGGTGTGCGTCGGACTCCCGCAGCCGGGAGAGCGCCTGGCGCATCAAGTCCATGATGAGCCCGCGCTGTTCGATGAACCGGCGGAACCGCTCCGCCTCCAGTACTACGGCCGTACAGGGCGTGAGCGCGACCACTTCCGCGGTACGCGAGGTGCCATGGAACACGGACACCTCGCCCAGCAGATCGCCCGGCCCCCGGAAGGCCAACCAGGTCACGACTCCACCCGGCTCCCGGCACACGACCTTGGCGAGCCCGCCGGTAAGGGCGAGCAGATGCGTGCCGGCGGACCCCTGCCTCAGCATCACACTGCGCTCACGGAAGGTGCGGATCGTCCCTTGGCCCCGTAGTTCGCGCCACGTCTCGTCCGACAGCACCTCTCGCCTTCCCCGTCCCCCGGTGCGTTGTCCTCGCCCGCCTCCATGAGTTCTACGCCGCCCCGGCCGCTCCCGCTGCGATCCGGGCGAGCCTGTCCGATAACGACCGCCGCCCGGGGACGGGAACACGGGGGCGGGCGATCACGTTCCGGACGCGGGTCGCGGGGTGCCGTGGAAGACCTGACCGGTGTGCCAGGACCGGTGGCGCTCCGCTACCGGGTCCGTCCCCGGCTGCGGGCCGATCAACGGGCGGCCCGCCAGCGCTGTCACGTGCTCGCGGGCTGCCGGGCTCCGACCGACGAACTTCTGCGAGACCAGGATGCGGTGGCCCTCGCCGACACCGAGGGCGCCCTTGTCGAACAGCTTGTGGTGCAGTGCGCACAGGCACAGCCCGTTGTCGATGTCGTCCGGGCCGTCGAACGCCCACCAGCGCACGTGCGCGGCCTCCAGCCCGACGGGCACCGCACCGATCCTGCCGTCGTAACCGCAGAACGCGCACTGGTACTCGTACGCGGTCAGCACCATCTCCCGCATCCGCCGGTCCCGTTGGCGCCGCCCGGCCGGAAGCGGTTCGGACTCCACCGGCACCTGCTCCAGGCCCACCGCCTCGCGGAGCTCGCCGTGGAGCGACGGCGGGAAGTGCTGGGCGAGCAGCACCCCGGCGATCCGGCCGAGCAGCGACGGCTCACGTCGCAGCGCGGCGCGCAGCTCCGGTGCCAGCCGGCCCGTCGCACCCGCCGCCCGCAGCTCCAGCACCCCGGTGCCGGGGCTGCCGGGCCCGCGATCGGTGCGTACTTCCCACACCCCGTCGCTGACCAGATGGTGGAAGGGATAGGCGGGCGTCGTCCTGTTGACCGGCCCGTACTCGGCCAGCAGCCGCTTCAGATCCTCCTCCACCGCGCTGTACCGCAACTCGCCGTCGGCGTCCTCCTGGAACCGGCCGAGGGCGTACAGGAGCAGCAGAGGTTTGTGCGGGGCCCGTATTCCGTTTCCGGTCCATTGCCTCAGCTTCGCGGCACGCTCGACCCAGTCCATGACCGGCGATCGTAGCGAGGCCGTCGGGAGGGTGCCGGGCCGACGGTGATCCGCCGCGGCACGCTCATGGGCCGAGGGGGCCACGGGCCCGCGCTGCACCGCATCCGCCGGATCAGGCGGTGGCGTAACCGGCGAGGGAGGGTTCCAGCAGGTCGAATGCGCGCTCGGCGGCTGCCGCGACCTCGGTGCGGATGTGTGCGGCGCTCCGGCCGGCGAGGGTGAGTTGCTGGATCCGGTCGAAGAGGACGCGGTGGACCGTGCCGATGAGCCCGGCGGCGGTGCACACGGTGATGTCGTCGCGGGGTGCGCCGGTGGCCTCGGCGAGGGTCTCCGCCAGGGCGGCTTCGCGCAGGTCGTGCAGGTCGCGCAGCCGGGTCGTCAGGGTGGGGCTGTCGGCGATCATGCGGGCGAAGCCGGGGCCGGAGAATCCGGCGACCGGGTCGGTGGCGTCGAGAGCCTCGGTGAAGGCACGGCGCAGGGAGGCCAGCGCCGACTCACCCGGCAGGCGACCGGACACCGTACCGGCCAGCGAGGTGATGAAGGCGTCCTGCCGGTCCAGGGCCAGGTCTTCCTTGCGCGGGAAGTAGTTGGTGACGGTCTTCTTCGCCACCCGGGCGGCGGCGGCGATCTCGGCGACGGTGGTCTGCTCGAAGCCCTGGGCGAGGAACAGACGGGTGGCGGCGTCGGAGATGAGCTGCCGGCTCTCCTGCTTCTTCGCCTCGCGCAGACCGAGCGGCGGGTCCGGGATCGGGGCCGGTGGCGTGGTGTGGGTATCCATGACGCAATCTTACCCTCGTAGTATTTTTATGTTGACACTCACATTCCCTCTGGGTAAATCTACCCTCGTAGTAAATTCTTCATGCTGGGGTGAAGGCTGCTTCCGCCCCAGCACCCGAGCGCCCGATCCCATGAGTCGCCGAGTCTCCGAGGAGAGCAGCTGTGCAGATCACCACGACGACCGTCTCGCTCACCGTCGACGACGTCACCGCGTCCCAGAAGTTCTTCACCGCCCACCTCGGCTACACCGAACAGGCTGCGGCCGACGGTTTCGCCTCCCTGGCACGCCCGGACGCGGCGGCCGACATCGTCCTGCTCGCCCGCGGCACCCATGTGCTGCTGTCCCCCCAGCGGGACCAGCACGTCTCCGGCCTGATCCTCGCCTTCACCATCACCGGCATCGAGGCCGAGGAGAAGCGCCTGCGCGCCGAGGGCGTGGAGATCACCATGCCGCTGTGCGAGGAGCCGTGGGGGGAGCGGCTCTTCCAGATCACCGACCCCAACGGTGTCGTCGTCCAATTCGTCGAATGGGCCACGGAACGCCCCTGAGACATCACCGCGGCCCAACCCGTCCGGTCCGGGCCCATGAACCTCAGCACCAGGTATCGCGAGTCAGGTCCGGGTCCACGAACCTCAGCACCAGGAATCGAGTCAGCACCATGCCACCCGCGCCCCACCCCGCCCCGTTCACCGACTGGCTTCGCCGTCATGCCGTCCCCCTCACCCACCTGGACAGCCGGGCATCGCTGGACGATCTGGAGCCGTTGCGCGACATCATCGGCGCCGCCCGTGTCGTAGCGATCGGCGAGAACTCCCATTTCATCGACGAGTTCGCCCGGTTGCGACAGCGCATCCTGCGGTTCCTCGTCGAACGGTGCGGCTTCACCGTCCTGGCCTTCGAGTACGGCTTCAGCGAGGGATTCCCCCTGGAGGCCTGGGCCCGGGGCGAGGGGGCCGACGGCGATCTGTCCGCGCACCTCGCCTCGACCATCCCGGTGGGAGTGGCCGAACCGCTGCGCTGGATGCGCAGCCACAACCGCAGCGCCGCGCAGCCGGTGCGCTTCGCCGGAATCGACATCCCCGCCGCCGGCGGATCCCTGCTGCCCGCCCTCGGCCCGGTGGCGGACTACCTGCGCCAAGTCGATTCCGAGACCCTGCCGTTGGCGGAGTCCGCCGCTCGGATCGCCGACTCGTTCGCCGGCGGCTCCGCGGCCGACGCGGCCCCCGCCTGGGCACGCCTGCCCGTCGCCGAACAGGACGCACTCAGCGCACTGCTGTCCCGCCTGCTGATCCGGTTCCGCTCGGTCGAACCGCTCTACGTCTCCCGCAGCGACCAGCACACCTACGACATCGCCCTGCGACGCCTCGAAGGCGCCTGCGCCGGGGACTACACCTTCCGCGCCATGGCCGCCCTGTTCGCGGGGGAAGGCCTGATCGCCGACACCTCCGCCCGCGACCTCTACATGGCCGAGTCCCTGCTCTGGCACATCGAGCGGTACGAGCCCGGCACCAGGATCGTGCTGGCCGCCCACAACGCCCACATCCATACGACCCCGATCTCCTTCGACGGCCGGCTGACCGGACTGCCGATGGGGCAGCATCTCCGGCGCCGCCTCGGCGACCAGTACCTCGCCCTCGGCCTGACCAGCGTCTCCGGACACACGGCGGACATGCGTCGCGACGAGAAGGTGCCCTTCGGATTCACGGTCGACAACACCGCGCTCCAACCGCCCGAGCCGGGAAGCGTGGAAGCCGCCTTCGCCGACGCGGATCTCGGGCTCGCCGTCGCCGATCTGCGCCGGGCGCGCCCGGCGATCGCTGCCACGGGCCCGCACACCGGACCGGACCGCACCCGCTTGCAGGGCACCTACCTGCGCACCTCGGTCCTCGACGCCTTCGACGCCGTCCTGTGCACCCCGACCTCCACCGTGCGGGACTTGGCAGACGGAGCCTGAGCCGACGGTGAAGGACGCTTGCCGATCCGGCCCGGAGCAGCCACATGCCGAAAGGACCCCACCGCGAACGGCGAATTCAGGGGCCCTTCGGCAATGTGCCCGGCGAGGCACCGGCGGGCATCGCCCATTGGGGCGCGGCGCGCACGCATTCGGGCGCATCACCCGCGCCGTCACCACCTCTCACTCTCCCCTGTGGTTTGAGTGATCTCCGTACGTCGTCATCCGTCATTCCGGGGCTGGTCCGCACGGTCCCCTTCCCGTGCCACCCCGCACGGTGACGGCGTCCCCAGACACGATCTCCAGGAGTTGTAGTGACATCATCACGACGGTGTGCCGGGCTTGCCGCCGCCCTGCTGGGCTCGCTGTTCCTCGGCGCTCCGGCCGCCCAGGCGGCACAGGCCACGACGGCCGCCACGGTCACCAGTGACACGCACCGGCCCTACGTATGCCGGGGCCTGGTACCGGACCCCATCCCGTACCCCCTGCGCTCGGACTACTTCTGCGAGGACTGGCGGCTCGGCCCGAAGAAGCTGCCGACCCATGGGCTGGTGGCGAACACCCTCAAGGGCTACGAGCGCCTCGGCCGCCTCACCGCGGTCCAGTTCCTGAACCGGTGGTGGGACCCGGCTGCCGACACCGGCCAGGGCGACTGGCGCTACCCGGACGCCGACGGCTACGCGAAGAACCCCCAGGGTCAGCCGATCGCCGCCGAACTCGTGCTGCACGCGGGCCAGAAGGTCGACCGCTACGGCAATGAGGCGGGCCGCTACCTGGCACCCGCCGGCACCAAGTACGGGAAGCGGAGCATCCCGCCGTCCAGCCTCAACACCGCCGATCCGCGCCACCCGTACAACTACTACCTGTACCGGGTGACCAGGGACGTCAAGGTGTGCGCGGGGCCGATCGCCCCGGCGTTCGAGCAGCCCGGCCTGGGCGTCCAGTACGTGACGTCGAGCTCGTACTGCCCGAACATTCCGCGCACCTCCGTGCTGGACCTGGTGCGCAACGGGACCCTGGTGCGGCTCGCGACCCCCTAGCTTCCCGGCCACGGCGGCCGGCGCACGCCTCGCACAGCAGGAGACCGATTCCGTGAACCTTCACCAGCTGTGCGAGGCACTGCGGGCAGCCGGGGTTCCCGATGCCCTCTACGAGATCCCCGGCTGCCCGGGCGGCCATCCTTCGCGCGAGGGCTACTACCTGGCTCGGCGCGAGGGCGCGTGGATCGTGGGAGTCCACGAGCGCGGCAGACGCGAGGTACTGGAGACCTTCGCCGATGAAAGCCGGGCCTGCGCATGGCTCTACGAACGCCTCACGGACGAGAGTTCGCCGCCTGTCCGGCCCACGGCGACGGAGACGGACGAGCTGCTGCACGACAGTGAAGGCATCGAACGGCGAGCACAGGAACAGCTCGAACAGGCGCTCGCGGAAAACCGGCGCGGGACCCGCGACGACCCACCGACCGGTGGCCACTGAGCCGTGCCGACGGCAATACGTAGGTGGTGGACGGGGGTGGGCGAGTCCAGAACCGAGACCGAGTGCCGGCTCACGCCGTCTTGACGACGATCGACTCGGAACCGGCCTCTCCAGGTCGTCCCGTCCGGGGCGCAGACAGCGACCTGCCCCTTCTGCTCTCGCGCGATGACGGCGAGCACCGCGTCGATCGCGTGCTTGTGGCCGTGCGACTTGGCATCGGCCAGGTGGCGGCGGGCCCGGCGGGCCTCGTCCTTTCCATGGCGGTGGCCTTGAGCCCGGAGAGCACCCAGCCCCAGCGCTGCTCGGTGGTTCCGCCGTCGTACGCCTCGACCGCCGTCACCGGAGCCGTCACCATCGGAGCCGTCACCACCTCCGCCTCACCCCGGGCCGCGAGGTCGAGCCAGGCGGTCGTCTTCCGGTCGCCGGGCACGGCCAGGGACAAGGCCGAGTGGTCGAGTCCGGTCCCGGCGCCGTTCTTGTCGGTCGCCCCGTGGGGAGCCGCAGCGGCCGTCGAGGGTGAATCGGGTTTCCGCGTCCCCTCCACGGCCCCCTCACGCCGATGGCCCCGGCCCCGTGGCGGGGGCCGGGGCGATCGGCCAGGTGGTGCGCTCAGGCACCGTCAGCGGGGACATGGACCCTGGGCGTCAGCCCTGGCGCGCGTCCGTGACCTTCCCCGTGAGGAGGGGGCCATCCATCCACTCGTCCCCCTTGAGGATGTACACCTGCATCCGCAGGGACTCCTCCGGCTCGGTCAGCGCGTCGGTGACCGTGGGCACGGACACTTCGGTGCTCGTCCTGCCCTTGGGGACGGACACCCAGAGGGAGGGACTGTCCGTGGACAGGGGCCGCTCCGGGTCGGCGGCCTCGCCGAGCTCGGAGAGCCATTCCTCGTCGACGTCCTTCGTGGACAGCTCCGTACCCTCGCGCACCGGCAGGAGGTCGAACCGCGTCTCGATGCTGGTGTCGGCGGGCTGGGAGAGCTCCACCTTCCAGGTGAGCTTCTGGCCCTCGGTGACCGAGTCGGCGACCGGGGTGACGGTGACCGTGGGCATGGGGTCGTCGTTCTCGACGAGCACGCCCCCGAAGGCGCCGCCGACCGCCGTGCCGCGCACGGCCTTGGCCGCGACCTCGTGTCGGAGGTCGTAGTTGAAGCGGGAGTTGCCCGTGACCGTGATCGGCACGTCCACGGAGCCACCGGCCTTCACCGTCACGGTGCGGACGGTGGACTTGTAGGTCTCCGGGTCGCGGACGGCGAGCTTGATCACGCCGGTGCCCTTGCCGGTGACCCGGACGGGCACGCGGTAGGTGCGGGTGCCGGAGTCGCCCTCCTTGACCGTCAGTCTGCCGATGTCGACGCGCGGGAGCGCGACGGGGTGTACCGCCGGGGTGCCGGGGCGCCAGCCCCAGGCGTCCATCAGCCAGAGCTCGCCGGAGGTGCTGCGCGGGGTGAGCTCCAGCGACTGCGTCCGCTTCAGGTCGACACCGGCGCTGACGGCGGCCTTCAGCGGGACGCGGACCTCACGCGCCCAGTGTGCGGCCGTCATTGCGGAGCCGGGAAGGCCGTCGACGGTGACCTGACCGAGCCTCACCCGCTTGCCGGAGGCGTCGGTGAGGGCGACGTCGAGCCGGGTGCCCCGGGTGTTCGGGGGCACCATCACCCGCAGGGCGAGCGCGTCGGAGCCCGCCAGCGAGAAGGCGCGCTCCGGCGTCAGCCGGACCGGGGTGCCCGGCTTGGTCCAGCGGGCCGTGACCGCGTTGCGGCCCGGCTCACTGGTGGTGTCCGCCCAGGACGCGAAGTGCGGCGACCTACCGGGTTCGGAGTCCGGCCTGCAGGCCCGGGTGGCGCTCGTCGTGATCTGCCGGCACACGCGCCCGTTCGTCACCGAGAGCGGGCCGTCGGGCCGGATCGCCGGGGTGCGGTTGCCGCCGACGGCGTGGGTCAGCACCCGGGCGGGGCCGGCCGAGGGCGCGCGCCGGTCGGAGCCGTCGAGCAGCGGGCGGACCCGGTCGTCGCCCGCGAGGAAGAGGCGCGCGGCGGCGGCGATGTAGGTGGTGCCCGCCGTTTGTTGCTGCTTGGCGCTCAGCCGGGTCTTGGCCTGTGCCGAGCAGACCGGGTCCGGGTTGTTCTTGTCGTCCCAGAAGTCGTCGGCGGCCGGGGCCTCGGCCTGGCCGGGCGTCCACTCCGTGTTGAAGAAGTTGTGGTTGGCACCGACCATGTACACCGCGCTGTGCAGCGCCGTGCCCCGGCCGATGCCCCGGGTGCCGTCGACGTAGATCTGGCCCTGAAGATCGCTCACATCGCCGTCACAGCCCGGCAGAATGGTCATGGAGGGCACGTCGGGCGTGGGGTTCTGGCCGAAGATGGTGGGGCCGATCAGGACGGTGCCCCGGATCCGCCAGGCCACCGGCCCCCGGTAGCCGTCCTCGGCGGGCGGCGGCGGGGAGACGCTGTCGAGGGCCGCCCGGTTGACGCCCTCGCCGCCCCGGGAGTGGCCGACCAGGAGCACCTTCGAGAGGTCCGCGGGCTCCGTCGCGCGCACGGCCTCGGGAGCCTTCGCGGGGTTCGCGCCCCACTCCGCCCAGCGGGCGAGGTGCTGGCGCACCAGAGACGAACGGGCCTGCGCCCCGGAGTCGGCCGTGCGGCCGTCCTGCGCGTTGACACCGTTCGCGGAGATGGACACCGTCACATAGCCCTGGGACGCCAGGCGCTTCTGGTCGTGCAGAAAGCCGCGGTAGCTCGGGACCTCCTTGTTGCCCGGCTTGCACGGCCACTGCATGCTCGGGTTGTTCTTGCCGGGCTCGTAGCAGGTGGCGTTGCGGCCGTGGAGGAAGAGCGCCAGCGGCCGCTTCCCCGGTGCGTCCGTCGGGCCGACGACCGTGGCGCGCATCTCGACGGGCTCGGCGTAGCCCGGCAGCCTGACCGATTTCAGGACGTACTCACCGCTGCTGGTGCGGTACTTACCGGCGACACCGGGGTCGACCGGGTTGGCGGGGAACGGGTCCTGGGGCGCCGCCGCGGCCGACGAGCGCCGCTGACCGGGTGCCTGGTCAGCCCCTGTGTCGTCCAGTCGCCGCGAACCGGCGACCACCTGGAGTTCGCTCACCGGTCCGACCCTCGCTCCGTCGAGGCGGAGCCGGAAAGTGCGTTGGTCGGGGGAGGGCTCCGGGACGCCGAGGGTCCGCTTCCCCGAGCGGAACTCGACCAGGGCGCCGCCCATGCCCACGGGCTCGGGCGAGCTCCAGATCAGCTCCCCGCCCTCGATACGCCACCCCTCCGGCAGCCGCTCCCCGGAGGCGCCCGGCGGCGCGCCGGGTATGGAATCGGCGGCCGGCTGCGCGTGCGCCGGCGCACCCGTCGCCAGCGCCACGGCCGCCAAGGCAGCCGTCAGCGCGCGTGAGACCTGTCTCACGATGGTGTCTCCTCGTCGTTGGTCGTGCTTCAGCGCCCCAGGAATCCCAGGGGCCCCTCGCGCCTGAGAGAGGGGGACGTGTCGTCACCGGTTGTCCCACCTGGGGAAACCTGACAGGAATCTGACAGGAATCTGACAGGAGCCGCGGACGGGAGCCGGACGGGAGTCATGGGCCGGTGAGTCATGGGCCGGTCCGCTGGTCGAGGGCTTCTGGCCCGGAGCGGCGGTCCGACGTCCGTGCGGCGGACCGTGACCTGCCCGCTGCGACGCGAATCACCTGGCTCGTTGCGGCCGTACTGGCGTCCGTGGTCGTCGCCCTGCCGGCCTTCATGCTGAAAAGCTGCTCAGGGACAGGACAATCCGAGGCTGTCTTCGTAGCCGGCACGGGGTTCGCCGGCTGCATGGTCCTGCGCCTCGGGGGGCTGACCACGGCCTTCGGTACCCGGCTGGACAGCGAGCAGAACGCCAAAGGCCCGGAAGGGCAACGCTGTCCGGGCCGCAAACGGTTCGAACCCGTCACTCACGACCACGAACGTCGAAGGGCCCCGCAGCAAGCTGCGGGGCCCTTCGACGTATTGCCCGGTGAGAGCAATGGCGGAGGATACGAGATTCGAACTCGTGAGGGGTTGCCCCCAACACGCTTTCCAAATGTTCGCCCGGGGGTCCGGGGACGGCCGCAGGCGTTCTGACCTGCGGGGGAGTGGCTGTGGTGGTCATGTACGGACGTCCTCGGACGAGGGCGAATGAGACCAGAACTGAGACCTGGATCGCTGGTACTTCCGGCCGCGGGAACTCAGCGGGCTGGCGTGGGCTCGTCCGTCCGAGGGCGAGGCCCATCAGGCAAGGTCCCGTTCCTCCCAGCGATCCCGGAACCAGGCCAGCGTCGCGTAGAGACGCTCTCGATTCGCGTCGTCCTCCAGTACGGACAGGCGGATGCTGGGCCGCAGCTCCAGCTTGCCCTCTGGGAGGGAAACGCCGTCCATCGCGTTCAGCCGGTTCAGCAGCTCCATGCGCTGCGCGCGGTCGATGAAGGGCTCGCGGTTCGCCATGTGTGCGAAGACGACCTCCGCTACGCCGCCCCGCCCGCTACCGGGATACAGAGTGAGCGGCCAGATGCCCCGACCTGGTGCTCCCGCTTGGCCCAGCATGAGAAACGCGCTGGTGGTGACTTCGCCGGCGCCGTAGCCGATCCATCCTCCGAGCTTCTCCCACCGGGCGAGGAGCTCGCGGACGGCGGAGACGGTTGCCGGGACGTCGTCCGCCACGAGCTGGTGAAGGAACCGCGCGGCTCGGGTCTCTTTACCGGTCTGCTCCGGCCCGGCCGACGAAGCCTCCTCCGTGAATTCACCCTCTGCCTTGCCCAGGAGCAAGGAGAGGTCATCCACGTTGAGGCGTTGCGCTGAATCGGCAGCTCCGGTGACCGTGAAGTCGATGCCGTCGGCGCTGAGCCGAGCGCGGACGTCTCCGCCGTCCGATCCCGTCCACCGGAAGCCGTCCGCGATCTTGCCGTCGGCGTTGAGGACTCGGTAGGCGTTGGCCACCCCCTCGGTGTTGGCCAGGTGAACGCCAACGGCCTGTGCCCCCGAGCCGATGAAGGCGGCGAGGTCTCCGTAGGAGGTCCAAGTGCCGTGGGGAAGGGCGGCGAGTACCTGATGGGCGAGGCGCCAGTCCCGGCTGCGCTCGGCGCGTCCTGCATTCCTGAGAGGTGCGGGCCACATACGGATGGCCCGGTCGGCGAGGTCGTCGGCCCGCGCCAGGATCTCCTCGGCGCCCCAGCGTTCCGTGGCGGCGATACGCCGGTTCATTTCCAGATGGCTGCCCTCGAGGAGTCCTTGCTTGCGTTCGAAGGGGTGGTTCGACAGCTCGGAGTTGATGCCGGTCAGCGTCAGGTTGCCGAGTGTGTGCTGAAGCCGCTTGTGCAGATCTTCCGTGCTTTCACCCTCCGTGGTGTCCGCGTCGAGCATCCGCAGCCACTCTGCGCCGGGTGACTGCGGCATCACGTGCTCAATGGTCAGCTGCGCCGATGCGAAGTCGACCGGCTCGGGGTGGTCGTAGCTCTCCTCCATCCGCTGCAGTACGAGCCTGCGCTGGTTCGGCCGACCGTATTGGTAGAACGGCGCGGAACGGATCTTGTCCCGCAGTTCCTCGTCGTCGGGCCAGGACCGGTTCTCGGCGGAGAGCAGCTGGTGCAGCCCTTCAGCCACTCCTTGCGCCTGGGGAAGCTGCGCAGGCACGGACTGGAAGATCCTGTTGAGGTTGGCGGTGGGGACCCGGCAGATGGTGCGCCGCACAAGGAAGCTCTCGATGTACGCCATGGCGCGCGCTGCTTCGACGGCATCGATGTTTCTGCGGTCGTGCATGTCGAGCACCACCATGAGCGCCGGATAGGTCACCACCGCCTGCCAGTCCTGCAACCGCTTCAGGTGCGCGCGGAGGTGAGAGTCGGGCTCCTCTTCGGGGCGGATGATCCTCCGGAAGTGCTTGCTGCGCCGGTGGAGCTCCTCGACGTACGACTCGATGTCCGCCTCGGCGGGCACTTCGGTCGCCACTCCGCGCTCGAAGCGCTGTTGCTGCGCGGTGTACAGGTCCTGGCGACGTACCCGGTCGTCTCCGTCAAGCACCAACTGCAGCCACATGAGCTGTTCGAGCTCGTTGTTGCTCAGACTGCTCTGCAGCGGCAGCCAATGGCTCTCGTACACCTGCTCGCCGCGGGTCGGCAGCCGCATGAACAGGTAGTTGCGCAGCAGGTCGGCCTGGCTGAGCTTCAGGCCGGTGTTGTTGAGAGATTCGAAGATGCGGTGAACGTTGTCGCCGCGCTCCGCGGTGACAGTGACCAGCGACAGCCGGGACGTGATGGCCTGTTCGATCCGTAGCGCGTCCCGGGATGCCGCGGGGGCATCCGCCTCCGCGAGTTCCACGAGCTTGCGGCGGAAGTAACGGTAGGCCCCCGCGATCCTGTCTCCCGATACCTGCTCCGACCGCACCGCACGCACGTGCGCGGCGTACTGCGGCCGGTCAGCCTGCGTCGGCAGGAGACGAAAGTGGTCCCCGCCCTTCTTGCGCTTGTTGATGAGGTATTCCTCGTCGATGCGCTCCGCCTCGTCCGGCTGTGTGTCGGCGATATGGTCACGGATAGCCGCGAGGGCGAGCGAGAGGGTGGTCATTCGCTGCTGACCGTCGACGACGAGCCAGCGGGGGAACGTGGCGTCGGTCTGCGGGGAGGGGGCGAGCACGACTGAGCCGAGGAAGTGCGTACTCGCCGCGACGTCCGTGCCCACGAGCTCGGACTGGTCCAGGATGTCGCCCCACATCTGGGCGAGCTGCTTCTCGGTCCAGGAGTACGTCCGTTGGTAGAGCGGGATCTGAAACTGCTGGGCACGCCCCTGCACCAGGTCGGCGAAGTGTGATTCCTCAGCCCGCATATTGGTGTCCGTCCTCCGTCGCCTCGGCCCGTTGGGGCCTTTGGGGGACGACGATATGGCCGAGTACTGACGAGAACCACCGCCGACGAGGATCAGGCAGCTCGGCAGCGACTGGAGCAGGGCAGACCAGTACGGGGACAGCTACGTCGAGAGGCTTTCGGTTGAGCCCCTGACCCCACCGCGAATCTCTGCGGGCTCCGTCGCCTCCCGAGTGGATGTGAGTCAGCTGAGGGACGGGTCGCCGGACGATGCCCTCTTCGGCACCACCCGTATCGCCAGTGCGGTGCCGTCCGGCCGGAAGGAACTCGCTCCCCAGTCGCCGATGTCGTCCGGCTTCGGCCAGTCCTTGCGCCGCTCGTATGCCCGTCGGCGGTACTCCTCGACCTTGCCGTCCGCGAGCAGGTCGTACAGATCCGCGGCCATGCCGGAAAACGCCTCCACTCGCGTGCCGTTGATACGGAAGACCTGGTCAGTGCCCACGTATGGTTCCCCCGCAAAACTGGCCTTCGCGTCGTGGACACTGGCAGTCCCGGCGAAGGTCGTCTCACTGAAGTGCTTGCGGCCCTGGTCGTCGATCAAGTATTGGCCAACCTTTCCACCGCCGCCGGCCAGCGAGAGCTGCCCGGCGGCATGGGCGCGGGCGATCACTCGGCCGAACCACGAGAACTCCTTCTCGGGGATCAGGAAGGAGTTGTGCCGGTCCTCCCTGCCCTGTGTCGAGTCGGCTACCGAGTTCACGTACGGCAGGGCTCGGCGTCCGATGGCCACATCGGCTGAATACGCACCCGACGACGGCCGTACCGGGAGCCTGATGTCCCCTTCCGCGTGCAGGACGTGGACGGTCACACCGGCGGACGCCAGGAACTCGGTCGAAGTGATGAGCGCGGGGGTTTCGTTGCCCTGTCCCAGATGGAATCGCTCCACCCGCTCGCTGCCCCGGTCCAGTTGTCTGTACGTCGTGCGAGAGCTTGCGGATGTCTTCGGCTTCACGGCCTGGTGGTTGCCGTTCACGGTCACCACGAAGACCCGCGATCCTTCCCCGGGGCGCCATGCCTCCAGCAGGAAGTCCGGCCGCGCTCTCGCGCCGAGAGTTGCGGCCGGCTTGGTCCGCGCGAAGCCGGGGAGCAGCACGGTGTCCGTGTCGACGATGCTGATCAGGTGGTCCGGATACCGCTCGCGCAGCGTTCGTTCCGCGACAGCGAGCCCGAACGCCCGGCCCAGCTCTCTCGCCTGCATACCCCGATAGGACAGTTCGGGGGCCTTCCCTTCCTCAGTGAGGCGCAGGCTTCCGTGTCGGTCGGCGGCGAAGGCCCGGCAGTACTTCAGGCCCTGCCAATGCTCTGCCAGCCCTCTGCCCCGACCCTGTCGAGCCAAGGTCGTAGCGCGTGCGAACGTCGCGAGGATGTCCCAAGGAGTTATCTGTAGCAGGCCACGCTCGGTTCGGGGAAGGTGACACACGTCCGCCTTGCGGGGGCCGTGGCCTTCGCCCGTGGTCTTCCTCTTCGCCCGCTCGCGGTCGATGGCTGCGGCCGCCTTCCCCACTCCGACGATGAGCTCGGGTGATGAGTGCACCTGCACGGTCAGGGGGTCATCGAGACGCTTGATCACGTTGAAGGCCGTTGAGTCCATGGCACAGGACGGTAGGAATCGCTGATATCGACGACAAGAGTGTGATTCAGGCCATGCGGATGCAGATACCTTTCCCCATAGGGCGCTGAATTGGCCGCTCATGGCTGTATTTCCACAAAAGCGGGATGCGGGGTCGTCGCCCTGGTCACCGAAGACGAACTACACGAGGTCGAACCGGGGAGTCCGCCGAGGACCAGTCGATGGTGAAGAAGCCGACGATGCGGTGGGAGACTCCGCCGATCTGGGCCTCGGCGGGCTTGTCGTCGCTCCACGAAGCCCACCGCACCGGCGCGACGTGCCCGCGTGCCTCGGCTTTCTGAACCCGGGCCTGTGGACAAGAACGAGGACAACGGGGCCTGAGGAAGCGAAGAAGGGCCCTACCGAAACGGTGGGCCCTTCGACGTATTGCTCGGTGAGAGCAATGGCGGAGGATACGAGATTTCGAACTCGTGAGGGGTTGCCCCCAACACGTCCAAATGTTCGTATGGATGTCCGGCGGAGGTCATGGGTGTCCTGACCTGCGGCGGATCGTTTGGGACAGCCCCGTCCGAACGCTCCTGAACAGAGGTGAATGAGACCGGGACTGAGACCAGCCAGCTCCGGCCTTCGGTGATCGTTTAGGAGCCCTCGGAGCACGTCAGGCCAGTGGGGGATCCGGGCCTTGAAAGTGCTTGCTCCGCGATGTCGGCGATGCTTCTGACGTGTTCTTGCAGCCCGGCATGCTCCGTGGCCTGCCGTCGTCCGACCAGAACTGGTACGTGTCTCGACTGAAGCAGCGCACCGATTCTGCCAGCGTCCGTGGAGCAGCAGTTCCAATTCAGCATGGTCATTCGTGATCAGGATCTCGACGGCTGGGCCGACGTCGGATTATGCGTCGGTGCCGCAGGCTTCCTTGAGGATCTCGATGCTCTCTTGGTCTTTTGGTTCGGAGCGTCGGAATTGAGGGTGACCAAGGTCCATTTGCAGTGCGGCGTGAAGTGGCGCGGGGTAGCGGGTTCGGTCGGACCACGAGAGTGCCTGGTGGCTGAGTCGGGCTGCGGCGACGGCGAGGGCTTCGCGCTCGTACCCGCTGCGTGTGTACATCGGAGTGATTTCGCGCGTGGTCATGCTGTACCAGGGGGAGTTGAGTTCGTTTTCCTTGCGCTCGTCAGCGTTCTTTGACGCCTTGCCGGGATCCGCGCGCCATCGGGTCTTCCACTGTCCGTGGCGCTTCTTACCGTAGTTGCGGGGCTCGGTAAACAGGAACCAGGGATGCCCCTCGGGACGTTCTTCCGGGTAGTAGAGGTCGCTGGAGGTCTTGAGCGGCTTGGTGGTGCCGTTCTTCAGCTTCTCGGTGACGGATACGAGTCGCGGCATCTCGGCCTGTGCGCAATTCATGCGGATGATGCTGACGGGGTTCCAGGAAGCGGGCAGGCCACTCCCCGGAAGCCACAGGCGCGGGTCGTCCGGGTCCGGGGTGAGGCCCTGCTTGTTGTTATGCAGGCCCGGCCACACGCGGCGGCTGGCATGACCGTCGATCATCAGGGCGTACGGGAGCCCATCGAGCTCGTCGCTGAGGTCTTGGAGGGCGGTACGGACGTCCTCGCCGGCCTGTGCCCAACGCTGCATTTCACCTTGGCCGTCCTGCGTGTGCAGAGGGTAGTTGGAGGCATGGAAATTGCTCTGCGCCCGCGCGTAGTGCTCCCACTGCGGGTGGATGTTGCTCCAACCGAGCATGCGCCAGGTCTCGCCGGCCTTGCGGGACGGGATCACCGCGGTGACGGTGATGATCCTCTTGGGCTGTCCCTTGTACTTGCGATCGGTGGCCTGCTTGCGGATATGGATGCCCACAAAGGCCATGCGGGGCAACGGATAGGGGTCGTCTTCAGGGTAGAGAGCACGCTCGAACCGGTCGTCGATCACGCCGCACGATCGGTACAAGTCCAGCTGGCCCATGTAGACGCGGTGGTCTTCGAACGCCGCAGCGGGCTTCTTGACGATGCTGAACGACTTGGTGAACGGGTCGTAGGTGCGGCCGACCAAGAACTGAGACGGCACTGCGGCCTTTGCGAGCTCCCGTACTACCTGGTGTTTGGCGTCATTCTCGGCGAGGGCGGATTTCACCTCGGCGGGCTTCATGCCTTCGTGCTCTTCTCCGCGGACGGGGAGCTCCGTCTCGCACCAGGCCGCGAGGAGCACGTCCGGTTCCGCGAACTGGCTGATGAGGGCATCGGCGTCCGAGGCCCTCTCCTTTCCAGGGCCGTGCTTCAGCAGAGTCTCGGCGTTGCAGAAGACTGCCTCGATGCCCTCCGCGAGGGGCGTGGTGTCCTTTCCGTTGGGGTCGGGGTCGATGCGTTCCGGATCGAGGCCGTAGGGGTGGGCGAGACCATGGATCATGCGCGTGAGGGTCTCGTCCCGGTACCAGAGGCACAGGATGCGGAGTTTGGTGTAGCCGGCTGCTTCGATGGAGCGCCGGATGCTGTCGGGCGAGGGATTGCCGATGAGGTCGATGTAATCCCCGTCGCTCTTTCGCTTCTTCTTCTCCTTCTCCTGCGTCGAGGTGACGGGTTCGTGGTGCCGCTTGCCGAAGACGTTCCCTTTCGACTTCAGTTCGAGCAGAGAGACGACGTCGCCGAAGGCGCGCCGGATCTGGTCCTGGAGAAGAGAGAGCTGGTAGATGCCGGCGCCGGTACCGACGGCGAAGGAGTCCGTTTTGGGCATGGTCGGCCGGATGGTGCCGGGCGCGGGTGTGAGGATGTCGATCCTCTTGCCGTTTTCGTCCCTGAGGTTCAGGCGGTGGCGTTCGTCGGCAACGCGTTCCTCCAACGTCGTGAGCGCTGTCCGGTCGGCGTCGAGTTTTGCCAGGATCTCCAGCGCGTGCTTGTTCGCCTGGCGCAGGCCCCATCCGTCCAGAGAGAGGGACAGCAGGGGGCGCTGCGTCCCTTGATCGAGCAAGGCAGTGCGCGCGTGGACCACGGTGTTGTTGACACGGCGGATGTGTGCGTTCAGGTTCAGGACGGGGTTGGGCTCGGCGGTGTAGGTGGCCATCTTCACCGAGACGCGGGACATGGCGTATTGGACTTGCGCCCGCGTGGGGTCCTTGGGACGGGCGGTGGCAGCTTCACTGATGTTGACGGGGTGGGCCAGGGAGGCGAACAGCGGGCCGATGGGGTGATCCCATGCGATCAGATCGCCGTCGCTGTCGGGTCGGTAATGCACGGCCGCGGTGTTGGTGGACGGCTGCCAGTCGACGATGCGTTCCTTCGCCACGCCGTCCTTCGTCTCGTACGGCTCACGGACCGGTTCCACTTCCGTGTCCAAGAGCGGTTTAGCGGCCAGCTTCTTCGCGATATGCCACTTCACCGCCTGATAAGCCCAGCTGTCAGGGCTGGCTGGCCTGCCGTCCTGCTGGGCGAGGATGTTCTCGGCGAGGCTGAGCGACTGCGGCGTGACGCCGGCCACCAGTTTCGCCAGGGCGGGCTCGTCCATGAACGGGATCTCGTCGAGAGGAATCCTGCGGACGATCCCTTCCAGGTAGGTGAAGACGTTCTTGAGGACGCCGGGTTCCACGGGGCTGAGCGTCACCATGAACGCCAGGTTTCTGTCCAGGTACACGTACCCGTCGGTGATCTGCTGGAGAACGGTGACCGCGATGGAGTACGGAATCAGGAAGGGGTCGGAGTCCTGTACGCCAGCGATCCGCTTGCTGTTACGGGTGGCCGTGCTGCCCAGGTCGCGCCAGGCTCTGCGCGTTGGCGAGTGGTAGTCACCGAAGTCCCAGACCAGGGCGGTCATGCCGTCCAGGAGCTGTGGGGTGCACTTGATCGATGTGGTGTGTGCGGTGAGATCCCGCTGCGTGCTGCGACGCCCCATGGACGGTCTTACCTCTTCTCTCGGCTTTTCTCCCGAACAGGGAAAGCAGCCCCCGCCTGCACCGGAGGAGGGCGGGGGCAGATGTAGCTCGTTCAGAGCATCTCGCGATCGAGTCCTGCGTAGGTGAGGAATGCCTGAAGTGCTTGACCGTAGAGCTCATTCATAATTGCGCGCTGCTCGGGGTTCCAGTCTGCATAGATCTGCTTGATGATCGTCGCCAGGTCGGAGCTGAACTTCTGGTCGTGGATGGCGTGGTCCACGATGTGCAGGGTCATGTCGGTTTCGCCGCGGCGGGCTCGGCCGGCGAGCTGGATAAGCAAGACGAGCATTCCTGCGACGAGTTCTTTGCGCAGGTCGTGGTCCATATTGGAGAACCGGGCCGGGGAGCGGAGGATCTTGGAGAGTTGCTTCCAGGAGGCTTCGCCGGCGCTGCGCAACTCGGCCAGCGGAGTATCGCTGCCGCCTACCGGGAGGGTGTTGACGCCAGCGGCGTTGACGCTCGCATGCATCCAGTCGGTGTCCTCGATGCTCAGGACGGGCCGGACACAGAGGTAGATGTCGCGGACTGCGGAGCGTGTGCCCACGACGATGTTCAGACCTCGTCCGATGACAGCGAGGGGGGCAATCAGGATTTCCCCGCGGTCGGGGAAATCCTTCAGTTCCTCGCGGACCATCCTGTCCACGTGAGGAGGCAGGTTCTCCTCGTAGTTCTGTTTCTCTGCCTTCTTCACGAGCAGGCAGACTCGGTGGTTCAGACCGTCGGCTTGCGCCACTCCGGAAGCGAGGTGGGCGGCCTGCTCGTAGGAGTTGACGGTGAGAATGACACGAGCTCGTTCCGGCTCCCGCTTCTCCAGGTGGGTCAGGCGTCGGGCGAGCTGCTGCTCGTAAAGACCCCGCCCGAGATCTCGCAGGGCCTTGGGCTTCAGTTCCGGCGGCAGACCACCGATGCGCATCGCGTCGCCGGCGCCACTGCGTACGGGGGTTGCGAGGGTGACGATGGATTCGGGGCGTGTATCGGGCAGCCACCATCGCACCGGGGCGTGGATGTGCTCTTGCACGGCCTGTGGCAGGTAGGCGGTGGCCGACAGCCCCATGACTGGTCGCTGTACGCCGGCCATCAACAACGATGTGAGGCCGCCTAGTTCGGAAACGAACGTATGCGGATCACCTCCGAACGACCGGGAGAGGAGCTCGGCTTCCTTCTCCTTGTTGTCCATGCCTTTGACCTGATAGCCGTGAATGGAGCGGCCCAGCATTGCCAGGGGGTACAGAGTGGCCACCGTGCTGCTGCGCATGGTCTCAAGGATCTTGCGGACAGAGCCCAGGTCCAGGTAACGCAGGGTCTGTGCCTGCGCGCGCAGTTCGTCGAGTGCGCCGTCGAGTTCACGCAGCACCGTCCGGGTGACCAGCAGGTTGATCACCGCAGCCTGCCGGTGCGCGTCGGGCACGAGCCCGAGGAGAAGCTTGCGCATCTCGTCGCGGGTGTCCGTGAGATGGTCCTGGCCGCGCTGCGCTGTGAGCGTCATCAGGGCGGTCTGAACGGCGTCCCAGTCCGCGCCTTCGGGGAGATCGAACTCCTCCTCGTCCGGCTCGGAGCCGTACCAGCGGGCAGGCATGATCTCGTTGAGGAAGGCGAACAGCTCGGGCGGGATGTCCTCGGCCGCAGTCGCTTCGGGAAAGAGGATCTGGAGGATCTCGCGGTCCCGTGAGTGGGCCAGACGCCAGCCGGTGTTGTCGCGGCCGGCGCCGTCGGGGCCGTCCGTTTCGTTGCCGGGATTCAACTTCAGCCCACGTCCGGAGCAGAGCCACAGCAGCAGCATCTCGGCCATGATGCGGGCATGGCTGACTGGTGAGACGAGCCCCATCTCGTGGACAACGGGAAGGTTCTTCGCGTCGGAGTCGATCTCCCGCAGTGCGGTTGTCCTCTTCCGGGAGGCGAGAGTGATTTCCGAAGTGCAGCGGCTGATCGCTGCTGTCTGGAAGGCGTCGATCTCGTCGATCACCAGGGCATCGCAGGAGCGCAGGGTCATCTCCAGGACGCTCATGCCCCGGGTGCCGCGCGCCTGACCGCGGAACTCCTGCCCGTCCAGCACGACACCGATGCGAGTGCGTCCTTCGAGCAGGTTTGCATGGTTGGTGACGATGACGGCCGCGTTGGTGGCTCGATAGAACTGCTGGAACTTGCCGCACGTCGGTGCGAACGGGCAGGTCAGCCGATTGGAGCCAGTGGCCTCAGAGGTCAGCGAGGTGCAGTTCTCTTCCCCGTAGGGGTACAGGGTGGGCGGGTCCATCAGCGCCCGCTGCGCGCATCCTGTCGACAGAAGGCCGATGTCCGTTTTGGCGCGACGGTCCCACTCGTCGATCTGGGTGGAGGTGCCCAGGGCTGCGTAATCCATGGCGCGCCGGTGCATGCTTGACGGGGACATCAACGGCGTGCAGTGAGCACGCTCGGTAAGACGTTTGATCTTGTGGAGATAGGCTAGGTCGTTGTTGATGTCCCAGGCCATCTCCAAGGTGGCCCGGACGTCTGTGACGGCGAGAGCGATGCGCCGGTCGTTCAGGGCAGCCCAGGAGGCCAGAACCCTCACCAGGACGGTCTTGCCGCTTCCTGTGGGAGCGTTCAGCAGCTGCAGATCGCCAGCAGTCAGGTCGAGTTCGGTCAGCGTCCCCGTCGTCGTCTTCATGCTCTTGAAGAACCGCTTAAGCACCTTGTGCAGGTAGCGGACGCTCTTGTCCTGCCCGCTGAGCGTCTTGGCGACCTCCAACAGCTGATCCACGGTCGGTGCGACCCGGTCGCGCTGTGGGCGGGTGTGCACCTGAGGCAGAACTTCGTGTCCGGGTGCTTCCAGGAAGCCCGGCGTTGCCGGGATATGGATCTCCCGGCTGGTTGTGCCGTGCTCCGGGCCCAGGTAGGCAGTCCTCGTCTTCAGTTTTCCGGGGCCGGCGAATGCCTGGGCCTTGGGGCGCTTACCGAAGGTGAAGAAGGGGCCGGTGACGCGTTGCACGTATCCGAGGAAGTCACCTCCCATCCGGGGGATCGCTGCGTCTGCCAGGTGCGGGTCTCCGGGCGGCAAACGCAGCGAGCCTCCCGATCGGTCTGCGATGTCCGGCTCGGACGACAGCACTCCGAGCATGGCGAGCACTGAAGTCCTGAGCTTCTTCGGGTCCGTCCATTCCTGGGCCATCAAGGTCATCACCTGGCGGATCAGGTTCCGCTCGGCGGCGGGCAAGTTCGGCCATTCCGACCAGGCTTGCGGCTTGCGGTGAGCGAAGAACGTGGCTTCCTCGAAGCCGGCCAGAACATGTCCCTCGTCGTCCTTGCGCGGGAAGTAGTGCGCTGCCAGCGCGAGCGCTCCGGCGAGGCCGGCCTCCGTCCCTGTCATGTCCCCGCTCATGCCTGGCCTCTCTTGACGTGCTTGACGACCATCTCCAGGTAGTCCGTCGCGGTCATTGCTGCCTTCATCCCGTGTCTGCGGCACACCGCGTTGAGCTGATCCACCTGCTCCCTACGATGGTCGGGCACCACCAGATACTCGGCTCCGCCCCGGTCGCCGCCATCCATGTCGAGTTTGCTGACCAGGTGATTTGGCCAGGTGTAGTCCTTGAAGTCGGCCATGAAGCGCGGCTCATCGTTGTCCTCATGAGTCACCCACAGGTCACACTGATCCCCGTTGGGCCACAGATGCGACGTCCAGGGAGTGCTGTCTAGGCTGGCTGACACGGCCCAATGCAGAGCCAGTTCGGGAAGCCCAGGCACAACGGTGTATCGCCACACCGGTCGCACCAGCGCTACCGTCTCCGCCACCGCTCTGGCCTCCGGCACGAGCGGAACAGCACCGGTCCACAGCGGGGCGAATCGGCCCGACGGCACTCGGCACTCGAACGTCGGGTGCAGCTCGGGAGCCGTTTTCCGGCGAGTGGTCACGACGAACTCGTATGACGCGCCTGTCTCATCGTGCCAGGGGTACAGGCAGCGTACTTGGCCGCGGATACGCCCGCTGGATCGGTCTGTCGTCACCTTCATCGGCCACTGGCAGGCCGGACAGGGCCACCACCAGCCGCTGTACTGCGCGTATTGAGCGATAGGGTGGTAGAAGTCGTTAGCCCGGGAAGGCAGGTTGAGGGTAGCCAGATCCTTCCTCGGCACGGTCGGGTTCTCGACCAGCGTCCTGCGGTGCCTCTCGTAGAAGGGGCCCTTGATCGCGCTGAAGACGGACTCTTGGCTGTACTCGTCATCCAACTTGGGCTTGGTGACCTGGCCGCTGAACTTCCCGACTTTCTCCGCGGCGCGCATGACACGCTGAGCTTCGTGCCGGAAGTCGAAGCCGTCCTCGGTTGCGACGCCGTCGCTCTCCAAGAGCCTTACGCCCGCGAGCTCCTCGGTGTTGAGCCACTCGGGCAGCAGCCGCTCAAGGGAACCCGCCCGTTCACCGATGAGTCTGCCCATCAATTCGTCGAAGGGGATGTGGTGGCCGGGGCCACACGCAGCCATCAGAATCCCGTGGGCTTCCATGAGGCGGTCCAGACGCCGGGGGCTGGTCAGCTCCCCGGCAGCCATCGCGTGTTCACACACCGCGAATGCCTTGACGATTTCCAGCAGGACATGGGTCTGCTGGACCGTGGTCGTGTCTCCGTTTCGCGTCATCGGTGGGGAGGCTACGACACTGCACTGACAATGGGCTTCGGTCTCACTCCATCGTGTGATCAGGTGAACATTGGTGCGATCGGATCAGTGTCGACGCTTGGATACAAAGAGCGGTAGGTATCGATGTGGTCCTTGATATGGCGTTGGCCGGAATCGGTGAGGAACCAGCGGTACGGTCCGTGGTCCGCTCCGTCAGGGAGACGCAGAACAATGAAGCCGCGGCTGGGTGTGCGCCCGTCGGGGCTCTGACCCACGGCAAGGTAGTGCGGTCCCCGCCCAGCGAGGCTGCCGTCCACACCTTGCGTCCCTGCCCGTGCGACGCGAACCACGATTTTCCATAGCCACGGCGACAGTAGTGCTGCGGGCGGTGCTGGAGCGGGATTAACCCCGAGCGCTGCGCGTGCGACCGCTCGGCCGTGCCGAGTCATTTCTACGCGCGTACGCGGAACATCCCCCAGTCCATCGACGTACAGGCGATCCCGATAGACCGTGATCAGGCCCCGCCTGTCCAGTGCGCTCACGGAGGACCCGGTCCCCGGATCGTGAATGCCGGCCTCCCGGAGCCGCTCCTGGATGCGGGTGAAGCCGACAAGGTCGGCTGGCGCACTGAGTGCCAAGGTCAACCGTCGCCACGCTGCAGCGGGCCGCTGGGCCTCCCCTGCATAGCGGCTCTGGCGCTGTTCCTCTTCTGCTTCCTGATCCTGATGGAAGATGCACGTCAGGTAGCTGCGCTGCCGCTCGTTGAGCTCACACCAGGTTGTCAGTGCTCTCTCGGACGCGTTGCGAGGTCGACGAGCTGGAAGCGCGGGGGCCGCGTCGTTCGGGCGCGTGCGGCGCCAGGCATCAATGACTACGCGGTCAGGAATTCCGTAGACCTGTGCCAGCATCCGTGCCACTCGACCTTGGGTTTCGGGCGACAGCCAAGTCCGCCCCCGTACCGGGCGGCCACGCTCAAGGTCACGTATCTTCTCAGCGCTGATGTGCAGACCTTGCGACGCTCGTTTACGGCGAAGCAGCGAAGCGACCTCGGCGGTACTCATACCCGCCCGACGACGCAGATCCTGCAGCGTCTCAGTCCCCCGTTCGCCCGCAGTCAAGTCTTGCGCATCACAGCGCAGCACCTTCAGTAGGCGCCCGAAAGCTCGGTCGCTTACCGCTTGTGTTCCGGCCTCCCAGCGGCGTACAGACGCAGGTGAGACACCAGTGGCTTCGGCCAGCTCCTTCACGCTCATACCTCGGAACCCACGCTGCTGTTCCAGAGCCTGAGGAGTGAGGGACTGTGCCATGCCTCCCAGCAAAACGCAGTCGACGGGCCGGAGCAACCACCATCCAGACGCGAAAGGTATGGAGCCAGCTGCATGCTCCCCGTAGACACCCATTCGGAAGGCATCTGAGTAGGGCCACCCGGAAACCGGTGTTCGTTTCGGTTACCCCGTGCCTCGTTCGTGGTGCGGCCCCGCGCGCCCTGCTACACGCTGGTGTCAGCCGCCGGTCCCCGTGCCCGCGGCCGCGTTGCAGGGCATGTCCCCGTCCCGGTGTCAGATCATTCGGCTAGCACATCGACGTGTGTGGAAAAGCTCGATCGCAGACTCTCCAAGACGGCCTTCTCCAATCCCTGGACCAGGCCACGTTGGTGGGCGGGCAGGAGACGGATCTCGGCGAACTGCCAGGGCGCCTTCGCTGCGGTGGTGAATGCGGCGGGGCCTTCCTGGGGGTGGGAGAGGACGCCGAGGAGGAGGGTGTGGGAGACGGCCAGGAGGGGGCCGTGGCGTTGGGCGGCGTGGTGGAGGAAGGCGGCGCAGTGGCGGGCACGGGTGTGGAGGTCGGTGAGGCTTTCGCCGTCTTCGCAGCGTAGGGAGGGGTTGGCGAGGCGGCGGGCTCGCCAGGCGCGGTAGGCCGGCGGGTAGGTCTCGGCGGTGCGGCCGAGGACGATGCTGGGTGCGCGCCATTCGGCGAGAAGGCCGGAGATGGCAACGATCGGCAGGCCCGTTAGGTGCGAGACGAGGGTGGCGGTCTGACGGGCACGGGGGATCGGGCTGGTGACGATCGCGGTGATGCCCTCGGGGAGGGGGAGGGAGCGGCGTACCTGGTCGCGGCCCTCCTGCGTGAGGGCGGCCTCGTGCGGGGCGTGGTAGCCGGGGCGGTGGCCTTCGTAGGCGCCGTGGCGCATGAGCCAGATGTCAGCCAAGGATCCAGCCTCCGTCGACGCGCAGGGTCTGGCCGGTGATGAAGCCGGCGTCGTTGGTGGCGACGAAGGCGACGGCGGCTGCGACGTCGTCCGGGCGGCCTCGGCGCTGGACGCACTGGCGGGCGAGCTGCCGGGCGGTCATGGCCTCCGGGTCGTCGACGACGGTGTCCTCGGCGGGGACGCGGATGGAGCCGGGGGCGACGCAGTTCGCGGTGATGCCGGCGGGGCCGAGTTCGCGGGCGAGGGCGCGGGTGAGTCCTTCGAGGCCGGCCTTGGCGCTGATGTAGCCGGACAGGTTGTGGCGGCCCGCCGTGGCGAGGACGGAGCCGATGGTGATGATCCGGCCCCAGCCGGCGGCCATCATGGTGGGAGTGAGTTCGTGGGCGAGGAGGTAGTGGCTGGTCAGGTTGGTGGCCAGGGCCTCGTCCCAGCGGGTCGGCGTCGTCTCCGGCCACGGCCGGCGGGGGTAGGCACCGGCGTTACTGACCAGGATGTCGATCGGGCCGAGTGCGTCTCGGGCTCGGTGGCAGAGGGCGCGTACGGACTCAGTGTCGCGGAGGTCGGCTCCCAGGGGGACGGCGGTGCCGCCGCTGTCGGTGATGTGGGCGGTGAGTTCGGCTGCGGCCTGGTCGTCGTTGAAGTGGGCAAGGGCGACGTTCGCGCCGTCGGCTGCGAGGCGGCGGGCGATGGCCAAGCCGAGGCCGCCGGTGGCTCCGGTGACCAGGGCGATGCGGCTGTTCAAGGGGCCGGGCATGGCGACTCCAGCGGGCAGAAGTAGGTGGTCGGGTCGAACGTGGGGCTCACGGCCTCGGCGAGCCGGGCGAGGAGGACGAGCCGGTCCTCGGGAGCCAGGTCGGCCAGGTTGTAGACGCCGAGGATGCGCATGGCCAGGTAGGGGCGGAGCAGATTCTTCAGGTCCGCGCCCGGCCAGAGCCGGTCGGCGACCGGCTGCACGAGCTGGTTCCAGTACGCGGTCACGGCGACTCGCCGGCGAGCCGAGAGGCGCGGGGCGTAGCCGATGTGGATGGTGCTCGTGGTGTGGTCGATGTCCGCTCGCCGGAGCTCGGGGGTGTTGGCCGGGACGTGGGTGAAGGTGGCGGGGTGGTCGGCGAAGGCGGTCGGGTTGTACGTGGGGACGAGCCAGCCGCCGAGGGTGGAGGCGTACCAGAGGAAGTTGGCGAACTCGCCGGGGATGCTGTTCATTCCGGCGGTGTCGTAGTCGAACCAGGCGAGCGGGTGGGCCAGATTGACGTCGGTGGGATCGCCCTGGGTGAGGGCCACCCAGACCGGCTCGGCCGTGGCGAAGTGGGCTCGGAGCCAGCGGAGGGTGGCGGCCCAGTCCAGGTGGTGTCGGAGTCCGTTGATGTTCAGGGTGTAGGTGTCGAGGCGGGAGACCGGGACGTCGATGAGGCCGTCGGCGATCAGGAAGTCCTTGCCGGCGTAGTACGTGTCGAGCCGGCCGCCGGGTGCCGCGCGGTCCCAGTACAGCTTGCGGACGACGTGCGCCGGATCGGCCGGCCATGCTGTCGCGAGGATGACCTCGCGGTATGCGGTCGTGAGCCGGTCCATGTATGTGTGGAGGTCACTGCTCGGCTGGTCCGTGTTGAGGAGGTCGAGCAGGAGGCCCTGGTCGGTGCCGCCGGGGAGGCGTTCGTACGCGAGGAGGTGCCCGCCCGGCACGCGCAGGTGGGTGTGGAGGGCAGGGACGCGGTAGTGCCGGGCCAGGCGGGCATGGCCGCGGATCTCCTCGCGGGCCTCGGTCGCATTGCGGGTGTACTTCAGGAGCAGCGGGCGGCCGAGGAAGTCGACGGGGCAGAGCAGGTTGCGGGTGAAGCGCCGTACCGGACCGAGCCGGATGGGAAGCCGGATGGTCATGGCCTCACCCCGTCGAGGAGTTCCAGGCCGACCTGGGCCAGCGCAGCGGGCGGGAAGGCGTCCATATGCACGTCCGTGTCCGGGGCGATGGCGTCGCGGACGGGGCAGAGGTCGCCCTGGTGCATGCGGTTGGACAGGTCGGTGGCGACGGCGTGATGGTGCGGCAGGCCGGTGCGCCACTTGCTGTGGCTGTGGCGCGCGTACAGGCCGATGACCGGCGGGCCGCTGCACTCCCCGCCGCGCGCCATCGCGGCGAGGTGGGTGAGGCCGGTGTCGTTGCCGACGATCAGGTGGCAGTGCGGGAAGAGGTCGGCGAGGTGGTCGGCCAGCATCCCGTCGAGGCGGAGCACCTGCACGTGGCGTCGAGGCGCCTCTGCGGTGATGCGGAGGCCGTCGCCCGGGTTGCCGCCAATGAGCAGTAACCGGGCCTGGGCCTGGTGGGCCTCGGCGATGTGCTCGGCCAGGGTGATGTAGCGCTGGGCGGTGTAGTCCTTGCGCTCCGGCCAGCTGGTGGCGGTGATGGCGGCGATGTTCAGGTCGCCCAGCCAGCCCACCGAGCGTAGTTCCTCCACGAGGTTGTTCGGGCCGGTCGCGAGGGCGGGAGCGAAGGGGGCCGTTGCGGGCAGGCGGATGCCGAGGCGGCGCTCCATCGCCAGGTAGTGACGGGCGGGCAGGTCCGGGTGGGCACGGCCGTCGGTCAACCAGCAGGGCGGGGCGGCCGGATCGAGCACCAGGCTCACCGCCGACGTCGAGCCCTGTGCCTCAACCCCCGCGCGGTCGCCGATCACGGCCCGCCAGCCGCTGGGCGCGGTGGCCTGGGGCCGCGTGAGCAGCCCGGTGCGGGCGATCAGCCCCACGTACGGACCCACTGTCCGGACGGCCACGCGAACCGAGCGCAGCCGCAGCCAGTCGAGGACCGCCCGCACCCCCGACAGCGCGAGGAGGGTATCGCCGAGCTTCCCCTCGAAAGCCACCACGACCTCACCACACCCGCTCAGGCGTTGGACGAGCTCGGCGGAGGCGGCGAGCGGGAGCGGTGCGCCGATGGGAACGCCATCCCGGTCGTACCCGAGTGGGGTGGTGTGGACGGCCTCGGCAGGGACGACCAGGGAACCGGGGTGGAACCGGATCCCCGCCGGGGCGACCGTGGTCATGCCACGCCCTCGATCGTGGTGAGCGAGACCAGCGGCAGACCGAGGTCGGTGAGCAGGTCGCGGGCTCCGCGGGTGGTGTCCTCCACCAGGCAGGCCGCCGCCAGCGGGACGGCGCCGGCCTCGCGGAGGCGGCAGGTGAGGTCGGCCAGGGTCCGGCCGGTGGTGATCTCGTCGTCGACGATGACGATCCGCTGGCCAGGGGCGATGCCGTACGCGAAAACGTCGGTGCGCATCGCGTGGGGCTCGCTGAAGCGGACCGCGCCGTCGAGGGGGAGGTGGAGCTTCCAGGCGATCTTGTACGGGAGGTGGGCGGCGCTTGCGAGGGAGACGGTCGGCAGGATGCCGCCGGCGTCCAGGCCGAGGAGGAAGTCCACGGAGTCGAGTCCGTCCGGCACCTGCTCCTGGAGCAGACGCCATAGGTCGGCCCCGGTGTGGGCCAGGGTGTCGGGGTGGACCGGGTGCTCCAGGCCGTCCAAGGAGTGGATGACGCGCTCGCGGCGGCTCGTGGCTCCGACGCTGAGGCGCTCGACGATCCGGGCGGAGAACGAGGGCGCGGCGATGGTTTCGGGCATGGCGAAGCTCCTGTCGGACGGAGAAAGAGGAAGGAAAGGAAGGCCGTTCAGGCGGTGAGCTGGGAGGCGTACCAGGTGAGGAGCTGATCGACGGCCGTGGTGACGGGTTTGAGGACGATCTCGGCGTCGCCGTCGCGCCAGGCACTGGCAATCTCGGCCAGGAAAGGCACCGACACAGCGGGCAGGCCCGGCAGGCGGGAGGCCGCTGCGAGGATCCGGTCGGGACCGGACTCCCACTGGTTGTGCTCGCGCAGGAGGAGGCGGCAGGCGAGCACCAGGTGCTTGTAGAGCTGCCGCAGGGTGGTCGGCTCCGCGTCGGCGCGCAGGCGGCGCATGGTCAGCATGACCTGCGGGAGTTCGCGGACGGCGGCGAACGCGAGCTCGTCTCGGCCGATGGTCGGCAGTTCGAGGCCGGGTGCGGTGTGCAGGACGGGGCTGCCCTGCTGGAGCTGGTGGAGGACGAACGCCAGGCGCGGGGTGAGGCGCCGTGCGGTCAGTTCGCCAGGGGTGACGAGGGTGGGGCCGACGGAGGCCGCACCGCCCAGGGCGGTCCGGTACTGCTCCAGGGCCTCGTGGACCCGCCCGATGGCCTCGTGTTCGGCGATCACGAGGAGGTCCAGGTCGGACCAGCCAGCGATCCAGCTGCCCTCGCCGGGGCTTCCGGTTAGGGCGACGAGCCGGACGCCGAGACCGTACTCCCGTACCGCGTCGGTGAAGTCGGCCGTCGCCGAGGCGACGGCGGCCGGCAGGCCCAGCCCGTACGGGGTGGCCACACGCAGTGTTGTGGCGACGGGCGGGGCGGCGATGCGCCGGAGGCGGGCGCGGAGGGCGGCGATGCTGCCGGTGTTGTCGATGACGTGGTCGGCGAGCGCGGCGACTTGGTGGGCGCCGCGGCTCATCTTGATCTCGTCCTTCGCGGCAACGGCCTGGGCCGGAGTGCCAGACCGCTCGACGCGTACAGCGAAGAAGGCATCCAGATAGACGATCTGGAGCGTGTCGCCCATGAGCTGCTTGAGCGCGGCGATCGAGGCGTCGTCGTGGACGGACTCGATGGTGAACAGCCTCATGTCGATGTGGGCGTCCGCGAAGCGGTTCAGCTCGCCGAGCAGCAGTTCAGCCTGCCGGTGGGCCGAGAGCGCGTACGGGTCCGCGAGGCCCTCCCGGTGGGCCGCCTGCCGCAACAGAAAGCCGATCTTGAGACGCTGGGCACCACACGTGCGCTGGACGAACTCGGCACTGGTGCTCTTGCCACACTCGCTCAGCCCACCGAAGGCGAGAACCCGGCGCAGGTGCCGGCTCGGCTTGACCTCCGTCGGGGCGGCGTCGTCCCGACCGTACAGTTTGAAGCGGGCCGGTACGGGAAGCCGACGGCGGCCGGCCACGACATCGGCGACCAGCGCGTCGAGGGCGGCGCACAGCTCCTCCTGCTGGCCGTGGAGGGCGGGGACGCGCCGGCGGGCCAGCTCGTCCTGGGCCGCCGCCCGCTCGCTGTGCCAGATCCGCAGCGTCAGGACCGACAAGCGGTCGACGACGGAGGCGAGCGTCTCGGTGTGCAGCGGCGCGTCGGCGCGGCCCGCGTCCGCCAGCGAGCCGAGGACCTCGTCGGCCCGCTCGGCGAGCGCGTTGCGTTCGGCGTTGAGCTGATCGATCTCCCGCTTGCAGTCGGCGACCTGGGCGGCGGAGAGTAAGGCGCCGCGCACCCGGTCCTCGGCGTTCCACAGGCGTCCGTTGACGGTGTGGAGCCAGGTGACGGTGTCGTCCAGGCGATGCCGGTCCTTGTCCTGGAGCGTGGCTATGGCCCGTGACAGACCAGGTGGCAGGACCAGGGGCGGAGAGTTCTGGGTCATCGGGGACTCCCGTCGGTGAGTCGTGGAAGGCCGACATGGCCGAGTACGTCGGCGTGGACGTCGTCCAGCGAGAGGCCCTCGCAGTCCACGACCGCGGTGTATGCGCCGTGGTCGACCTGGTGGAGCAGGACCGCGTGCAGCGTCTTCTGATAGGCCGGGTACACCCCGGTCCAAGGGCGGCCCTCGCGGGCGCTCGTGATGGCGTAGCCGCGTTCGGCGTCGAGGGACGGCAGCAGGAGGAACGCGGTCTCCGGTACGGTGGCCCGCGAACCGGCGATGCCCATCACGGTCGTGAACGCCTCGCCGACCGTCAGCCCGTCCTTGACCACGCAGGTCGCGGTGGCCACAGCGAGGAGCATGGGCAGGCCCCTGTCCAGCAGCCCCGTACGGCCGGCCTCGCGGGCGGCGGCCCGCTTGGCGTGGCCGGCGAGCAGCATCTCAGTCAGCTCGACGGTCGTGGAAGTCTCGAACCACCACCGGGCGTAGTCGCCGGCCGCCACCCGTGCCCACGGCTCGGGGTCGTGCTCGTGGACCGACCCCAGCGGCTGGAAGCCAGCCCAGCGCCCGGCCAGCCGCACCAGGTGGGTCGTCTTGCCCACGTTGTCAGGGCCGTTGAGGCTGACGAAGTCCGGGACCTGCGCCATTGCTCACGCCTCGCGGATCGGGGTGTCGAGGACGGAGACGATCGCGTCCGTGTTCGCGGCGATGAAGTCGGCGAGCTGCGGCGGCATCAGGTTCAGCTCGCGGACGGCCTCGACGGTGAACGGCACGCGGACCACCTCATACCCGCCCCGCTCCGGCTTGGAGAACTCCGTCCCTGTACGCGCGGTCAGGTCCATCGACTCCAGGCGCGCGGCGAAGATGTGCTGCACGCCGACGCCGCACTCCAGCTCGTCGGTGATCAGGTGGACGAGCTCGGCGCGCTCCAGCTTGCCGCCCAGCTCCTCGAACACCTCCCGGTGCAGAGCTGCCTCGATGGTCGCGTCGTCCTCCTCGACCCCTCCGCCGACCGACACCCAGTACGGCTCCCTCCCGGGCTTGGTGCGCTTGATGAGGACGAGTTCGTCGCCGTCGAGGAGGATGGCGCGGGCGTTGCGTTTGACGATGTCGGTCATGCCGTTTGCTCCTTCAGGTGGTGGTACAGGAGAGATCGGGCGGAGGGCCGCCTGGTCGCGTCCGGCGCCTCTCCGGCTCGGTGAACTCAGCATGATGCAAGTCGGTGACGGGGTGTGACGTAGGCGTGCTGCAGCAATGCCGCACCACTGCTGAACGCAGCTGGCTACGCTGGGCGTTTCGGCGTTCCACCGGGTGACGGACAGGGGGTACGACGGTGGTCACGGTGCAGCGATGGTCCGGCCGGGAAGCCCGGCTGTTACGCGACGCCCTGCGCATGAGCCTGCGGGACTTCGCCGCCTACCTGGGCGTGAGCGACCGGACTGTATCGAACTGGGAAGGTGGCGGGGCGAGTTACCAGCCTCGCGGTGAATCTCAAGCCGTCCTAGACACCGCGCTCGGCCGCGCATCGAACGACGTGAAGGCCCGGTTCGAGGCAGCCCTGGGAACGAACGGCGCTGGCCCACCCGTCACAGGCCGGATCGGAGTCGACTCCCACAAGTTCCTGCCGGTCTTCATCGGCGTCGAGCGCGCTGGCCGGCTCCGCGCGCACATGACGCCGAGCGCGGACGACCAGTGGCTGGAGTCCTCCTCGGCCCGCGTGGACCACCCCGAATCGCAGGACTGCGTTCTGCACGTCTTCGCGTGCGGAGCCGCCGTCTTTCACCTCGTCCAACCGCACGAGCCTCCCGCACTCACCGACCTCGCCGTCTGGCGCTACCGCTCGTACGCCTCCGACCTGCCCTGGGCACGGAACAAGCTCCGCGACCTCCTGGACGAGGACCACGACCGCATCCCCAACCCCGAGTACGTCCTCTCCCTTTACTGGCTTGCCTCCGCACCCTGGACCGGAGACGCCTACGACACCGCCCTGCGCCTGCTGTCCACACCCTCGGTCCTGGTCGACCGCGGAGCCCCGGGCGGGCCCGCGCCCCTGGACGGCACGGTCGAGGCATCGCTCCTCGCCACCGGCTTCGACCACCCGGACATCGTGTCCTTCGGCGTACGGGGAGTCTCCACCGGCTACGCCGGCTGGTCCGGCGTCGCCTACGCCTCCCACTCCCGTGAGCGCGGCCTCACCATCGACGAGCTGGTCGCCTGCGAGCTGACCGTCCAGGCCCTGTGGTGCTTCACCCGCCAGGTCCAGCAGATGATCGAGGACAGCCAGGACCCCTCCATGCCCGAGCAGTACGGCTGGCGCTTCCTGCGCGCCGCCACCTCCCGGCTCACCACCGCCCGCGCCCAGGAGACCGCGCAACACGTCCTCATGCGGGAGGCCATTATGAAGACCAGCGGGCTGGCCGAACGGCTGCGCGCCGCACAGGACGCTCTGCGCGAGAGCGTCGGCTGAGAACCCTGGGCAGGAGAGACCGGATGGACATCAACAGCGCCGCGCTGGTCGTGATCGACATGCAGAACGGCTTCGTGAACCACCACAGCCGCCACGCCGTGCCCGCGGTCTCCGAGCTGGTCGCCCAGTGGTCCGCCGCCGGCCGACCCGTGATCTTCACCCGGTACTTCAACTATCCGGACAGCCCCTACGAGCGCTTCTTCCAGTGGCACCGGCTCCAGAAAGCGCCCGAGACCGACATCGTCCCCGAGCTCGCCGAGGCTGCCGCCCACGCACACACGGTCGTCGACAAGACCGGATACACGCTCCTCACTCCGGAGGCTTCCGAACTGATCCGCCGGGCTGGCTGGACCGACCTCTTCTTCTGCGGGATCGCCACCGAGAGCTGCGTCTTGAAGTCCGCCGCCGACGCCTTCGAACACGGCTACGCGCCCTGGATCGTCACCGATGCCTGCGCCAGCGACGCCGGACTCGACGTCCACGACGCTGGCCTCCTCGTCGCCCGCCGCCTGATCGGAACCGGCCAACTCGTCACCAGCGACCACGTGATCGGCCAACTCACTGCGTACGCCGGGGCCCCGGTGCTGGAATAGCCCCATGGCCGAAACGCTGTACGACACCGACCTGATCATCATCGGCGGCGGCCCGGCCGGCTGCGCCGCCGCCCGCATGGCCGCCAGCGTCGGCATGCGCTCGATCCTGATCGAGCCGGACCGGCTGTGCCGCAACCTCTACCGGATCCCGGCCCTGAACAACGTCCTCGGCGGCTACACCAGCGGCGCCGAGCTCGCCAACTCCATCGTCGCGGAACTGAAGAGCACGGAGCTGTGCCGCCTCGAACTCGGCCGACACGTCACCGAACTCCGCGCCGATGACGACCAGGTGACCGCCACGGTCGACGCCAGCACCCGCCTCACCGCCCCGTACGTCATCGTCGCCACCGGCGTCGGCCCCCTCCAGCCCCGCGACGCCGCCTGGATCACCGCCCCCGACGGCCTGACCTTGCCCCCGCTCTGGCAGGCCGAGGCGGATGACGCCGAAGGCCGCACCCTCCTCGTCCTCGGCGGCGACCGCCCGATCGGCACCTTCCTGCGCGCCAACCCGACCACCGACACCCGCCTGCTTGTGGCGTACCCGGCCGCCGACGCGTACAAGATCGAGGAGATCCGAGAAGACCCCCGCGTCACGCTCCTCCCCGTTGAGCACCTGACGCTGAACCGCGGAGAAGGCGCCTCGGTGTCAGCGGAAGCGGTGGGCCAGAACGGTGCACGGCAGACGACCACGGCGGATGCCGCCTACCTCAGCATCGGAAACGCGCCCACCGCCCCACACGGAGACCTGACCCGTGGCCCGGACGGATACTGCCCGCCCACCGACCAGCACTCCCGCGTCATCGTGGCCGGCGACCTCCGCTCCGCCCGCTTCCAACGGATCATGACCGCCCTGGGCTCCGGAAGCGAGGCCGCACTACACGCTTACTACGCGGCTCGGGAGCTGCCTGCCAAGGGCTGACCACGGCAGTGCGGTACGGCGGCGAAGGAGAGCGTTCAGATCGGCATCGCTGCGCGTCATCCGCCCATGATGGCGAGGCAGCGACAAGCGGTACCGCTCGGTTTTATGGTTCAGCGCTGTCGCGGGGAACCGTTCGCGGGCCTGGTTCCCATGTGGGCGGGGTGTCCTGGCGCGGAGACGGCGCGGGCGCCGCTGGCGCGCCGGTCCTGGGAATTCTGGGGATCAGCGGGGAGGTCGGCCATCTGCCGCAGCCGCCACACGAGCACGTCGCTTATGTGTTCCGCCGTGTCCAGTTCTCGTAGGGCAGCTGCCTGGGTGAGCAGGGTGGTGGGGTTGTGGCCGGTGGTTCGGGCTTCCTGGAGGGTTGCTGCAAGGGCGGGCCAGCCGGGTTCGGCCAGGATGCGGTCGGCTTGTTCGGGCAGGGCGTGGCGTACGGCGGTGGCGTGGTGGTGTTGCCAGGAGGGGGCCAGGCGGCTGCCCTGCTGGTGGAGCAGGGCCATGGGGTGGCCGGCGGCGGCCGGGTAGGCGGCGCGAAGGTGCGCGGCGGCTCGGTGGGCGGCTTCGGCCTGCTGGGCGTGCTGTTTCCTGGCGTACCAGTGCGCGGTGGCGGTGATCAGGAAGACCAGCATGTCGATGACCATCGCGGTGGTGGCGCCGTCTTCACCTCGGCCGAGGGCCGGGCCGCTGTGGACGAGGTCGCGGGCGGCTCGGCGCAGGGCGTGGTCGTGGCCGCGTACGGCGCGGACGTGGGAACGGGAGGCGCGTTCGAACGCGGTGGCTGCTGCCTGGAGTTCGTGGCGGGTATGGGCGGCGGACGTCTGGGCGAGGGCGTCGAGGACTTCGCCGGTGGCGGCGATCTGTGCGGCGATGATGCCGTCGTCACCGTGGTCGATGATGAGCAACGCCCGCCAGGCGGCGCCGGTGGTGCGTCGACGTGCGGACGCGGGCCCGGTCACCGACGGCAAGGCAGGCTGCTGGGTGGGGTCGTCCGGGTTCTGGGTCCAGCGTTCGCGGATGCGGGGCAGGGAGAGGTCCGGGGCGAGCTTGGAGCCGGAGTAGAAGACTGGCTCGCCTATGCCGTTACGGTCGCCGGGTAGGGCGACGGTGTAGCCGAGGGTGTCGCCCGATGGCGCGATACGGTGCCGGACGAGCAGGCCGGCCGCGCCGAGGCGGTCGAAGAACTCCTTCTCGCCCGCCGCACCGGCCACCGAGCGACGGACCGCCTCCCGCAGTTCCTCGCGCGGGGTGCGCTGCCGGCCGCGGCGTTCGGCTTTGTGGCGCTCGGCGCTGGTGGGCCGCTTGGCGGCAGTGCCATCGCCGGGTGTGATCCGGCGCAGGCCGTATTCCGCTTCGATGAGGCGGGCCTCGGTCTGGGCGCGGCGGGCTTCGTTGTGCAGGCGGGGCCGTCGGCCGTCGTCGCGAACCAGGGTGGCGATGATGTGGATGTGGTCGTCGGCGTGCCGGACGGCCGCCCACCGGCAGGCGGCATCGTCGCCGTCGGGGGCGATGCCGGTGGCAGCGACCATGCGGCGGGCGACCGCTGCCCAGTCGTCGTCCGACAGCGTCGGGTCTTCGGGGCTGGCACGTACGGACAGGTGCCACACGTGCTTCTTGGGACGCCGGCCGGCGGGCAGGACGTTGACGGGCTGGTCGAGCAGCCGCTGAAGCTGCCCGTGGGTGACCTGCGGGTCGCGGCCGGGGTCGGGAGTGAGCGGGTCGAAAGCCGCCACCAGGTGCGGGTCGGTGTGCTCTTCGTGGGTGCCGGGACCGTACAGGTAGCGGATCAGGCCGATCGTCTCGCTGCCGCGCTTGTGGATGCGGGGGATCACGCCGGGGCACCGCCGTCCCGGTGGGCGAGCAGGGTATCGGCCGCATCCTCCATCCGGCGGGCCGCGCTCAGGACGGCCTGGGCGGTGGCGTCGAGGTGGGGTGCGTCGGCGCCGGAGTTGAGGGCTTTGGCGACCTGGTTGAACAGCCCGTGGATGCGACCCAGGTGTCGGCGGGCGGCGAACACCTCGTTGAGGACTTCCCGTTCGGTGGCGATCTCGGCGGCGGTGCGGGTCAGGTCGCGGGCGGCCTTGTCGACGGCGTAGGCGAGGAAGGCGGCATTGGTCATCTGGCACGTAGCTGCTGCGTCGGTGAAGCGCTTGTATTCGGCGTCGTTCATGCGGCAACTGGGCTGGTGCAGGCGCTTGCGGGGCTTCGGCTGGCGGGCGCGCTGACGCCGCCGCGAAAGGGATTCGGCCTGCCGTCCCTCTCCAGGCTGCGGTCCGCCCTCGGCCGCAGCCTGCCGGTCCGGTGCCCCCTGGCGCAGGACTGGTCCCGCAACCTCTGGGGCGGGAACTCCGGGAGCATTGCTCCCGGGACAACTTGCTCCGCCTGTTGCTGGGGTGGTGGTCGGCTGCTGCTGGGACACGGCGGGTTCGTGGTGGGGAACGTGCACTGAATCTCCGTCTCAGGTCATCGCTGCGGTGAGTTGTTGCGGTTTCGGAGATCAGGAACCTGGCGTGGCTCCGAGTCGGGACTTGAACTCGCGGACGACTCGGCCTGCGTCGTTGCTGGAGATGCTGTAGCCGGCGTCGCGTACGGCGTCCTCCACTCGGTCCCGTCCGACGCTGCCGGTCTCCTCGTACACGCGGCGGGCGAACTTGAGGATGACTTCGTCGGAGGCGCTGGACTTGCGGCCGGACCGCTTCGGCTTCGGCGTGTGGCGCTTGGGCGCCGGTGCGTGTGAGGCGCTGCCCGTGGGCCGCGGAACTGCTTCCTGAGGGCAGGTGGCCAGACTCGGGCGGGCCGCGTTTTTCGGGCCGTAGCGGGCTGTGGGATTCGGGCGGGTGCCCGAGTGGGGTTCCCCGTCGGCCAGATCTGACGGGTGCGGGCGGGCGTGGTCTTCTGCCCGCCTGTCGCGGTCTGTCTGCCCGTTGCAGTCCGCCAGCTCGTTGCGGTCTGCCTGCCCGTCGGCTTCTGCCCGAGAGGGTCCGGGCTGCGCGGCGGGCAGGTTGACGGGCTGCCCGACGGGCGGGGCCCAGCGCTCGGGCAGGTCGATAGTGGCCAGGGCGGCTGCTTGACGGCGGGTGGCGAGCTGGCGCAGCAGCTGCTCGTTGCGGAGCGGGTCGGCGTCGATGCCGGAGCGGGCGAGGGCCTTGGACAGGCGGCGTACGGTGCGCCGACCTGCCTGTTCTGTTCGCTGCCTGGGCGTCATCTCGGCAAGGTGGGCAGCCAGGGCGACGGCTCGCTGTGTGGCCCGGTCACGGACGATGTCGGCGGCGCCCTGGTCCTGCTCGACGATCCCCAGGCGGGCGAGCAGCCGCTCGCGGGCCTGCCGCGTGAGGACGGCGGCGAGTCCGAGGGAGGCAGCGTCGGGGGTCCGCTGGCGCAGCTCGATTCCCATGGCCAGGTGCCACAGCACGGCTGCCATCACCGGGCCGGTGAAGGCGCGTACGGTGCCGCCGATCGGGCCGGACTCGGCGTAGGCGGGAATGGTCTGCATGGCGGTGATCACCCAGACGAGGGCCCCGGGCAGACCGGCCGCCTGCCTCGGCCCGTGCAGGTTCTGCCGGGCCATCAGGGCCATCGAGAACAGGGCGAGTTCAGCGGCGGCGAACATCGCGGCGCGCTCGGCGGTGTTGCGCATGTCGAGGTAGTGGGCGGCGAACCGCCAGCTCGTGTCCGCGCTGTAGGCGGTGCACACGAGCGCCGCCACGGTGGCGGTGACGACGGCAGCCGAGAGACGCCGCTGCCGATCACGGGGGAGGTGTCGGCCGCGTCGGGCCCTCAGGCCCGCGAGCAGCGCGCCGGCGACGACGGCCAGGACGGCTGCGGGCAGGAGCGGGCTGTCGGTGTACGGGAGCGAGGCGGCGGCGAGTGTTTCGGGTATTGCGGGCGGCATGTGCGGGTCTACTCCGAGGAAAGGCTGGGGAGACGATCACGGCGTTCACGGAGGGGGGCGTTCACGCGGGCCCCCTTCTAAAGGGGGCCCCGCGCGTGATCGCTTGGGAGCGTGTACGGCGTGGACGCTCGCGTGATCGCTCTACCTGCGGTTTTACGGTGAGCGTGTGCGCTGTGAGCGGTTCGCGAGGGTGCGTGGGCGTGGGGGCCGCGTGTACGCCCTCGTGAACGCTTCAAGAGCGTCGGCGGGGAGGTCAGCCGACGGAGGAGAGGTGGCGGGCGGAGGCGTAGTAGCGGGCCTGCTGGCCGCCTCCGACCCCTCCGGCGATGCCGTCGGCCTTGGTGGCCAGGCCGCTGTCGACGAGGCGGCTGAGGTGGCGTCGCGCCTTCTCGATGTCGGCTCGTTCGGGGTCACCGCCACCGATGAGGATGGTCGCCAGGTCTCGTGCGGTCAGCCCGTTGGGGGCGTTGCGCAGCAGGACGGCGGGGTCCTTGGTGGGGTCGACGATGGTGGTGCCGCGTACGTGGTCGTGCGTGACGTCGAGGGGTCCGACTTCACCGGTGGGAGTCTTGAGGTGGTGCAGGGTGACCGCGGGATCGCCTGCGCGGCCGGTGACGAACAGGACGCTGCCCGCGCCGGCGGTGAACCAGGTGGAGCCGTAGACCTGGTCCAGGCTGGGGCGCTGGCCGCGCGGTGCGTCGGCGGTGGCCTTGCGCTGGTGGTGCAGCTCCATGATCTCCACGCCGTTGCGCAGGGCGCGCATGCGGGCGTTGTGGAAGGCGACCGCAAGACTGTCGTCGACCATCGTGCTGACCGCGTCCTTGAGGCTGTCGATCACGATGGTGTCGGCCTGGTGGGCGGCGGCAAGGTCGGCGAGGAGGTCGGGCTCCTTGTCGAGAGTGGCGGGCAGCGGCCCCTCCCAGACCACGAGCCGCTCGCGCAGGATCTTCTCGTCGGTGGGGAAGACGCGGCGGGCCATGGCCTTGGCGATCTGTTTGGGCCGGTCCATCGCCAGGTAGAGCACGCGTCGGCTGGGGGCGACGGGCATCTCCAGGACGGTCTCCTGAAGGCCAAGGCGGGCGAAGATCACCTGGTGGGCCAGGGTGGTCTTGCCGACGCCCGGCGCGCCGACGATCATCAGGCTCTCGCCGGGGGCCCAGACGGTCTTCTCGCGGGTGCCCCACAGCGGCTCGGTATCCGCGCCGCTCTCTTTGACGAACGACCACCCGTCGGTGGCGAAGCGCGACAGGCGCCCCTGTCCCGAGGCGAGTGCGCGCTCGCGTTCGGCGCGTACGTCCGCTTCGACCTCGCTGCGGATTGCCTCGGGATCCGCGCCGGGCTCCTGGGCCCGCTGGAGGGTGCGTAGGGCTGAGGTCACCAGGCGGCGCAGGTCAGCCTTCTCGCGGACGATCTCCGCGTGGTACTCCGCGCTGCCGGTGCCGTAGGGCACGTTGGCGAGCTGGGACACATAGGCGGGACCGCCCACGCGTTGCAGGTCACCTTGCTGCCGGAGCAGTTCGGTGAGGACGATCGGGTCGGTCGGCCTGTCCTCGCGGTGCTGGGTGAGGAGCGCGCGCCAGATGGTCTCGTGCGCGGGCCGGTAGAAGGCGTCGTCCCCGAGTATGGGCCGGACCGCGTCGATGATGTCGGGTTTGTGCATGCAGGCGCCGAGGACCGCGCACTCGGCGTCCATGTTGAACGGAGGCCCCATCGGCATGGGGCCCTCGTTGAAGCGGGATGGCGTCTGGGTCGGCAGGGTCGTACCCTGAGGCATAGAGCTCCTCACCCGGCAGGCCATTACGGGGCGGCAACCCCGGCCTCCGGTTTCGATCGTTCAGGGATGGATGGTTATGTGGTGGAGCCTCTACTTCGGCCCCGGTGTTCGTAGCACCGGGGCCGCTTGCGTGTGCGGATCCGTCCACCGCTGCACGGCGGAACACGACCATAGCCGAGATTTTCGGCAACGCAACGCCTTGCATTTCACTCCGCAACGATGTTTAGTTGTGGACGCTGGCCCCAGTGGACCCGTTGTCGCGTGAAGGGAGGTGCGAGTGAGCAGCGAGGAAGGCGCGGAGCGCGCCGGCCCCGGTCGTCCGGTGCCGGAGGATCACGTCGCCACACGCATCAAGCTGGAACGCGAGGTCCGCGGTTGGAGCACGGTGAAGCTCGCCGAGGAGATGGCCGCCGCCGGCCATCCGATCAACCAGTCGGCGATCTGGCGCATCGAGAGCGGCAAACCCCGTCGCAGGGTCAACCTCGACGAGGCGCTCGGCTTCTGCAAGGTCTTCGACCTCACCATGCAGGACCTGACCGGACCGCCAGGCGAGCTGGCCACGCCCCGCATCCGCCAACTCGCCCATGAGTACGTCCAGATGACGCTGGAGTACCGCCAACTGCGAGCGGCGATCGACCGGAACCAGATGCACCTGCACGAGATTCAGATGGAACTCGACGCCTACGGGGACAAGGGACCCGAGCAGAGAGGGCAGGTCGACGAACTCCTCCGGCTCGAAGAACGAGCCCTGCAGAGGAGCCTGCACCCGTCCCGGGCGCACCTGCGAAACCAGGGGCAGCCACCCACCGGCGAATAGCCGGCCGCCGCCCCTCCCGCGGCGCTACGAACGCCGAGAAACCTCACGTGCGGCGACCCCGCCGCCGACGATCATCCATCAACCCATCCATCCCTGAACGACACCACCGGCCAGGCCGACGGGAGTTGCCGCTCCCGCGACGCCGCGATGCCGGCGGGAGGAGTACCCCATGCCGCAGCCCGGCCTGCCCATTTCCCAGATAGCCCAGATCCTGGACGTTCCCGAAGACGCCCTGCGCACCCTGATGGCCGAGCGGCGATCCGCCGGCGACACGACCCTGGTCGCCCTCACCGTCGCCGAGGCCGCCCGCAGGATCGGCATCGGCCGCACCAAGCTGTACGAGTACGTCTCCTCTGGCGAGATCGCCTCCGTCAAGATCGGAAGCTTGCGCCGCATCCCAGCAGAGGCGGTGAACGACTTCCTCGCCCGCCGTCTGTCGGCGACCGACTTCGGGGCCGCCGCATGACGCGAACCTCCGCGCCCAAGACCCGCCAGCCCAACGGCGCCTCGTCCATCTACCTCGGTAAGGACGGCCGCTGGCACGGCCGCGTCACCGTCGGAGTCAAGGACGACGGCACTCCGGACCGGCGTCACGTCAGCCGCAAGGCCCGCTCCGAGGTCACCAAGGTCGTCCGCGAACTGGAACGCCAGCGCGACAAGGGCGCCGTCCGCAAGGCCGGTCAGTCGTGGACCGTGAAGACTTGGCTCACCCACTGGGTCGAGAACATCGCCGCCGCGCACGTCTCGGAAAACACGATCGACGGCTACCGGGTGGCGGTCTACCACCACCTCATCCCCGGCCTCGGCGCCCACCGCCTGGAGAAGCTCGACCCCGAACACCTGGAGCGCTTCTACAAGAAGATGCAGGACAACGGCAGCGCTGCCGGCACCGCCCACCAGACCCACCGCACGCTCCGCACGGCGCTGAACGAGGCGGTGCGCCGCCAGCACCTCAACTCGAATCCGTCCTCCATAGCCAAAGCCCCCAAGATCGAAGAGGAAGAGGTCGAGCCGTACACGGTCGAGGAAGTCCAGCACCTCCTCGCCGAAGCGAGCAAGCATCGCAACACCGCCCGCTGGGTCATCGCGCTCGCCCTCGGCCTGCGCCAGGGCGAAGTGCTCGGCATGCAGTGGGACGACGTCGACTTCGCGCTCGGCGTCATCCGCGTACGCCGTGGCCGGCTGCGGCCCCGCTACAAGCACGGCTGCGGCGATCGCTGCGGACGCAAGCCGGGCTTCTGCCCCCAGAAGATCAACACTCGCCGCGAGACCAAGAACGCCAAGTCCCGCGCCGGCCAGCGCCCCATCGGCGCCCCTGACGAGCTGCTCCAGCTCCTCCGGCAGCACCGCGAGGAGCAGGCCCGCGAGCGTGCCCGGGCCCGTGACCTGTGGACGGAGAAGGGGTACGTATTCACCTCACCCACCGGCGAGCCCCTGAACCCGAACACCGACTACCACAAGTGGAAGGAGCTTCTAAAGGCGGCGGGCGTCCGCGATGCCCGCCTTCACGACGCCCGCCACACTGCGGCGACGGTCCTGCTCATTCTCGGCGTCTCTGACGCGGTCGTTGACTCCATCATGGGCTGGGAGCCCGGCAAGTCCGCCCGGATGCGGCGCCGCTACCAGCATCTGACCAGCCGCGTCCTCAAGGACACCGCCGCCAAGGTCGGCGGCCTCCTGTGGGGCACGGACCAAGCGGTGGAAGGCGCCGCGCCGGACGCTGGCCAGAGTCCGGTCCCCGTCGAGCTGATGGTCCACGTCGCCCGCCTCGGCGAGCGGCGCGTTCCCTTCCTCTACCGCGAACACGCCGACGAGGTCGTCGCCCGGTGGAGCGAGGACTGGCCCGACCATACTGCCGAGGTCGAGGAATGGGACCGCTGGCGGTGGGAGCACCAGGGCCCCGGCGGCACGAGCGCCATCCGAGATCGCATGCCGGAGCGAGCCGTGGTCTTCCACGCCCGAGCTCTTTTCCTCCCCGGTGGGGAACGCGCGGCAACCGCCGTCCCAGAGCAGTGGTCGGTGCTGGCCTGGGACTTCGAGACCAACCGCTACACCGACCGCGCCTCGGTTTGGCGCACGGCCCGACGCCCCAGTACGGGGCAGGAGGTTGAGGCCCAGGTGCGAGGCACGGACAAGACAGCCGTCGGGGCGGCCTTCGCCGAAGCGTGTGCACAGGCTGTGGATCGCGCGCGGCATCCAGGGAAATACGGGGACACTGACGACTGGTAATGCCCCGGGTTGCCGCCCGCCGAGGCGAATCAATGGAGTGCCGGCCAGGTGATGCCAGGGTTGTACATCGGGCCCACGCGCGAGTGAGGCCCGGCAACCGCCCACAGGTTGCCGGGCCTCAGTGCGTACATCAGTCGACGAGATAGTGGGCTTCGACGTAGGCGACGGTGGAGCCGTAGGGCTCTCCCACCGGCTTCAACATGTATCGGCGGAAGACTGCGGCGGTGGCACGGCGGACGCCGCGGTTGCGGGCCTCAGCGTTGTCCCATGACTGCGCGAGAGTGCGCTTGACTACCTGGTCGATCTCCTCGGCCAGGTTCTGCTCCGTGACGGTGAGGCCGGGCGGCGCGTGGTCGTGGATGATCCGCGACAGGACACCCACGTGGTCGTCGTCCAGTACGACGGCTTCGTCGGGGTGCTTCTCGACGTTCACGATGGCACTGGCGACCCGGAGTGCTTCGGCCAGGAACTCCAGGGCATCCTGGGCGTTCTGGATGATCCGGTCCCGCAGCTGCCTGATCCGCTCTGCCAGGGCGGTGTACTTCGCGGACCCCGGTTCGACGCCTTTCTCGAGGGCGGCCTTGATGTGGTCCAGGATCTCCGCCGCAGACGGCGGCCTCTTGTCCTCGCTGTCGTCCTTGCCGGGTTTGGGACGGACGAGGGCCAGCAGCTCCTTGAGGATCGTGATGCCCTGGGCATCCAGGACAAGGGCTTCTTCCTGAGAGGCGGCCACCGAGAAGGAGTGGACGTGGGCGTTGATTATCTCCAGGACCATTGGCCCCAGCTCGCCCAGTCGCTCCTGCCTTTCCTCGTCGGAAGACTTCTTGAACAGGGTCGTGTACGCAGACCCGAAGAGCCCGAACCCGTCCTGGTACTTGGCGACCCGCTTGTCCGTGTTGATGAGTGGGTACAGGCGGGCCAGAAGCCGGTAGTTCTTGCTGAAGACCTCGGCGGCGTCAGGGTTGGCGTCCAGGAAGCCGTTGATGACACGTACGGACTCGTATCCGTGGGCCGTGAGGTCGAGGCCGTCCACGTCTGCGAGGAGGTCTTCGATGCGGGCGAAGGTGGTGCGGAACTCGGCGACCAGGTCGGTCAGGTCGGTGACGAACCCACCGCCCTTGCCGGCGGACCCCTCCGAGGTGGGGTCGACGACCGCACGCTGGACCTCTTCGGCCAAGCTGATGTAGTCCACGACCACGCCGGTGGTCTTCACGAATCCGGCCGGGGACACCCAGGTGCGGTTCGGGCGGGTGATCGTCTGGAACAGGTTGTGAGCCTTCATTGGCTTGTCCAGGTAGAGGACGCCCTCGTTGGGGGCATCGAACCCAGTCATCAGCTTGGCTGTCACGACCAGGAAGCACAGTGGGTCATCGGGAGTGAGGAATCGCCGCTTCTGGTCCTCCTCGTCGACCTCGGAGAGCCGGTAGGGCCGCATGGCCGCTTCCTCGGTCTTGGCGTCCGAGACGTGGATATTCACCTCTGCGGTGATCCGATCGTGCTTGCCGACCTCGGCGAGTACCTGCGACGCCTCGAAGCCGGCCAGCAGCTCGTTGATCTTGTCCGTGTATGCCACGGCCAGCTCACGGTTGTAGGCGACGACCTGCGCCTTGAGGCCGTTGCGATAGGTGCCGGCCAGGTAGTGGTCCACGATGTCCTGGCAGACCGTGTGGATGCGTTCGGGGTTGGCAAACACCGAGGTGAGGCGCCCGAACTTGCGGGACAAGGTTTCACGGTCGGGGTCGTCGAGGTCGAATTCGTCGGCGAACTGGTCGAACTCGGCCTGTAGGGCCCGATCGTTCATCTCGAAGGTGACCGGGTGCGGGTCCAGCATGACTGGAACGGTTGCCTCGTCCTGGAGAGACCGGGACACCGAATACCGGTGCAGCACCCTGTTCGGGTCGGTCTCCTCACCGAAGAGAGCGAAGGTGTTGGTGGCGAGGTTCCTGATGGGTGTGCCGGTCATGCCGAAGAACTTCGCGTGCGGCAACGCTGCGCGCATCTGCCCCGCCAGGGACTCCTCCTCGGATGACTGGGTGCGGTGTGCTTCATCGACCAGCACGATGATGTTGCGGCGGGTCGACAGGTTCTTGCCAGCGTCGGCGAACTTGTGGACAGTCGTGGAGATTACGCCGCGCACATCGTCAGCCAGCAGGGAACGCAACTCCTTGCTGGTGGAGGGTTGGTGGAAGTAGGCGTCGCCCATGGCGGAGGTGAATACCCCGGAGGTTTGCCGCACGAGCTGGGTTCGGTCCGAGAGCAAGATGATCGTGGGCGACTCGGTGCGGGTGTCAGCCAGCAGCAGCGAAGCAGCGAACACCATCAGCAGGGTCTTCCCGCTGCCTTGGTGGTGCCAGATCAGACCCTTCTTACCGTCGGCCAGGACCCGCCTGTGGATCAGATGGGCGGCCTCCATCTGCGGGTAGCGGGGGAGGTACTTCTTGTCCGCCCCGCCTCCAGAGGTGTCGAAGAGGGCGAAGTTGGCGAGCATGTCCAGGACCGTGGCCGGGTTGAGCAGCAGCTCGACGGAGCGCTGCACGTCGGCCTGCCCGGACAGGTTCTCGTCGTCATCCGTGGATCGGAACGGCTGCCACAGGTTCAGGGGCGCACCAGCGGCACCGAACCGCAGCTTCAGCCCGTCGGAGGCGACAGCGAAGACATTGGGGGTGAAGAACCACGGATATTCGGTGGCGTACACGTCGTTGATCTCGCGTGCGGCGTCGGCCCACCCTGACTTAGCGGTCGGTGACTTCACCTCTACGACAACGAGTGGCAGGCCATTGGCCCAGTACACGAGATCGAACCGGCGGGGGGTCTTGCCGGGGATGGTTATGGTCACCTCGTCCGACACGACCAGGGTGTTGGCGGTCGGGTGCTCGAAATCGATGACCTTCAGGGCGTGCCACACGCCGTCGGCGCCCCGGAACTCTTTCTGCCCACGCAGCAGTTCCAGGACCTGCTCGTTGGCTCGCACCAGCCCGCCGCCTACGGCGTTGACTGTGGCGATGATCTCCTCGACCACGGCATCCACGTCGAATCCGTCGATCACCCCGGGGTTGAGCCGCACGATGGCGTCTCGCAGCTGGCCGGCGACCACCGTCTGTGTCGTCTCGCGCGACAGCGACCTGGCCGCTGTGTAGCCCCAACCCATGGGGAGGGACCACTGGATCATCAGGTTCTGGAACTCGCGCTCCCGAACACCCTTCGCCACGGCTCAGACCTCCAACTTGGCGGACTTGATGTCGATGGTGCGGTCCAGCAGACCTGAAAGTAGGGCTGCCCGAGTGGCACGAAGGTTGCCAGCCTCAGCTGCCAGCGCACGAGATTCAGCTCGGAGCACGCCTAGCGCAGTCCCGAAGGACTTATTCTCCGACCAGCTCCAAGGAAGTGGCGTCGAACGAATCAGGCCCATGTTCAACGAAGGCACGGCGCCTGGACGAACCAGCTCCGAGAGCGCGAAGCTCTCCATGACCGCCAGCAGGTATTCCGAGTTCGTCTTTTCCCCGGGCGTGATGATCAGGTGGTTTTCATCCAGCGCTCCAGGGGTATCCACGATCCGCTTCTTCTCGGTGAGAACTGCTCCCCCTACCCTCGGAAATGTCACCGCGCCAGCCTCGGCCACAACCCCGCCGTTCTCAGCTACCTCTGAGAGCGTGAGCCTCGTGTCAGCCAGTGTGTAACCGAACTCGTTCCCGGGGCCGGTCATGTCCGCAATCTTGTACCAAGAAACGTCCCCCGTCCGCTTGCCCTGAATCTCCTTCGGAAGCCCTCGCCCCTGGGACACAACTCCTAGGCTACTAATGAGTGTCTGCTCGGTATCGGAAGACCTTCCGACCATGCCCGTACGGACCCTAATGAGGGCGGCAGACTCGGCTTCGAGTGCTGCGATCTGGCTGTCGACTGCGTCGAGCATCTCGACGATCTGCGCTTGTACTTCACGGGGTGGGATCGGCAGTTGGATCTGCAATAGTTGCTCTGGGGCGAGACGCTTACGCCGTTGAACTGTCCCGCTCACTCGGTTCTTCATTTCTACCCACAGTCGCGGTGAGCCGCAGATGTGTCTCATCCAGTCGGGCGTCAGTTCTGGGCCAAGTGTGAACGTCGGGAATTCGTTGCTGACGACGAATCCATCGAACTCGGCAGGTACTACAGCGATCGGACCTTCCCAGGCGGTCAGTTTTCGCATGACGACCTGGTCAACGCGCAGCACGTTCATTGCTGCGTACTCTGTATCTCCGCCGTCGAGTTCGCCTTTGGCAATAACCCCCTTTCCTGCATTCAGGACCCCGGCTAGACGGTAGGTAGTTGCAGGTTTCATCGGTGTGCGCTGGATGTCGAGGCGCATCACCTCCCCGAGCGGACGTAGCGGATAGCCGTCACTCATCGAAGCCCTCGATCCCTGCCGCGGAACGGCTGCCTTGTGGCGCACAGGAGCCTCCAGGTCGCCGAGGCTGATCTGCTGCCAGTCACTCATCGAAGCCCTCGATCCCTGCGGCAGAGAGGACCGCGAGCATGCGCTGCTCGGTCTTCTGACGCTCGGCTCGGGCGATGTTGTAAGCGTCGATGAGAGTGCCGAGGTCTTCCTGCTCGGCGGCGGCCTGCTTGATGTAGCGGCCGATGTTGAGGTCGTACCCGTTCGCCATGATCTCTGTGGTGGTGACGAACCGCGCCGAGAGACCAGCCCCTCCGTCGGCCTCGGAGCCCGAGCGGTAGGTGGTCACGACGTCGTTGATGTTTACATCCGTGAGGACGCTGCGGTTCTTGGCTTTGGTGAACCGTGTCGAGGCGTCGATGAACAGCACGCCGTCCTGTCGCTCCAGGGCCTTGGTGCCGGGGACACGGAACACGAGGATGCAGGTCGGAATCGTTGTGCTGTAAAAGAGGTTCGCAGGCAGCCCGATCACGGCTTCCAGGAGGTCATTGTCCAGCACGCGCCGACGGATGGCTGCCTCCTGGCCGCCTCGAAAGAGGACGCCATGCGGCAGGACGACGCCGGCGCGGCCCTTCTTCGGATCCATGCTGGCGATCATGTGCTGCACGAATGCCCAGTCCGCCGACGACTGTGGGGCAACCCCTCCGATGGCGCGCGGGTCGTTGGTCCAGGGCTTCCACTTCAGGCTGTAGGGCGGATTGGCGACGATCATGTCGAATTGCTTGACGGACCCGTCCGGCTTCTTGAAGCGCGGGTCCCTCAGGGTGTCGCCGACCTCGACCTTGAACTCGGTCAGGTTGTGCATGAAGAGGTTCATGCGGGCCACACCAGCAGTGTCCGTTACCGCCTCCTGGCCGTTCAGGCTGAGCGTGTATCCCCGCCCGCCGTGGGCCTTCAGAAGGTTTGCGGCGGCGATGAGCATGCCGCCTGACCCGCAGGTGGGGTCGTACACCGACTCGTGGTTCTTGGGGCCCAGCAGTTCGATGATCAGCTCGACAACCTCGCGCGGCGTGAAGAACTGGCCAGCACGGGTACCGGATCCGTCCGAGAACCGTTTGAGCAGGTATTCGTACGCTCCACCGAGCACGTCGTGGGACATGTTGCCCTCGTGCATCTTGGGAGTGCGGTCCATCGCCCGCATGACCGACGCCAGCACCTCCCCTGGCAGCACCGCTTCGGAGGTCCAGGTCATGGACCCGAACAGACGGGAGAACTTGTCAGGGTTGGCCGACTCGATGGCCTGGAGAGAAGCGCGAACCCGCTGGCCGAGGCCGTGCTGGGCGACGGTGGCGAGGATGGATGACCAAGAGGCGCGGCTCTCGGCGACGGTACCAGGGAAGATGAAGGGAATCTTGAATGTCTGGTAGTTGCTGTACTCGACCTCGTGGGCTTCCTCGGCTGAGAGGCCGAGGTCCTCGTTCTCCTTGAGGAAGGTCTGGTGGGTGTGCTCCCAGGTATCCGACAGATACTTCCAGAACATCAGAGGGAAGACGACCGAGGAGTACTGCGCTTCGGGCATCGCCACGCGCAGCTCGTCGGCGGCGTCCCACAACCGGTTCTCGATCTCCTGCTGGGTCACTGCCATCAGTTGGGGGTGTCCTTGCTCGTGTCCGGGTGGCGATCTCAGGGCCGTGGAGCCTCCGCGGGGCATCCTATTTTGTCCCTCTGACAGTGAGGCCGTGGTCGACCTCTGCTGCTGCCCGGGTCAGGGAGCCGACTTGGGCTGGAGGCCGTGCACATTGCCTCGGAGCCCTATGCGGGCCGTCCAGGACCCGATGCGGCAGAGCGCGGACGAAGCCTGTCCGTGTGTGTCCACGACTGTCCGCCCTGCGTAACTGAGACCAGAACTGAGACCACGCAACGTCGAAGGGCCCCGCAGCAAGCTGCGGGGCCCTTCGACGTATTGCCCGGTGAGAGCAATGGCGGAGGATACGAGATTCGAACTCGTGAGGGGTTGCCCCCAACACGCTTTCCAAGCGTGCGCCCTAGGCCACTAGGCGAATCCTCCGCGGCAAACAATACAAGACGTTGAGGAGTGCTCGCGAACCCGTTCCCCTCGGACCCTCTCCGAACCCCCTTCGGACCTCTCGCGGGTCTCTCGCGGGCTCCCTCGCGGGGTCCCCGGTGGGTGGGGGAGTGGACCGGCGGGGGTGGGGATCGGCTAAGGTGGGCGTCAGCCCCTCACGTGGCGCTATCTGACTGAACTCCCCCAGGGCCGGAAGGCAGCAAGGGTAGGTCGGCTCTGGCGGGTGCGTGGGGGGCCCTTGCGTTTCCGGGGCGGTGCTTCGTACGGTCCGGGGCCGGTTGTCGGTCCGCCCGGATAACCTCGTATGTGTGTCGTCCCTTGCGCTCTACCGCCGCTACCGCCCCGAGTCGTTCGCCGAGGTCATCGGGCAGGAGCATGTCACCGACCCGCTGCAGCAGGCGCTGCGGAACAACCGGGTCAATCACGCGTACCTGTTCAGTGGTCCGCGCGGCTGCGGCAAGACGACCAGCGCGCGCATCCTGGCCCGCTGCCTGAACTGCGAGCAGGGCCCGACGCCCACACCGTGCGGGGAGTGCCAGTCCTGCCGGGACCTCGCGCGCAACGGGCCGGGGTCGATCGATGTCATCGAGATCGACGCCGCGTCGCACGGTGGCGTGGACGACGCCCGTGATCTGCGGGAGAAGGCGTTCTTCGGGCCCGCGTCGAGTCGTTACAAGATCTACATCATCGATGAGGCGCACATGGTCACGTCGGCGGGGTTCAACGCCCTGCTGAAGGTGGTCGAGGAGCCGCCGGAGCATCTGAAGTTCATCTTCGCGACCACCGAGCCCGAGAAGGTCATCGGCACGATCCGGTCGCGTACCCACCATTACCCGTTCCGTCTCGTGCCGCCGGGGACGCTGCGCGACTACCTCGCCGAGGTCTGCGGCAGGGAGAAGAGCCACGTCGAGGACGGCGTCCTGCCGCTCGTCGTGCGGGCCGGGGCCGGGTCCGTGCGTGACTCGATGTCGGTGATGGACCAGCTGCTGGCCGGCGCGGGCGACGACGGTGTGACATACGCCATGGCGACCTCGCTGCTCGGTTATACGGACGGCTCGCTGCTCGACTCGATCGTGGACGCCTTCGCCGCGGGCGACGGGGCCGCGGCGTTCGAGGTCGTGGACCGGGTGATCGAGGGCGGCAACGACCCGCGCCGCTTCGTCGCGGACCTTCTGGAGCGGCTGCGCGACCTGGTGATCCTGGCCGCCGTGCCGGATGCCGGGGAGAAGGGGCTGATCGATGCCCCCGCCGATGTCGTCGAGCGGATGCAGGCCCAGGCATCCGTCTTCGGTGCCGCCGAGCTGAGCCGCGCCGCCGACCTGGTCAACGAGGGGCTCACGGAGATGCGCGGGGCGACCTCGCCGCGCCTCCAGGTCGAGCTGATCTGCGCCCGGGTGCTGCTGCCCGCCGCCTTCGACGACGAGCGTTCGCTGCAGGCCCGGCTCGACCGGCTGGAGCGGGGCGCCTCCTTCGCGACCACCGGTCCGGGGCCCGCCATGGGGTATGTACCCGGTCCCGAGGCCCTGGCCCACGCACCCGCGCCCGTCGCACCGCAGGCACCCGTCGTGCAGCCCGGTGCGGGACCCGCCGTCGCGCGAGCCGCGGTACGGGGCGAGACGCCGGCGCCGGTCCAGGCACCGCCGTCCGCCCCCGCCCCCGCCGTGGCACCGGCCGCGGCCCCCGTCGCCCCGCAGCCGCCGGCCGAGGCCCCGGCTCCTGCGGGCGGTCAGCGTCCCGGTGCCTGGCCCACCGCGGCCGCGCCGGAATCGGGCCGGCGTCCCGGCGGCTGGCCGACCGCTTCCGCCCCGGGCCAGTCGCCCGTCCCGCAGGCCGCCCCGGCTGCCGCTCCCGCCCAGGCCGCGCCCCCGGCCCCGGGGCCGGGGCCGGGGCCGGCCGCCGCCGAGCCGGGTCCGGGCATGGCCCAGGGCGCCGGCCAGGTGCGGAACATGTGGCCGGACATCCTGGAGGCAGTGAAGAACCGCCGCCGGTTCACCTGGATCCTGCTCAGCCAGAACGCCCAGGTCACCGGCTTCGACGGCAGCACCCTGCAGATCGGCTTCCTCAACGCGGGCGCCCGCGACAACTTCGCGAGCAGCGGCAGCGAGGACGTGCTGAGGCAGGCCCTCGCCGAGCGGTTCAACGCGCAGTGGAAGATCGAGGCCGTCGTCGACCCCTCGGGCGGCGCCAGCACACCTCCGCAGACCGGTGGCGGCCGCCCCGCCGCCCCGCCCGCGCAGCAGTACCAGGCCCCCGCGCCCCAGCAGAGCCACGAACCCCGGCCGGCCGCTTCTCCGCAGCAACAGCAGCCGAGCCACCAGCAACAGCCGGGTCACCAGTCGTCGGGCGCCGCCTCCGCCGCGGAGCCCGCACCGCAGTCCTACTCCGCACCGCAGTCGTACTCCGCGCCCGAGCCGCCGCGTGCGGTCGCCCCCGAGGACGACACCCCCGAGGCCGACGACCCGGACCTCGTCGACTCGGCGCTCTCCGGGCACGAGCTGATCGTGCGCGAGCTCGGCGCCACGGTCGTCGAGGAGTTCACCAACGAATAGCGGGCGACCGCGGAGGTGCGCCCGGCGGCCCGAGGCGTCCGCCGCGGCTTCCCGGAGTGTCCACGGAGCGGCGTCCCGTCAAGGGCGCCGCGCCCCGGCGGCTAGGCTGCACCCCGTGAAGGTCCTCGTCATCGGCGGCGGCGCCCGCGAACACGCCCTGTGCCGCTCTCTGTCCCTCGACCCCGATGTCACCGCTCTGTACTGCGCTCCCGGCAACGCCGGTATCGCGGAGGTGGCCGAACTGCACCCGGTCGACGCCCTCGACGGCGACGCCGTCGCGCGCCTCGCGACCGACCTGGGCGCCGAACTGGTGGTCGTCGGCCCGGAGGCGCCGCTCGTCGCCGGGGTCGCCGACTCCGTGCGCGCCGCGGGCATCCCCTGCTTCGGCCCTTCCGGCGAGGCGGCCCAGCTGGAGGGTTCCAAGGCGTTCGCCAAGGACGTGATGGCCGGGGCCGGCGTTCCGACCGCCCGTAGCTACGTCTGCACCACGCCGGCCGAGATCGACGCCGCCCTCGACGCCTTCGGCGCCCCGTACGTCGTCAAGGACGACGGCCTCGCCGCCGGCAAGGGCGTCGTCGTCACCGATGACGTCGAGGCGGCCCGGGCCCACGCCCTGGCCTGCGACCGCGTGGTCATCGAGGAGTTCCTCGACGGCCCCGAGGTGAGCCTCTTCGCGATCACGGACGGCACCACCGTGCTGCCGCTCCAGCCCGCGCAGGACTTCAAGCGGGCCCTGGACGGCGACGAGGGCCCGAACACCGGCGGCATGGGCGCGTACTCCCCGCTCCCGTGGGCCGACCCCAAGCTGGTCGACGAGGTCATGGAGTCGGTGCTCCAGCCGACCGTCGACGAACTCCGCCGCCGCGGCACCCCGTTCTCCGGGCTGCTGTACGCGGGCCTCGCGATCACCTCGCGCGGCGTCCGGGTGATCGAGTTCAACGCCCGCTTCGGTGACCCCGAGACCCAGGTGGTCCTGGCCCGTCTGAAGACCCCGCTGGCCGGTGTCCTGCTCGGCTCCGCCAACGGCACGCTCGACGAACTGCCCCCGCTCAAGTGGCGCGAGGAGGCCGCGGTGACCGTGGTCATCGCCTCGCACAACTACCCGGGTACGCCGCGCACGGGCGACCCGATCGAGGGGCTCGACGAGGTGGCGGCGCAGGACGCCCCGCACGCGTACGTCCTGCACGCGGGCACCAGGCGGGAGGGCGACACGATCGTCAGCGCGGGCGGCCGGGTGCTGTCCGTGACCGCGACCGGCAAGGACCTCGCGAGCGCCAGGGAGCGCGCCTACGCGGCGGCGGCCCGGATCCGGCTCGACGGTTCGCAGCTCCGCACGGACATCGCCCGGAAGGCTGCGGAGGGCTGAGACGGGCCTCGGTGGTCGGACGGGCTGCGGAGGGGTGGGACGGGCCTCGGTGGTCGAACGGGCTGCGGAGGGCTGAGACCGGCTGCGGTGGTCGGACGGGCTGCGGAGGGCTGAGACCGGCTGCGGTGGTCGAACGGGCCGCGGAGGGCTGGGACCGGCCGCGGTGGGCCGAGACCGTCCGAATTCCGAATTCCGAAGCCCGACTCCGTTTCCCGACTCCGCTATCCCGTATCCGCATCCCGTCCTCACTCTCGCCCATCCGCCCCGACCTGCCCCGACGCGCCGCTGCCTCAAGGACGGCGGCGCGTCAGCACCTTTGCCCAAAGCCATTCCATCGAGTGACGGCTGAGCCATCCGGATGACGCCCGCCGAGGCCCCAACTAGGGTGCGGCGCAAGCATTCCGGCACTTGGCCCACTGGCATTGCGATGTCAGTGACGGGTGCCACAGTGGGGGAGTGAACAACACCGCCGCGGGGGCAGAGGGGGTGACGTCCGGCCGTGTCCGGTACCGGTACAAGTGAGGAGCTGGGTGTGCCGAGTGCGCGTGCCCGGGCTCATGCTCTGCTGCGCATCCGCAGCAGGGCGACAGCCGTGGCGATCCTGCCGGCGGCGGTGGCCGTCGTGCTGCTCGTGGCGGGCGCCCAGGGCCTCGCCGTGGGCAGCGGCTGGGACGCGGCGCGCTGGGCCGTGTCGGCCTGCGCGGTCGTCGTGCTCCTGCTCGCCGCGGCCGTCGCCGTCGCGATCGTACGGGCGAGACCGGCGATCAGCCCGACCGTCCCGCTCCCCGAGAAGGCCGCCCCCGATCTCTACCGCCTGGTCAGGGACCTCGCCGACCGGCTGGGGGTTCCCGCGCCCTCGGCCATAGCGCTGACGCCCGACTGCGACAGCTGGCTCGAGGACCGCACCCACCCCTCGGCGCAGCCCGTGGCAGGCCCCGGCGCGGATCCGGCGGCGCAATCCGCGGCCCGGACCCGCCGCCGCGTCCAGGCGGCCCCGGTGCTGGTCATCGGATCGCCGTTCCTGTGGTGGATGCGGGTCGCGGAGCTACGGGCGGTGCTCGCCCCGGTCGTCGCGGGCACGGGCCCGTCCGCGCACCCCGACATAGCCGCGGCCCGTCGTTTCGTACGGGGGCTCGACGGCGTGGTCGCCGACGCCGCCGCACCCCTGCCGGGACCGCTGGCCGGGGTGCGCGGAGTGCCCCGTGCCTTCGTCGGATGGATCGCCCGGCTGCTGCTACGCAGTTGTCGCAGCCATGCGGCGGAGATGGAGCGGAGCGTCGCCGCCGCCGCGTCGGTCCGCGCGCAGGGTGTGGACTACGGGCTGCGGATCGTCGCCCAGGAGCAGGTCGGCCTCGCCTACGCGGGCTGGGACCGGCTGCTCACCAGGGTCGCCCTGCCCGCCTGGCGAATGGGCCGCTGGCCGTCCCGGCTGGACGCGGGCGTGGTGTCCGCGCTCACCGAGCTGTCCCGGCGCGACCGGCTCGCCGACGGATTCGCCTCCCGGCTCGGCGAGCGCCCCGCCTGCGACCTCCTGGAGGAGCCGGGCGCGGCCGACGAGGCGGCTTCGCTGCTGGCGGCCCGGCTGTTCCACGGCGGCCCGGCCCGGCCGGGTCCCGACTGGTCGCCGGTCGACTGGCAGCAGTACCCGGACGAGGTCGTCGACCGGAAGTGGCGCACCGAGGCCGCGCGTCTGCACCGCGTCCTCGACTCGATGGCCGCCCCGCCCGCCCCACCGGCGGAGCCCGCCATGGGGGTGCCCACGCTGGCCCGTGTCGTCGAACATCTGGCGGGCCGGGTCGGGGGCGGCGAGGAGCTCGCCGCCGGGATCAGCGCCGCGGTGGCCCGCGAGGAGGAGGCGGCACAGCAGCACCGGACCGGTGGCGCGTCCGGCCCGGCGAGCGCCCCGGCCGCCGCGGGCACCGGCGGGGACGTCCAGGATCCCTGGGGCCCCGACCCGCTCCCGCTCTTCCCGCTCCAGCCGCCCCGTACGGGTACGGAGCTTCTCGCCGACCACGTCGCGGCGATGGTCTGCTGCGCGGCGGTGGACACGGCCGGCGCGGCGCCCGGCCTCGACTGGCTCGACGGCCCCGCGCTGCTCATCGACGGCGAGCGCCGGGCGGACCTGGGCAGTCCCGTCCTCAGTCTGGTGGAGGACGGGGACGCGGAACCGCTGTGCACCTGGCTCGCCTCGATCGGTGTACGCACCGACAAGCCCGTGCGCCTCGTCTGACCCACCGGTCCCGTCCGTCACATCGAACACCCGGAACGGTACGTTCCGTTCACGTCAATTCGCGACGAACGGTGACGGACTGCATGCGTTATGTGATGTGCTGTGGATCGACGCTGACAGTCGGCGCACCGCTGCCGGCGCGCTGATGACGCATGACCACGGGTGATCGACCACCGGAGACCGACCGGAGACCGGCCGTCGGCCACCGACCATCGACTGTTGTCTCGGGGGACTCGAGGGAGGGAAACGGTATGGGGGCGGACCACATTCGGCGATGGGAGTCGGGTGCCCTCGCGCACGCCGTCTCCGACCCCTTCGGACAGGGCCCCCTGCCCTGGCTGCGCGGCAGCGAGAACTACTTCGACGACACCGGGCAGGTCGTTCCCTGGTACGCCGACCCCGCCCTGGCCCGCTCCACCGACGGCGGCACGCGCACGGCCGACGACGTGCACCGCCAGATCAAGGGCTTCATCTCCACGGGCGCCGCGGCCCCCGGCGAGGCGATCGACTTCCACATCACCGTGGACCCGCCCCAGCAGTTCTCCGTGGACATCTACCGCATCGGTCACTACGGGGGCGACGGCGCCGCCCAGATCACCACGAGCCCCCGGCTCTCCGGCATCGTGCAGCCCGCGCCGCTCACCGCCGACCGCACGGTCTCCTGCCACCACTGGTGGCAGTCCTGGCGGCTGCAGATCCCGAGCTACTGGTCGATCGGCGCGTATGTCGCCGTGCTCACCACGATGGACGGCTACCGCTCCCACATCCCCTTCACGGTCCGCGACGACCAGCCGGCCGATCTGCTGCTGGTCCTGCCGGACATCACCTGGCAGGCGTACAACCTCTATCCGGAGGACGGCCGCACCGGCGCCAGCCTGTACCACGCGTGGGACGAGCAGGGCTGCCTCCTGGGCGAGGAGGACGCCGCGGTCACCGTCTCCTTCGACCGTCCCTACGCGGGCGCCGGTCTGCCCCTCCACGTCGGCCACGCCTACGACTTCATCCGCTGGGCCGAGCGCTACGGCTACGACATCGCGTACGCCGACACCCGCGACCTGCACGCGGGCCGCGTCGATCCGGCCCGCTACCGGGGCCTGGTCTTCCCCGGCCACGACGAGTACTGGTCGGTGCCCATGCGCCGCACGGTCGAACGCGCCCGCGACGGCGGCACCTCGCTGGTCTTCCTCTCCGCCAACACCATGTACTGGCAGGTCAGCCTCGCCCCGTCGCCGTCCGGCGTCCCGGACCGCCTGCTCACCTGCCGCAAGCGGCACGGCCCGGGGAAGCCCGCCCTCTGGCGCGAGATCGACCGCCCCGAGCAGCAGCTCCTGGGGATCCAGTACGCGGGCCGGGTCCCCGACCCCCACCCCCTGGTCGTACGGAACGCCGAGCACTGGCTCTGGGAGGCGACGGGCGCGGGCGAGGGCGACGAGCTCGACGGCCTGGTCGCCGGCGAGGCCGACCGCTACTTCCCGCGCACCGTGCTCCCCGAGCACGAGAGTCGCATCCTGCTCGCCCACTCCCCGTATCTGGACAGCGAAGGCGCCAAGCGCCACCAGGAGACATCCGTGTACCGGGCCCCGTCCGGGGCTATCGTCTTCGCCTCCGGCACCTTCGCCTGGTCCCCGGCGCTGGACCGCCCCGGCCATGTGGACACCCGCATCCAGCGGGCCACCGCCAACCTCCTCGACCGCATCTGCAAGCGCGACTGAACCGCACCCGGGCCGCCGTGCCGAACCGCCCCGGCCACCGCCCCGTCGACCGCCCCGGCCACCGCGACCGAACCGCTCCTGGGCCCGCGGCAGTCGGCGCCACGGACGCCCCCGCTCCACTCCACCGCACCTCGATACGGGAGAATCGGAACGACTCCTGGATCAACCTACGCGGAGGCAGCGTGTCCGGATTTGTAGAAAAGCCCGAGCCAGTGCAGGTCCCGGGGCTCACCCACCTGCACACGGGCAAGGTGCGCGACCTGTACCGGAACGAGGCGGGCGACCTCGTCATGGTCGCCAGTGACCGCATGTCCGCGTACGACTGGGTCCTGCCGACCGAGATCCCGGACAAGGGCCGCGTGCTCACCCGGCTCTCGCTGTGGTGGTTCGACCAGCTCGCCGACCTGGTGCCCAACCACGTCCTGTCCACGGAGCTCCCCGCCGGCGCCCCCGCGGACTGGGCCGGCCGCACCCTGATCTGCAAGTCGCTGCGGATGGTCCCGGTCGAGTGCGTCGCCCGCGGCTACCTCACCGGCTCCGGTCTCGTCGAGTACAAGGAGTCCCGCACGGTCTGCGGTCTCGCGCTGCCCGAGGGGCTCGTCGACGGCTCCGAGCTCCCGGCGCCGATCTTCACCCCCGCCACCAAGGCGGCCGTCGGTGACCACGACGAGAACGTGAGCTTCGAGGAGGTGGCCCGCCAGGTCGGGGAGGAGACCGCCGACCTGCTGCGCGCCACCACGCTGGACGTCTACAGCAGGGCACGCGACATCGCGCGCGAGCGCGGGATCATCCTCGCCGACACGAAGTTCGAGTTCGGCTTCGCGCCCACGGCCGACGGCGGCGAGGAGCTGATCATCGCGGACGAGGTGCTGACGCCGGACTCCTCGCGCTTCTGGCCCGCGGCGGCCTGGGAGCCCGGCCGGGCCCAGCCCAGCTACGACAAGCAGTTCGTCCGGGACTGGCTGACCTCGCCGGCCTCCGGCTGGGACCGCAGGAGCGAGCAGCCGCCGCCGGCACTGCCCCAGGAGATCGTGGACGCGACCCGGGCGAAGTACCTGGAGGCGTACGAACTCCTCACCGGCACGCCCTGGCAGTAGGGCCCGCCGCAGGAACACGAAGAAGCCCCCGGCCGGAAGGCTGGGGGCTTCTTGCTGAACCGAGCGGACGACCAGGTTCGAACTGGCGACCTCAACCTTGGCAAGGTTGCGCTCTACCAACTGAGCTACGTCCGCAAGCGCCGAAGCGCGAGGACCACTATACCCATCCGCGCTGCCGTGCGAGACGCACCGCGGCATGGCGATTCTCCGCACCGAGCTTCGAAGCGGCCGCGGAGAGGTAATTCCGCACCGTTCCCTGCGACAGCGACGCCCGCTCCGCGATCTCCGCGACGGGTGCCCCGTCCGCCGCCAGCTCCAGCACCTCGGCCTCGCGCGCGGTCAGCGGAGAGTCCCCGGCGGAGATCGCGTCGGCCGCCAACTCCGGGTCCACGTAACGGTTTCCGGCATGCACGGTGCGGATGATCCCGGCCAGCTGCCGGGCGCTGACGGTCTTCGGAACGAAGGCCCGCACGCCCGCCGCGAGTGCCCGCTTGAGGTGTCCGGGCAGGCCGTGGCTGGTCACGATCATCGTCCGGCAGCCGGGCAGTTCGGCCCGCAGCGATGTGGCGACACTCACACCGTCGGCGCCCGGCATCTCCAGATCGAGAACCGCCACATCGGGCCGGTGGGCCCGCGCCATCGCCAGCGCCTCCGGGCCGGTCGCAGCCTCCGCGACCACCACGAGGTCGTCCTCCAGGGCCAGCAGCGCGGCCAGCGCGCCCCGGATCAGATGCTCGTCGTCGGCGAGCAGCACCCGTACGGTCGTCGTCATCGTCGTTCCTCCTGAAGGGCGGGTGCATCCCGGGCGGCAGGTGGCTTCTCAAGGCGGGGCGAGGACGCCACCGGGCCGAGCGGGACCGTCGCCGTGAGCCGGAACAGGCCGTCCCCCTCCGGGCCCGCGTCCAGCGAACCGTCGACCACACGCAGCCGCTCCCGCAGTCCGGCCAGCCCGGAGCCGCTCGCCCCGGAATTCCCGTCCGTTCCCGTGGCGGCCGCCGCCCCGTCGTTCTCCACCAGCAGCACGGCCGCCTCCGCCGAGGTTCTGAGCCGGATCGTGCAGTGGCGCGGGTCGCCGTGCCGCAGCACATTGGTCGCCGCCTCCCGCACGACCCAGCCGAGCGCCGACTGCACGGGCGCGGGCAGCCGGTCGCCGCTGTCGCCCGTCACCTCGCACGTGATCCCGGCCGCACTCAACACCCCACGGGCGCCGGCCAGTTCCGTACTCAGATCGGCCTCCCGGTATCCCCGTACGACATCGCGCACCTCCTGCTGCGAGGTGCGGGCTATCCGCTGCACCTCGACCATCTGGTCCACCGCCTCCGGTCTGCCGCGCTGGGCCAGCTCCACGGCCAGTTCGCTCTTGAGCGCGATCACGGCGAGATTGCGGCCCAGCACGTCGTGCAGGTCCCGTCCGAACCGCAGCCGTTCCTCGGCGACCGCGAGCCGGGCCTGAAGATCCCGGGCCTCCTCGGCCTGCCACATCACGGCCAGGCTCCAGGCACTGGGCCGTACGGAGATCAGGACGAGCACGCAGCCGAAGAGCGAGGTCGGCACCACCCCGGCCAGTGTCCCGTCCCGCACTCCGACCGCGGCGAAGGCGCAGACACTCAGCGCGGTGATGGCGAACGACTGGATCAGGAAGGTGCGGACCGGCACCAGCAGGGTCTGGGTTATCGCGAACGCCACCGGTGCGTTCGTGATCATGAGGAGCAGCCCGGCTTTGTCGATCCCGTCCACCGCGGCCATCGTTACCAGCAGCCCCAGGTTCACCAGCAGCAGCACCAGGGGCGGCAGCTGCCGCCGCCGGGGGAAGACGGCGGTGCCCAGGTAGTGCGCGTACGACGGCTCCACGTTGCGGTTGCTCAGCAGGCACTGAGCAAGGCTCACGAGGAGCAGGGCCACGCCCAGGGCGATCGGGAGCGGCTCATGGCGGATGTCCGACTTGAAGGGGGCCAGCTGCCACGACAGGGTGAAGAGCCAGGGGATCACCGAGAGGGTCAGCCGCGAGTAGAGGTCGATCCGCTCCAACTTGCTGCGCTTCTGCCAGCTGCGGCGCCAGCCCCGCACGAGCACCGACACGGCACGTCCCTCCTCAGCGTCGCGGATCCCAGCGGAACCACCGCTGCACAGCAAACACGGCGAACCCGGTCCAGGCCAGCCCGGTCAGAGCGGCCACGAGCAGGTCGGAGCCGCCGGCCTCGCCCAGCCAGCCCGTCCGCACGAGCGTCATCACCCCGGTCACCGGCAGCAGTTCGCACACGGATGCCATCGGGTCGGGCATGATCTCCAGCGGTACGAAGAGCCCCGATCCCATCATCGAGATGAAGAACAGCGGGAGGGTGGTGAGCTGCGAGGTCTGTACGGTGCGGGTCACCGCGGAGGTGGCCGCGGCCAGTGCCGCCAGCAGCACCACGCCCAGCAGCAGGCCCGCCAGGAGCAGTTCGGGCCGCTGCGGTGCGGCAAGGCCGAAGAAGGCCGTCCCCGCCACCACGATCACCACGGTCTGGGCCAGAGCCAGCGCGACCGACGGCAGGGCGGTCCCGATGAGGATCTCCCGGTCGGTGACCTCACCGGTACGCAGTCGCTTCAGGACGAGGTCCTCGCGCCGCGCCACATAGGACGAGACCAGGTTCATGTAGACGGCCTGCATCAGCACGATGCCTATGCCACCGGTGAGCGCCGCCGCCGCGACGGACAGGCCGGTCCCGTCGAGAACGGACTGCTTCAGCGTCGACTTCATCGCCAGGACCATGGCGGCGGGCATCAGCAGCGAGACGAACACCGCAGTCCGGTTGCGGGCGAGCAGGGCGACTTCGGCGCGCCCGAGGGCGGTCAGCCGGCCCCGGAGCGTCGTGCCGGCCGCCGTGCGCGTGCCGGTCGTACCAGTCGTCGTACCAGGCGCGCCGGTTGTGCCGGTTGTCGTGGTCGTTGTCGTGGTCGTCGTCGTCATCACGCAGCCACCCTTTCGGACTCCGAAGCGCTCTGCGCGATATCGAGAAATGCCTCTTCGAGCGAGGCCGAGCGGGCATCGAGGCCGAGCAGCCGGACGTCCGACTCCCTTGCCCAGGTGAGCAGTTCGTCCAGGGACTCCTGCAAGCGGTGGGTGCGTATCTCGATCCGGTGATCCTCGGCGGCGGCCCGCAGTCCCAGCGGAAGCCGGGCCGGCGGCACTGTCCGGGGCAGCTCGAACCGGATGCGGGCGGGGCGGGCGGCCGTCACCTCGGCGGTGGTACCCGCCGTCACTATCCGCCCCCGGTGCATGATCGCCAGCCGGTCGGCGAGCGTCTCGGCCTCCTCCAGGTAATGCGTGGTGAGCAGGACGGTGGTGCCGCCGTCCCGCAGCTCGCGCACCAACTCCCAGGTGTCCCGCCGCCCTTCGGCGTCGAGCCCGGTGGTCGGCTCGTCCAGGAACAGCACCTCGGGCCGGCCGAGCAGGGCCAGCGCCAGGTCGAGACGGCGCCGCTCGCCGCCGGAGAGCTGCTTGACCCGCACCCGCGCCCGGTGGCCGAGCCCGACCAGCTCCAGTGCCTCACCGGTCGGGCGCGCGCCGCTGGTGCAGCCCGCCCACATCCGTACCGTCTCGGTGACCGTCAGCTCGGACGGGAAGCCGCCCTCCTGGAGCATCACCCCGATCCGCGGCCGGACGGCGGCGCGCTCGCGGAACGGGTCGTGCCCGAGCACCCGGACCGTGCCGGCGTCGGGCCTGGCCAGGCCCTCCAGCAGCTCGACGGTGGAGGTCTTCCCGGCGCCGTTCGTACCGAGCAGGGCGAAGAGCTCACCGCGCGCCACCGAGAAGGAGACACCGGCCACGGCCCCGAAGCCGCCCGCATATCGCCGCCGGACACCGGCCGCCTCGATCACCGCACCGGACGTCGGGACGGAAGCGGAGACGGACGCGGACGCGGACGCGGAGACGGAAGTGGATGCGGAGATGGCCGCGGAGACGGTCGCGGAAGCGGCTGTGGCGGGTGCCACGGCCCGGTCCGCGCGGTTGCCTGGAAAGTCGTCGCTGGTCATGCCTACAGATTTCCGCGGGATCGGCGACGGGATCAGTGCGAGCTGTCATCACTGCTCATGACAAACGTCATGTGATGGAGAGCACGACGAAGGCCCTGGTCGATATCGACCAGGGCCTTCATTTCGATCAAGAGCGGACGACGAGATTCGAACTCGCGACCCTCACCTTGGCAAGGTGATGCTCTACCAACTGAGCCACGTCCGCATTGCTGCCGCTCATTGTACTCCCCGGGAGGAGATCCATCGGGCGGTGCGAGCATTACTCTACCCGATCCACCGGAGTGGTCGGTAAGAGCGATGCAGAGCGGGTGACAGGAATTGCACACTGCGCCTTCCCCCTGGAAGGGGGATGTTCTGCTACTGAACTACACCCGCACGCTGCGTGGGGTTCGGCTTTTCGGCCTTGCCCCTCGGCGTGCTCCAGACTTTAGCCGACCTGCAGGGGTGTAGCGCAAGTCGGTGCCCGCAGGGTGTCGCCGAAGGGGTCCGTGGCGGCCTCCGGCGGACGGTGCGGACGGGGGCCGGACCGGGCCGGCCGGTCAACTCGCTTCGCGGAACGCCTCGTAGACCTTCTTGGGGATCCGGCCGCGGGCCGGTACCTCCATCCGGTGCGAGCGGGCCCAGGCGCGCACGGCCGCCGGGTCGGGTGCGAGCGAAGTGTGCCGGTACGAGACGGGGGCCTTGCCGCGCTTGCCGACGTTCGTCCGCTTTCGGCCTGCCGCCATGTACGGCGCGAGGGCCTTGCGCAGTTTCTTTGCATTGGATGGGTTGAGGTCGATCTCGTACGACTTCCCGTCCAGGGCGAAGCTGACCGTTTCCGCCGCGTCTCCCCCGTCGATGTCGTCGGAGAGCGTGACCACTACGCGTTGAGCCACGGATATCGGTCCTTTCCTGCGGTATCGGCATGTCCGATGTGCGCCGATACCGGCCTTCCGGCTGCCGGGCGGATACGGCGTCGACGGTTGCCGACTGTTTAGGGTCAATGCTGCATTCCCCGGTAATCATTTGTACAGCGGTGGGAGCCGTATGGTGAAGCCCGCCCAATTACCTCCGCGTGTCAGCCTTCTATGTGTGCTGCCGGTGAGGATTTTTTTTGCAGGACTTTCCCCGTGCGTTGTCCCGTCCGATATCTGGGTGTGATCAAGGGTTCTCGATATCTACCCGCGTAGAATTTCTGGCCAGGTAGGCTGAGGGGACCTGCGGGGGTCTGGGGAACCCCCCGGAGAAACAGCCGCACCACACCAAACCGGGAGTGCCAGTGGCACGCGTCGTAGTCGACGTCATGCTCAAGCCCGAGATCCTCGACCCGCAGGGACAGGCGGTGCAGCGTGCACTGCCCCGTCTCGGCTTCGAGGGAATCGCGGACGTACGTCAGGGAAAGCGTTTCGAGCTGGAGGTCGAGGGGCCGGTCGACGACGCCGCCCTCAGCCGTATTCACGAGATGGCCGAGACTTTCCTCGCCAACACCGTCATCGAGGACTTCACCGTGAAGGTGGAGAAGGCCGAGGAGTCGAAGTGACTGCTCGTATCGGAGTCGTCACCTTTCCCGGCACGCTCGACGACCAGGACAGCCTGAGGGCCGTACGGGTCGCGGGCGCCGAACCCGTATCGCTGTGGCACCGCGACAAGGACCTGCACCAGGTCGACGCGGTCATCCTGGCGGGCGGCTTCTCCTACGGCGACTATCTGCGGGCCGGCGCCATCTCCCGCTTCTCGCCGGTCATGGAGACCGTCATCGAGCAGGCGAAGGCGGGGATGCCGGTCCTCGGCATCTGCAACGGTTTCCAGATCCTGACCGAGGCGCATCTGCTGCCCGGCGCGATGCTGCGGAACAACCACCTGCACTTCATCTGCCGCGACCAGAAGCTGCGCGTCGAGAACGCGGAGACCGCCTGGACCTCGGACTACTCCGCGGGCCAGGAGATCTCCGTACCGCTCAAGAACATGGACGGGCGTTACGTCGCCGACGAGCGCGTGCTCGACGAGCTGGAGGCGGAGGGCCGGGTCGCCTTCCGCTACCTGGACATGAACCCCAACGGCTCGCTGCGCGACATCGCCGGCATCACCAACGCCGCGGGCAATGTCGTCGGCCTGATGCCGCACCCGGAGCACGCCGTCGAGCCGCTGATCGGAACCGGTCGCACCGACGGTCTCGGTTTCTTCACCTCGATCATCAAGAAGCTGGTCAACGCATGAGCCTGGATACGGTCAAGCACGCGGCCGAGACCCCGGACGTCGCGCAGCCCTGGAAGGAGCTCGGCCTCAAGGAGGACGAGTACGCCCGGATCCGCGAGATCCTGGGCCGCCGTCCCACCGGCGCCGAGCTCGCCATGTACTCCGTGATGTGGTCCGAGCACTGCTCGTACAAGAGCAGCAAGGTCCACCTCAAGCAGTTCGGCGAGAAGGTCCCCGTCAACGACGCGATGCTCGTCGGCATCGGCGAGAACGCCGGTGTGGTCGACGTCGGCCAGGGGTACGCGGTCACCTTCAAGGTCGAGTCGCACAACCACCCCTCGTACATCGAGCCCTACCAGGGCGCGGCCACCGGCGTCGGCGGCATCGTCCGCGACATCCTCGCCATGGGCGCCCGCCCGGTCGCCGTCGTCGACCCGCTGCGCTTCGGTGCGGCCGACCACCCCGACACCAAGCGCGTCCTGCCGGGCGTCGTCGCGGGCATCGGCGGCTACGGCAACTGCCTGGGTCTGCCGAACATCGGCGGCGAGGTCGTCTTCGACGCCTGCTACCAGGGCAACCCGCTGGTCAACGCCGGCTGCATCGGCGTGATGAAGCACGAGGACATCCACCTGGCCAAGGCCTCCGGCCCCGGCAACAAGGTGATCCTCTACGGTGCCCGCACCGGTGGCGACGGCATCGGCGGCGTCTCCGTGCTGGCCTCGGAGACCTTCGAGTCGACCGGCCCGGCCAAGCGCCCGGCCGTCCAGGTCGGCGACCCGTTCCAGGAGAAGCTCCTCATCGAGTGCACCCTGGAGATCTTCAAGGAGAAGCTCGTCGCGGGCATCCAGGACCTCGGCGGCGCCGGGCTCTCCTGCGCCACGTCCGAGCTGGCCTCCGCCGGATCCGGCGGCATGCGCGTCGAGCTGGACACCGTGCCGCTGCGCGACTCCTCCCTCTCGCCCGAGGAAATCCTCATGAGCGAGTCGCAGGAGCGCATGTGCGCGATCGTCGAGCCGCAGCACGTCGGGCGCTTCCTGGAGATCTGCGAGAAGTGGGACGTCATCGCCACCGTCATCGGTGAGGTGACCGAGGGCTCCCAGCTGGAGATCTTCTGGCACGGCGAGCAGATCGTCGACGTGCCGCCGCGGTCCGTGGCCCACGAGGGCCCGACGTACCACCGTCCGTTCGCCCGCCCGTCCTGGCAGGACGCGCTCCAGGCCGACGACGCGGGCAAGCTGGCCCGGCCGGCGAACGGCGCGGAGCTGCGCGAGCAGGTCCTCAAGCTGGTCGCCTCGCCGAACCAGGCGTCGAAGTCCTGGATCACCGACCAGTACGACCGGTTCGTGCAGGGCAACACCGTGCTCGCGATGCCCGAGGACGCCGGCATGGTCCGGATCGACGAGAAGTCGAACCTGGGCGTGGCCATGGCGACCGACGGCAACGGCCGGTACGCCAAGCTCGACCCGTACACCGGTGCGCAGCTCGCGCTGGCGGAGTCGTACCGCAACGTCGCCGCCTCCGGCGCCAAGCCGCTGGCCATCTCGGACTGCCTGAACTTCGGTTCGCCCGAGGACCCGGACGTCATGTGGCAGTTCGCCGAGGCCACCCGTGGTCTCGCGGACGGCTGCCTGGAGCTGGGCACCCCGGTCACCGGCGGCAACGTCTCGCTGTACAACCAGACCGGCGAGACGGCGATCCACCCGACGCCGGTCGTGGCCGTGCTCGGTGTGATCGACGACGTCAACCGGCGTACGCCGGTCGCCTTCGCGGAAGAGGGCCAGCTCCTCTACCTGCTGGGCGACACGCGTGAGGAGTTCGGCGGCTCGGCCTGGTCCGAGGTCGTCCACAACCACCTCGGCGGCATGCCGCCCGAGGTGGACCTGGGCCGCGAGAAGCTGCTCGGCGAGATCCTGATCTCGGCCTCCCGCGACGGCATGATCGACGCGGCGCACGACCTCTCCGACGGCGGTCTGGTCCAGGCGGTCACCGAGTCCTGCCTGCGCGGCGGGAAGGGTGCCCGGCTGGTCGTGCCGGACGGTCTGGACGCGTTCACGTTCCTCTTCTCCGAGTCGGCGGGGCGCGCGGTCGTCTCGGTGCCGCGGAGCGAGGAACTGCGCTTCAACGACATGTGCGGTGCGCGGGGTCTGCCCGTCGCCCGGATCGGTGTCGTGGACGGCGAGGAGATCGAGATCCAGGGCGAGTTCAGCATTCCGCTGAGCGAGCTGCGTACGGCGCACGAGGCGACCATTCCGGCTCTGCTCGCCTGACGTACCTGTTCCTGACGAGGATGGCCCCGCCCTGTTCATGGGCGGGGCCGTCCTCGTACGGTCCGGGTGCGGAATTCCGGCGGAATTCCGTTTCATCGGTGGAGCGGCGTGCGTGACCGAGGTGTGGTGAATTCGACGGCATTCACGTCCGCCGCTTCCGGTTCCCGCCGGGAGGGCAGCCGGGTCGCCAGGACCGTCGCCAGGATCATCACTCCGGTCGCGGCCCGGAAGACCGCGTTCGTCGAGGCGACGAAGGCGTCCAGTGCCTGCTGGTGGGCGTGGCCGGTCAGCCGGCCGATGCCGCTGGTCGTGCCGCCGGGGCCGCGGGCCGCGTAGACCCTGCTGAGTACGGTGCCGAAGAGGGCGGCGCCCAGCGCGCCGCCGAGGGTCTGGAAGAACCGGATGGCGGTCGTGGCCACACCCAACTGCCCGGCCGGTGCGGTGTCCTGGACCAGCTGGATCAGCTGGCCCACGAGCTGTCCGAAGCCGATCCCCATCAGCAGCAGCGCGGCGCGGACCGTCCAGAGGCTGGTGCCGGTGGAGAGCGTGGCGAGCAGGGCCAGGGCGGCGGACGCGCAGACGGTGCCGCTGAGGACGAAGGTCTTCTGCGACCAGCCGGCCGCGGCGAGCCGGTCGGAGAGCAGGCCGACGGCCGCCATTCCGATCGCCATCGGGACCAGATGGAGCCCGGCCGACGAGGCGGCGATCCCCCGCACGACCTGGAGATAGATCATCACGTAGACCATCGAGCCCATCATGGCCGCGCCGACCAGGCCCTGGACGGCGAAGCCGTAGCGGAGCCCACGGATCCTGAACAGGCCGAGCGGCAGCACCGGTTCGGCCGCGGTGGCCTGGCGGCGTACGAAGAGGGCGAGCGCGGCGACGGTCGCCACGAGGAGGCCGACGATCAGCGGGGACGACCAGGCGTGATCCTTGCCTCCCCACTCGGTGACCAGCAGCAGCATGGTGGAGAAGGCGGCCGCGAGCCCGGCGCCAAGGAAGTCGATCGTGCGGCGGGTGGTGTGGACGGGCAGCTTCAGCACCCGGACCGCCGCGGCCAGGACGGCGAGGCCGACCGGAAGATTGACGTAGAAGATCCACCGCCAGCCGGCATGGTCGGCGAGGGCTCCGCCGAGCCACGGCCCGAGCGCCATCCCCGCCCCCGCGACGATCCCGCCGACGCCGGCGCCCTTGCCGCCATCCTTCTTCTCGGGGTCGTCGAGCTCACGCAGCACGACCATGGTGACGCTCATCAGTCCACCACCGCCGATGCCCTGGAGCGCGCGGGCGGCGATCAGCCAGCCCATGGAGCCGGCCATTCCGCACAGCGCCGAACCGGCGAGGAAGGAGGCGACGGCCCCGATGAAGACCTTCTTGGCGCCGAGTACGTCGCAGAGCTTCCCGTACAGCGGAAGTGCCGCGGTCGCGGCGAGCTGATAGGCGGCGATCAGCCAGGGGATCGTGTCGACGCCGTGCACCGGGTCGAGATCGCTGACGATCGGCACGGTCGCCGCGGAGACGATGTTCGTGTCGAGCACGGCCAGCAGGATCGTGGCGATGCAGAGCACGAGTCCGATGACGCGCTGACGGTCGGTCATGACTGCGGGTCTGGCTGCTGACATGGCGGAGCTCCCCTCCCGGGCGGCGTGAGGCCGCCGCGGCCGGGCACCACCATGACCCAAGAGAATGTACCGAGTCAAGAATTAATCTGGGATTAACATTCATCCTGGTACAGTGACGCCATGACCGAGGGGATGAGCCTGCGCGAGCGCAAGAAGCTCCAGACGCGGCACCGCCTGCTGGCCGCGGCCACCGAACTCTTCGCCGAGCGCGGCTTCGACAAGGTCTCGGTCGCCGAGATCGCGGAGGCGGCCGAGGTGTCGAAGATGACTGTCTTCAACTACTTCGCCGGCAAGGAGGACCTGGTCCTCGCTCCCATGGAGGAGCACATCGGCGATGTCGCGCGCGCGGTGCGGGACCGGGCCCCCGGCGAGTCCGTCCTGGCCGCCGTGCGCGGGCAGTTCCTGGCCTGCGTCGAACGCCGCGATCCCTCGGTCGGGATGAGTGACGCGCCGGTGGTGCTCAGGGTGCGCCGGCTGATCGTGGAGACCCCGGCGCTGCTCACCCGGGCCCACGCGTTCTCCATGCGCTCCTTCGACCTGCTCGCCGAAGCCCTGGTCGAGGAGGGGGAGGAGCCGGCCATCGCCCGGGTCGTGGCCGTCCAGCTGATCGGCACCCGCAACGCGCTCATCCAGGTGAACCAACTGCGATTGCTGGCGGGGGAGTCGGCGGACGTGGTCGCACCGGACGCCGTCGCGCTCGCCGAGCGGGGTTTCGGCCTGCTCGCCGACGGCCTGGCCGACTTCGCGACCCGCCCCTGAGACCGCCGGGGCCGTCCGCCGTGTCCTAGGCTCCCGGACATGCCGCCGTCCCAGAAACGTGCCCGCCGCTACGACCCGGCCAGGACCCGCACCGCGGTCCTGGCACAGTTCGCCCATGTCCGGGCAGCCGTACGTACCCTGACGCCCGCACAGCTCGCGCTGCCGACCCGGCTCGGCGACTGGACCGTGCGTGAACTGGCCGTACACCTGACCATGGCGCTCTCGGCCGTCACCCGGAATCTGGAGCTGCCGGAACCCGCTGCGGAGAAGCCCGACCTGACACTCGTCGAGTGGCCGTTCAGGACCGCGGACCGGGCCGCGCGCATCGCGGACGACACCAAAGCGCTCGCCGTGGACCGCTCCGACCTGGACGCGCTGTACGGGGAGGTCGCGGGGCGGTTCGAGGAGCTGGTGCCCGGGGCCGGCGACGAGCGGCTGCTGCCGACGCGGCTCGGGGTGATGCGACTGGCCGACTTCCTCGTCACCCGTACCGTCGAACTCGTCGTGCACACCGACGACCTGAACGAGGCGGCCGGCCTCGACATCCCGTACGACCGGCAGGCCCTCGCCGCCTGCACCCGGCTGCTCGCCGACGCCCTCGCGGAGAAGGCGCCGGGCGGCTCGGTCGAGGTGCGGGTCCCGCCGTTCGCCGTCGTCCAGTGCGTGCCGGGCCCCCGGCACACCCGCGGAACGCCGCCCAATGTCGTCGAGACCGACCCACTCACCTGGATCCGGCTCGCCACCGGGCGCACGGAGTGGGCGCGGGCGCTCGACGGGGCGAAGGTCGCCGCGAGCGGGGAGCGGGCCGACCTGGCCGCCCTGCTGCCCCTGATGGGGTGAGCGGGAACCGGACGCCGAGCCGCACCGTCCCAGGGCCATGCGGAATCAGTCCACGCGGAAGCGGAACCGGCCCATGCGGAACCGACGGACGGCTGTGGGAGCGCTGACCCTCCTCGCCCCCCTCACCCTTGCCGCCTGCGGGAACGGGACGACGACCGGTGACGGCAGCGGTTCGGTACGGACCGGCCCGCGCGTCACCGGCGTCCACTGGAACGTCGACTCGGTGACGTCCGGCGGGCAACGGACCGAAGCCCCGGACGGCGCCCATGTGGTGATCGGCCCCGAGGGCGCAGCCAGGGGGAACTTCGGCTGCAACAGCTTCACCGCCGAGACCCGCACGGACGGCGACACGATCACCGTGCGGCGGACCACGACCACGGCGAAGGGCTGCGCGAAGGACGTCCAGCGGTTCGAGACGGCCATGTCCCGCGCGTTCAGCGGCGAACTCACCGCCGCCGTCACGGGCAGGACCCTGACCCTGACCACGAGGACCGGCGACTCCATCGCCCTGACCTCGGAGCCCCCGGCCCCGCTCACCGGCACCACCTGGACCGTCACCTCCCTGGTCTCCGGCTCGACCGCCTCGTCGCTGCCCGCGGGTACGGAGAAGAAGGCGCGGCTGACCTTCGGCGAGGACGGCTCGGTACGGGGCACCCTCGGCTGCAACCGGTTCCGCTCCACCGCGACGGTCACCGGATCCACCATCACGTTCGGACCGGCCGAGGGCACCAGGATGATGTGCCCGGACCCCCGGATGGAGCTGGAGCGTGCCCTGCTGGCGGTCCTGGACGGGAGGACGACGTACCGGATCGACCACCGCACGCTGTCCCTCACCGCGGTGAACGGCGAGGGACTCGGCGCTACGGCCCCGGCACCCGGCAGGTGACGCGACCCGAGCACCCGGCAGGTGACCCGGGCACAGGGGGAGGAGCTCCGGCACCCGGCACCTGAGAGCCAGGATCTGCGTCGGGCCGTGACTCAGGACCCCGGTGGGCCGTGGCTCAGGACCCCGTCGGGCCGTGGCTCAGGACCCCGTCGGACCATGGCTCAGGACCCCGTCGGGTACGGCAGCAGTCCGGCGTCGGTCCGCTCCCAGGACGCCCTCAGCTCGGCCAGCAGCTCCGGCTCGGCGGCCGCCCGGTCGGCCTGTTCGCGCTGGTCGTGGGCGAGCTGGAACAGCTGGTCCTTCCCGCTCCTGCCCCGGTAGTACTTCCAGTCGCCGCGGCGCAGCGCCCGTTCCCCGCGCACCCGCCAGAACAGATCACGCTCCCGGGGCCGCTCGTCCCGCAGCAGATATCCGGCGAGGCTGATGCCGTCCAGCGGATGGGCGGGGTCGGGCCGGGCGCCGCCGAGCTCCAGCAGGGTCGCCGTCCAGTCGGGCGAGAACACCGGCAGATCGCTCACCTGGTGCGGATCGATCCTGGCGGGCCAGCGCAGCACTGCCGGAACCCGGATGCCGCCCTCCTGGAGCGAGCTCTTGTTGCCGGAGAGCGGCCACTGGTACGAGAAGCGCTCGCCGCCGTTGTCGCTGGCGAAGAAGACGAGCGTGTCCTCCTCCTGCCCGGACCGCTTCAGCGCCTTCAGCACCTCGCCGACCGAACGGTCCAGGTCCTCCACCATCTGCCGGTACTTCTCGATCGAGCCGCCGTCGGAGTGGAAGAGCCCCGAGAGCCCGCCCTCCTTGATCCTGCGGACGATCTCCGCGCTCTCGGCGGTGTCGCCCTCCGCGATCCACGGCCAGTGCGGGGTGGTGAAGTTCAGGTTGAGCAGCCACGGCCGCTCGTGGTCGCGCTGTACGTACTCGCTCGCCCGCTCGGTCAGGATCCGGGTGTAGTAGCGCAGGTCCTTGTACTCGGCGTCGCCCTCGTACAGGTCGTACTCGCCGCCGAGGCCGAGCTTGGAGTAGTACTCCAGCGCCCCGCCGAAGTTCCCGAAGAACTCGTCCCAGCCGGACCGGGTGGGGCTGTAGTCGGGCAGGTAGCCGCAGTGCCACTTGCCGATCAGCGCGGTGGCGTATCCGGCGCCGCGCAGCAGCGAGGCGAGCGTGGGGTGGGTGGGTTCGAGTCCCACCGACCGGTCCGCGATGGGCTCGGCGAGCCCGCCCTTCGTACGGCCCGGATAGCGGCCGGTGTAGAGGCTGAATCTGGTGGGGGAGCAGGTGGCGGACCCGGCGTAGGCGTCCGTGAATCGCACTCCCTCCCGCCCGAGCCGGTCCAGGTGGGGGGTGCGGATGTTCGGCGACCCGTACGAGGAGAGGTCGGCCCAGCCGAGGTCGTCGCCGAGGATGAAGAGGATGTTGGGCCGCCGGGCGTGCTTGCCGCGGGCAGCCCGGAAGGGCCGTTCCCGGACGCTGTCGGCCGCGGACGCGGCCGCGGCGGGGGAGGCGGCCGGGAGGCCGACGGCGGCGGTCGCGGCGGTCGCGCCGACGGCGGTCCCGAAGGCCCGCCTGGTCAGAGAGGTTTCAGAACTGTTGTTCGCATCGCGAGAAGACATGGCTGCTCCAGGGCAGGGCTCGGCCGCGCGCGGCGGCGAGGGGCGGACAGGCCGGTCAGGCGCCGGACACGGCCGTGGCTACGGCCTGCCGGCGCGGCTGCGCGCAGGGCTGTGGGAGGGGGAGGAAGGGGTACGCGTACGCAGACCGGCGCGCGGCGGGGCGCCGGAAGCGGCATCGGCCGCCGGACGGGCGGTGGACCGGGGAAGCGGGGGCAGCCGAGGGCGCGCCGGAATCAGGCGCGGCGACAGATGGCGCTCGCGACACGTCCCAGATCGACGTGCCGGCGCTCCACGAGCGTGACCGAGCGGTCACCGAGAGGCTGCGGCTGCATGGTGCAGGAGCCTGCCAACCGGCCATGCGCCTGTCAACGGCGGTCTCGTACTGCGGACCTCCGCCCCGGCCGACGACGCCGGGCCGAGGGGTCCCGGGGCCGCATCCCCGGCATCGCGGTGTGAGGCTCGCCACGAAACGCGCGTTCGGTCCGACTCCGAGCCGGGCCGCCGACCGCCTCACCGAGCGCCACCGTCCGGCCCGGCGGACCGCTCGGCCCAGATGGCCTGAATCCGACGGTAACCGGGCGCTGATCCGGGCGGCCGCCGCCCTGTGGCTCGATCCGGACTCCGCAGCGACCCGCGGATGATCACTCCTCGTAACCGCCCGGAGTGGTCCCCGAACCGCCCCTGGGAGCGCTTCCCCGGTGGTCCGGGCCGGTATCCCGAATTCGGACCAGTGGTCGATCTCGCCTACACTCGGTGGCGTGCCTCGTGGTGATGGACGACTCAACCACGACCTGCTCCCCGGAGAGAAAGGCCCCCAGGACGCTTGCGGCGTCTTCGGTGTCTGGGCTCCGGGCGAAGAGGTCGCCAAGCTCACCTATTTCGGACTGTATGCCCTGCAGCACCGTGGACAGGAGTCCGCGGGCATCGCAGTGAGCAACGGGTCCCAGATCCTGGTCTTCAAGGACATGGGACTGGTCTCGCAGGTCTTCGACGAAACGTCTCTGGGATCTCTCCAGGGCCATATCGCGGTCGGTCATGCCCGCTACTCCACCACCGGTGCCTCGGTGTGGGAGAACGCGCAGCCGACGTTCCGTGCGACCGCGCACGGCTCGATCGCCCTGGGTCACAACGGCAATCTGGTCAATACGGCCCAGCTCGCCGAGATGGTCGCAGAGCTTCCCCGCAAGGACGGCCGCGCCACCCAGGTCGCCGCGACGAACGACACCGACCTGGTGACCGCGCTGCTCGCCGGCCAGACCGACGACGACGGCAAGCCGCTCACCATCGAGCAGGCCGCCGCGAAGGTGCTCCCCGATGTCAGGGGCGCCTTCTCCCTCGTCTTCATGGACGAGCACACCCTCTACGCGGCCCGTGACCCGCAGGGCATCCGCCCGCTGGTCCTCGGCCGGCTGGAGCGCGGCTGGGTGGTGGCGTCCGAGTCCGCCGCCCTCGACATCTGCGGTGCCAGCTTCGTCCGCGAGATCGAGCCGGGCGAGCTCGTCGCCATCGACGAGAACGGCCTGCGCACCTCGCGGTTCGCGGAAGCGAAGCCCAAGGGCTGTGTCTTCGAGTACGTCTACCTGGCCCGCCCCGACACCGACATCGCCGGGCGCAACGTCTACCTCTCCCGGGTGGAGATGGGCCGGAAGCTGGCCGCCGAGGCCCCGGTCGAGGCCGATCTGGTCATAGCGACCCCGGAGTCCGGCACCCCCGCCGCCATCGGTTACGCGGAGGCCAGCGGCATTCCGTTCGGCGCCGGCCTGGTGAAGAACGCGTACGTCGGCCGGACCTTCATCCAGCCGTCCCAGACCATCCGGCAGCTGGGCATCCGCCTCAAGCTGAACCCGCTCAAGGAAGTCATCAAGGGCAAGCGCCTGGTGGTCGTCGACGACTCGATCGTCCGCGGCAACACCCAGCGCGCACTGGTCAGGATGCTCCGCGAGGCCGGTGCCGCCGAGATCCACATCCGGATCTCGTCCCCGCCTGTGAAGTGGCCCTGCTTCTTCGGCATCGACTTCGCGACCCGCGCCGAGCTGATCGCCAACGGCATGACCGTCGACGAGATCTCCACGTCGATGGGCGCGGACTCACTCGCGTACATCTCGCTCGACGCCATGGTCGAGGCGACGACGATCGCCAAGCCGAACCTCTGCCGCGCCTGTTTCGACGGCGAGTACCCGATGGAGCTCCCGGACCCGGAGCTGCTCGGCAAGCAGCTGCTGGAGACCGAGCTGGCGGCAGGCCCGGCGGCGACCGCCGCGTCCGACGCACTGCGTCGTCCGTGACGGCCCGGCCGCACACCTCTGGCCACCAGCCCCGTATTTCCACACGAAAGATCCCAGGCAATGTCTGAGACAACAGGTGCTTCCTACGCGGCAGCAGGCGTCGACATCGAAGCCGGCGACCGCGCCGTCGAGCTGATGAAGGAGTGGGTGAAGAAGACGCAGCGCCCCGAGGTCGCGGGCCTCGGCGGCCTCGGCGGTTTCGCCGGCCTCTTCGACGCCTCGGCCCTCAAGCGCTACGAGCGTCCGCTGCTCGCCTCCGCCACCGACGGCGTCGGCACGAAGGTCGACCTCGCCCGCAAGATGGGCGTCTACGACACCATCGGCCACGACCTCGTAGGGATGGTCGTCGACGACCTGGTCGTCTGCGGTGCCGAGCCGCTCTTCATGACCGACTACATCTGCGTCGGCAAGGTCCACCCCGAGCGTGTCGCGGCCATCGTGAAGGGCATCGCCGAGGGCTGCGTCCTCGCGGGCTGCTCCCTGGTCGGCGGCGAGACCGCCGAGCACCCCGGCCTCCTCGGCCCGGACGACTTCGATGTCGCCGGCGCCGGTACGGGTGTGGTCGAGGCCGACCGGCTGCTGGGCCCGGACCGTATCCGTAAGGGTGACGTGGTGATCGCCATGGCGTCGTCCGGTCTTCACTCCAACGGGTACTCGCTCGTCCGGCACGTGGTCTTCGACCGGGCCGGCTGGTCGCTGGACCGGCAGATCGAGGAGTTCGGCCGCACGCTCGGCGAGGAACTCCTGGAGCCCACCAGGATCTACTCGCTGGACTGCCTGGCGCTCACCCGCACGACCGAGGTGCACGGCTTCAGCCACATCACCGGCGGCGGCCTGGCCAACAACCTGGCCCGGGTCATCCCGGACGGACTGCACGCCAGGGTCGACCGCTCCACCTGGACGCCCGGCGCGGTCTTCGACCTGGTCGGCCGCACGGGACAGGTCGAGCAGCTGGAGCTGGAGAAGACGCTGAACATGGGCGTCGGCATGATCGCGATCGTCCCGGCCGAGTCCGTGGACGCGGCACTGACGACGCTGGCCGACCGCGGGGTCGAGTCCTGGGTCGCGGGCGAGATCACCGAGCGCGGGGCGCACACCTCGGGCGCGGAGCTCGTCGGCGGGTACGCGCGATAGACACGGGCGGGCACACCGGGCCGAACCCGGTGTCCGCCACCTCCTCGGCCGCCGGGATCACAGCACGTCCGGCGGCCGGGGAAGGCATCGGGGAAACCGGCTCCCGCACAGGCGGCCGGACCGGGCCGGGGCAGCACAGAACCCGGTCCGGGACAGGCCCGGACCGGGTTGATGTGTCAGCGCGAGGTCAAGCGCCGCGGCGCTGTGACGACGGACCGGACTTGTCGTCCTCGTCCTCGTCCTCGTCGTCGTTGTACAGATCCGCGTACTGTGCGTACGGGTCATCTTCCTCGTCGTCGTCCTCGAACGGCTCTGCGTTCGGTGGCTGACTCGAAGGCGATGCGCCCAGCTCATTGGCCAGACGCGACAGGTCAGTCCCGCCGCTGCTGTACTTCAGCTGGCGGGCGACCTTTGTCTGCTTGGCCTTTGCCCGGCCGCGCCCCATGGCTCGACCCCCTCGGTGACGGGGCTCGACGGCCCCAGAGTCTTGACACGCGTTCATGTTTCAGGACGGACTCTCGGCTGAGAGACCGTGCCCGTAGGGCTTTAACGGTACCTGCTTCCGCGGCCATACGGTACGCCGCCCGCATCACGCGCCCCGGAAGGAGACCGGCGAGAAGCCCCGTCCTCGCTGGTCAACTGCGATTTTAACCTCTTCTTGGCATGCGACCCGCCGACCGGCGTGAGTCTTGTCTCGCCGGTCGGCGGGTCGGCTGTCCACGGTGGTGCGGACGCGGGGTGACGCGTCCGCCACCGTCAGCGGCGGCGGGCTTCGGCCATCCGCTGTTCGGCGATCCGGTCGGCCGCGGCGGCCGGCGGAATGCCGTCGTCCTTCGCACGTGCGAATATGGCCAGCGTGGTGTCGAAGATCTTCGACGCCTTGGCCTTGCACCGGTCGAAGTCGAAGCCGTGCAGCTCGTCGGCGACCTGGATGACACCGCCTGCGTTCACCACATAGTCGGGCGCGTACAGGATCGCCCGGTCCGCGAGGTCCTTCTCCACGCCGGGATGCGCGAGCTGGTTGTTGGCCGCACCGCACACCACCTTCGCCGTGAGCACCGCGACGCTCTCGTCGTTCAGCGCGCCGCCGAGCGCGCACGGGGCGTAGATGTCGAGGCCCTCGGTACGGATCAGCGCGTCGGTGTCCGCGGCGACGGCGATCCCGGGGTGCTTCTCGGTGATCCGGCGTACGGACTCCTCCCGCACATCGGTGATCACGACCTCCGCGCCGTCCGAGAGCAGATGCTCGACGAGGTAGTGGCCGACCTTGCCGACTCCGGCGACCCCCACTTTTCGGCCACGTAGCGTCGGGTCGCCCCAGACGTGCTGCGCGGAGGCCCGCATGCCCTGGAAGACACCGAACGCGGTGAGGACCGAGGAGTCGCCGGCGCCGCCGTTCTCGGGGGAGCGGCCGGTGGTCCAGCGGCACTCGCGGGCGACGGTGTCCATGTCGGCGACATAGGTGCCGACGTCGCAGGCGGTCACGTACAGCCCGCCGAGCGAGGCCACGAACCGGCCGTAGGCCAGCAGCAGTTCCTCCGACTTGATCTGCTCGGGGTCGCCGATGATGACGGCCTTGCCGCCGCCATGGTCGAGACCGGCCATGGCGTTCTTGTACGACATGCCGCGCGAGAGGTTCAGCGCGTCCGCGACGGCCTCCTCCTCGGAGGCGTACGGATAGAAGCGGGTGCCGCCCAGGGCCGGGCCCAGGGCGGTGGAGTGGATGGCGATGACGGCCTTGAGTCCGCTGGCACGGTCCTGGCAGAGCACGACTTGCTCGTGGCCCCCCTGCTCCGACCGGAACAGGGTGTGCAGTACATCAACAGGCGCGCCGGTCACATCGGTCACTGTGGTGACTCCCAAGTACGAAGCGGCGAAGACCCTCCTGAAGGTGGGGAGGGCCGCGGACCGGCCGCTACGGCCGGTCCGACTGGGCACGAGGGTAAGTCCTACGCGGCCGTAGATCCGTTTCAGTGCCCAGGATCACCCCCCGGCGGAGTACGGGCGTGACACGATCTGCTGCATGTCGGTGGTGTCTTCGGTGCTCGTCCCTTATGCGTCCTATCTCCGGGTGTACGAGCCGCTGGCCGCCTTCCCGGAGCCCGAACGCGCCCACTGGGCGCGGTACGCCGGGCGTGCCCGGATGCCCACGGCACAGGACGAACTGCGCCGTTCGCTGGCCGACTTGGCGGCCACCCCGCCGGCCGTCGTGCCGGTGCACGAGAGCGCGGACGCGTTCGTCGCCGAGGTCGACGGGGTGGTGTGCGTCTGCCCGTGGCGGACCAGGCTGCGCGGCTGGCTGGCACTGGAGGGGCTGACGGAGATGTTCCCGGCGCCGGTGCTCGACGCGGTGCTGCCGCCGGTGGTGCTCGGGCAGGCGGTGGTGGACCACGAGCGGTGGGCGGAGCGGAATCCGGACGCCCGGCCGTGGATCCGTACCTCGGTGTGGCAGGTGCCGGTGCGGTGGTTCGTGCTCTTCTCCGACGAGGAGCGGGAGTACGTGGCGGCGGGCGAGAACGGTGCGGGGCCCGTGCTGCGGTACCGGACGCCGATGGTCCAGGCCCGCCGCCGGCTGGCCCGGGGACTGAAGACGCTGCGGGAGTCGGTGGACGGGGGCGGGCTGGCCGAGGGGCTGGTGGACGTGGGGCGCTGGCTGGAGGAGTTCCATCCGCGTGCGCTGGTCGAGCTGGACTACGGCGGTCTGGTGCACGCGCTGCCCGCGAAGCAGCTCGCCGGGGACCGGTCGGCCGCCGATGTGGCCGAGGGCATCGCGGCACTCCAGGCGGGCGACACCGAGGGGGCGAGCGAGGCGTACGGGCGGCTGGCGGAGCGCTGGCGTTCCGTAAGGGATCGTCAGTTCGCGAACTGACGGGGCGATATCGGCGTCTGTTCCGTGTGTCCTGTGTGACATGTGGGAACGAAGAGGCGGAAGCGTACTCCTGTGATCTCGGGACCTACGTCCCGAACCGGGCCTTTGCCTCAAGCGTGATGGATAGCACTAACTGGGCCCTTGCGCCCTTCCCCACCCCTCATGCCAAAATAGGACAAGGAGCCCGGGGAGGGTTCTGTCCGTCCAACTAAGGGCGGAATGCTCAGCATTGCACTCTATGGGGGGTCTGATGGCTCCTGATCGCTCTGTGACTGATCGTCACGGCGGGGTGACTGTCCGCTATGGCATGGTCCATCGGCTTCCGTCGCTGATGAACACCTGGGAGGGCAATTCCATCGGTTTGGCCGACGTGGCTGGACGGATGGTGTAGTTGTAGTGCCGAGGACAAGCCGTTCGTCCTATAACCGACTCGGCCCGCGTCCGCCATTTCGGGCAACGCGGGTCAAGGTGCAGAATTTAGAGGAAAGAACCGAGATGGTTCGGTTCTCCCGAGGAGGCCGCTCATGACCGCTCGCACCCCTGATGCCGAGCCGCTGCTGACCCCGGCTGAGGTTGCCACGATGTTCCGCGTGGACCCGAAGACGGTTACCCGCTGGGCCAAGGCAGGCAAGCTCACGTCCATCCGCACGCTCGGTGGACATCGCCGGTACCGCGAGGCAGAGGTCCGCGCACTGCTTGCGGGTATTCCGCAGCAGCGCAGCGAGGCCTGACACACCCCTGTCACGCCGCAACAACCGGGCTTCCGGGTCCCCCAACCCGTACACGCCCACCCATGGCTCCAAATGACGGGCGCCCGCCCCAACGGGCGCCATACCTGTGCAATACGGGTGCGTCATTCGATCGCGCTGGACTCCGCCGGGTCCAGCGCGATCTTTTTTGTGCCCATGTGCCGGTGCCCACGCGACCCCGGGGGCCGGGCTCGGCCGCCGGAGGTGCCGGAAACCGCGCGTCCGGTCGGGTGTGGCCGGGGTGCCGTGCGGGCTTGAGCGGGTCTGTTCGAGAGTGTTCCGGACTGCCCGGGAAGGCCGGACCGGGGTGATCGGAATGGTTCTCGAACGCTCTCGCGGGGGCGGTGCAATTGCACATATTAAATTCGCCAGTTGTAGGAAGGGTGTAAAGTCACCCCTTCGTAAAACTCGTTCAGTGACTCCCGTCACACCGCGCAAGCCCTGTCGGATACGAGCCTGCCACCACCGGGAAGCGGAAAGCCCCGCCATTGGTCACCCTTCCGGGGGACTTTCGTCCTCGGCCTCCAGGAGGCCGTCCTGGCGCCCTGGAAGCAGGGCCGGCGGTTCGGGGGCGGAATCGGTCCGGCAGGCCGCCACGGGCTCCATGGCGAGCCGCAGGAGCAGATGGCAGGTCGGACAGCGGCGGGTGAGATGGCGGCGGCCGGAAGCGGCTGCCAGATGGGCGCGCAGGAGCGCGCGGGTCTCGTGCACGGCGGACGCCGCCATACGCGCCACCTCCCGGTGGACCGCCGCCCCGCAGTGGGAGAACAGGGACGGCCTCTGCTGTCTGACTACTCGTCGGCGGTCACCGGAGTCAAGACGCGCGAAAGCCCGGATCCAGAAGGATCCGGGCTTTCGTTACTGCGGTCCTGACGGGATTTGAACCCGCGGCCTCCACCTTGACAGGGTGGCGAGCACTCCAAACTGCTCCACAGGACCAGGTTTTCGCTGCTTGCCTTGCGGCTGGCTGCGAAACCAGACTGTACAGCAGGTCAGAGGGTCAGGTCGAACTCACCGAAGGTGGCGGCTCCGTCGCGGCCCGTCACGGCCCGACAGGGCATGAACGGACCGTCCGGTCCGGTCCGTACGGTCCGTTTCTCACGGCGCCGCCGCGTCGATCGCCTTCACGATCCGCTTGTCGGAGACCGGGTAGGCCGTCCCCAGCGCATGGGCGAAATAGCTGACCCGGAGCTCCTCGATCATCCAGCGGATGTCCAGCACCTCCTGCGGTACGGGCCTGCCCTGCGGCATCTGTTCGAGCAGCCAGGCGTACTCGTCCTGCATCTCGTGGACCTTCTCCATGCGTGTGGTGTCGCGCTGGACGGCCGTCGGCATCTGCTGGAGCCGGCGGTCCACGGCGACCAGATAGCGCATCAGGTCGGGCAGCCTGCGCAGTCCGGTCCTCGTGACGAAGTCCGGCGGGACGAGGGCCGCGAGCTGGTCCCGGGCGTCGGTGACGTTGTCGACCAGGACCAGGCTGTTGGTGGCCTTCAGGCGCCGCTCGCAGGCCTGCCAGGCGGCCAGCACCTGCTGGACCTGCTTGACCGTGTGCTCGGTCAGGGCGACCAGGTCGGCGCGCACCTTGTCGTACAGCTTCCGGAACGACTCCTCGTCCCAGGCAGGGCCGCCGTGCGCGCCGATCAGCCGGTCGGCGGCCGCCGTCGCGCAGTCCTCGAACAGCGCCTGGATGGAGCCGTGCGGATTGCGGGACAGGGCCAGCTTCTGCTGGTTCGTCAGCTTGTCGGAGGCGAATTTCGCCGGGTTCACCGGAACGTTCAGCATGATCAGCTTCCGGGTGCCCAGCCACATCGCCTGCTGCTGCTCGGCCTCGGTGTCGAAGAGCCGTACGGCGACGGTCCCGCCCTGGTCCACCAGCGCCGGGTACGCCTTGACCGGCTGACCGGCCCGGCGGGTCTCGAAGACGCGGTTCAGCGTGCCGATCGTCCAGTCCGTGAGCCCCGAACGCTCGATGGACTCGCCCGAGGGCCCGGCGGTGGCCGCGGCGGCCTTGGAGAGCGCCTGACGGGCCTTCGGGCGCAGCTGGAGCTTCAGCGCCTCCAGGTCCTTGTCCTCGGCCACCTTGCGGCGCCGCTCGTCGACGATCCGGAACGTGATCTTCAGATGGTCCGGGACGCGGCCCAGGTCGAAGTCGTCGGCCGAGACCGGGACGCCGACCATTCGCTGGAGCTCCCGGGCCAGCGTGACCGGCAGCGGCTCCTGCAGCGGAACGGCCCGGTCCAGGAACTTGTCCGCGTAGTTCGGCGCGGGGACGTAGTGCCGGCGGATCGGCTTGGGCAGCGAGCGGATCAGCTCGGTGACCACTTCCTCCCGCAGACCGGGGATCTGCCAGTCGAAGCCCTCGGGGGTGACCTGGTTGAGCACCTGGAGCGGGACGTGGACGGTCACACCGTCGGCGTCCGCACCCGGCTCGAACTGGTAGGTGACCTTGAACTTCAGCTTCCCCTGGCGCCAGGAGTCCGGATAGTCGTCCTTGGTGACGGCCCCGGCCTTCTCGTTGATGAGCATCGAGCGCTCGAAGTCCAGCGCGTCCGGCTCGTCCCGGCGCTTGTGCTTCCACCAGGAGTCGAAGTGCGCCCCGGAGACCACGTGCTCGGGGATGCGCCGGTCGTAGAAGTCGAAGAGCGTCTCGTCGTCCACGAGGATGTCGCGGCGCCGGGCGCGGTGCTCCAGCTCCTCGACCTCGCCGAGCAGTTTGCGGTTGTCGTGGAAGAACTGGTGGTGGGTCCGCCAGTCACCCTCGACCAGGGCATTGCGGATGAACAGGTCGCGGGAGGCCTCGGCGTCGATCCGGCCGAAATTGATCTTGCGCTGGGCGACGATCGGCACCCCGTAGAGCGTGACCCGTTCGTACGCCATCACCGCCGCCTGGTCCTTCTCCCAGTGCGGCTCGCTGTAGGTGCGCTTCAGCAGATGCTGGGCCAGCGGCTCGATCCACTCCGGCTCGACCTTGGCGTTGACCCGCGCCCACAGCCGGGACGTCTCGACCAGTTCGGCCGACATCACGAACCGCGGCTGCTTCTTGAAGAGCGCCGATCCGGGGAAGATCGCGAACTTGGCGCTGCGGGCGCCCAGGTACTCGTTCTTCTCGGTGTCCTTCAGACCGATGTGCGAGAGCAGCCCGGCCAGCAGCGAGGTGTGCACCGACTGCTCCGGCGCGTCCTCCTCATTGAGCTGGATGCCCATCTGCTTGGCGACCGTGCGCAGCTGCGCGTAGATGTCCTGCCATTCGCGGATGCGCAGGAAGTTCAGATACTCCTGCTTGCACATCCGGCGGAAGCTGGACGAGCCGCGCTCCTTCTGCTGCTCGCGGATGTACCGCCACAGGTTCAGGAACGCCAGGAAGTCGGACGTCTCGTCCTTGAAGCGGGCGTGCTGCTGGTCGGCCTGCGTCTGCTTCTCCGCGGGCCGCTCGCGCGGGTCCTGGATGGAGAGCGCCGCCGCGATGACCATGACCTCGCGGACACAGCCGTTGCGGTCGGCCTCGATGACCATGCGGGCCAGGCGCGGGTCCACCGGCAGCTGCGAGAGCTTGCGGCCGAGCTGGGTGAGCCGCTTCCCCTTCTTCCCCTCCTGGGGGGACTTCTCCTCCAGGTCCAGCGCACCGAGCTCCTGGAGGAGCTGGATGCCGTCACGGATGTTGCGGTGGTCCGGCGGGTCGATGAAGGGGAACTTCTCGATGTCGCCGAGGCCGGCCGCGGTCATCTGGAGGATGACGGAGGCGAGGTTGGTACGGAGGATCTCCGGGTCGGTGAACTCCGGACGGGTCAGGAAGTCGTCCTCGGAGTACAGCCGGATGCAGATGCCGTCCGACGTACGGCCGCAGCGGCCCTTGCGCTGGTTGGCGCTGGCCTGCGAGATCCGCTCGATCGGCAGCCGCTGGACCTTGGTGCGGTGGCTGTAGCGGGAGATCCGGGCGTTGCCCGGGTCGATCACGTACTTGATGCCGGGGACGGTCAGCGAGGTCTCGGCGACATTGGTCGCCAGGACGATCCGGCGGCCGGTGTGGCGCTGGAAGACCCGGTGCTGCTCGGCGTGCGAGAGCCGGGCGTAGAGCGGGAGCACCTCGGTGTGGCGGAGATTGCGCTTGTTCAGCGCGTCCGCGGTGTCACGGATCTCCCGCTCGCCGGAGAGGAAGACCAGGACGTCGCCCGGACCCTCGGTCTGGAGCTCGTCGACGGCATCGCAGATCGCGGTGATCTGGTCGCGGTCGGAGTCGTCGCCCTCCTCCTCCAGAAGCGGCCGGTACCGCACCTCGACCGGGTACGTACGCCCGCTGACCTCGACGATCGGCGCCTCGCCGAAATGGCGGGCGAACCGCTCGGGGTCGATCGTCGCCGAGGTGATGACGACCTTCAGGTCCGGGCGCTCGGGCAGCAGCCTGGCCAGATAGCCGAGCAGGAAGTCGATGTTCAGCGACCGCTCGTGGGCCTCGTCGATGATGATCGTGTCGTACGCGCGCAGCTCGCGGTCCGTCTGGATCTCGGCGAGCAGGATGCCGTCCGTCATCAGCTTGACGAACGTCGCTTCGGGGTTCACCTGGTCGGTGAAACGGACCTTCCAGCCGACCGCCTCGCCCAGCGGCGTCTTCAGCTCGTCCGCGACACGCTCGGCGACCGTACGGGCCGCGATCCGGCGCGGCTGGGTGTGCCCGATCATGCCCCGGACGCCGCGCCCCAGCTCCATGCAGATCTTCGGGATCTGCGTGGTCTTGCCGGAGCCGGTCTCCCCGGCGACGATCACGACCTGGTGGTCGCGTATCGCCTCAAGGATCTCGTCCTTCTTCTGACTGACCGGGAGCTGTTCCGGGTACGACACGGCGGGCATCCGCGCGGCACGCAGCGAAAGCCGCTCGGCCGCCTTTCCGGCCTCGGCGGCGATCTCGTCCAGCACGGACTGCCGGGCCTCGGGCTTACGGATGCGGCGCGCCCCTTCGAGACGGCGGCCGAGCCGGTGCGCGTCGCGGAGCGAGATCTGTCCGAGCCGGTTCTGGAGATCAGCGAAGGAAGTAGACATACGGAGCCCAGGATCTCACCCGGGCCCGAGGAAGGGCGAACACATTTCGTGCGGTCCGGATCACCCCCTGGGCACCGCGCGGAGGCGCGGGATCACAGCACGTACCATTTCGGGCAGCTGACCACCCGTTGCCCCTGTCCGGAAAGGCCGGTCGCCGTGTCCCGTACGCAGTGGTGCTGCCTGATGGCGGTGCTCGCGGTCGTACTGGGGCTGTTCTGCGGGCCGGGGAGGACCGTCCCCGCCGAGAGCGCGACCGCGACCGCGTCCGCGACGGCCGTCGCGGCCCCCGCGGCGGACCCGGACACCCCGGTGGTGGCGACGGACTCCGACCGGCCCCCGACGCCGGGCTGCGGCAGGACCAGGAAGCACGACGGCGCACCCGCGCTCCCGGGCCGGGCCCGTGCCGCGTACGACCAGGCCCCCGGCCTCGCCGGGTGGGGCCTGCCCGCCGCAACCGGACAGGGCCCGGTCCACCCACCCGTGCGGCTGAAACTGCGCGCCCCCGCGCCTGCCGCTCCCACTCCCGTCGAGCTCTCCGTGCTGAGGGTGTAGCCGGCCGTCCCCACCCGGCCGCTCCCTATTCCTTCCGCCTCACCAGCACGGAGTCCCGCATGCCCGAGTCCATGTCCACGTCCGCACGCAAGCCCTCGCCCAGGAACCGGAAGCCCCTGGTCTACGGCGCCGGAGTCGTCCTCGCCGCCGCGCTCCTCGGCTTCGTCTCCTACCGGGCCACCGCCCCCGACCACTCCGGCTCCGGCTCCTCCTCGGTCGCCGACGTCACCGCCGACCCGGACGCCGGCGTCTATCCGGAGCTGGCGAAGCTCGCCCGCCGCGACGCCGGCGACAAGCTCGCGCAGGGCCGCGCCGACGCGCCCGTCGTCCTGATCGAGTACGCCGACTTCAAGTGCGGCTACTGCGGGAAGTTCGCCCGCGACACCGAACCCGCCCTGGTCAAGAAGTACGTCGACAACGGCACCCTGCGCATCGAGTGGCGCAACTTCCCGATCTTCGGCGCCGAGTCCGAGGCCGCCGCCCGCGCCGCGTGGGCCGCCGGGCAGCAGGACCGCTTCTGGCAGTTCCACGCCGCCGCGTACGCCGAGGGGGTCAAGGAGAAGGGGTTCGGCAAGGACCGGCTGAAGGCGCTCGCCCAGCAGGCCGGGGTCGCCGACCTCGACCGGTTCGCCCGCGACGCGGACAGCGCCGCCGCCTCCGCCGCCGTGGGCAAGGACCAGGAACAGGGGTACGGAATCGGCGCGACCTCCACCCCGTCGTTCCTGATCAACGGCCGCCCGATCGCCGGCGCCCAGCCGATGGAGACCTTCACCGCGGCCGTCGAGGCGGCGGCCGAGAAGGCCCGCAACACCGAGGACGCCAAGAGCGGCAAGGGCTCCCAGGGCTCGGGGGACGACGCGAAATGACCGCTGACATCGGCTACTTCGCGGCCTTCCTCGGCGGGCTGCTCGCCCTGGTCAGCCCGTGCAGCGCGCTGCTGCTGCCCGCCTTCTTCGCCTACTCCATCGACTCCGCCTCACGCCTTCTGGCCCGTACCGGCATCTTCTACGCCGGACTGGCCACCACCCTGGTCCCGCTCGGCGCCGCGGGCTCGTACGCCGGGCGGCTCTTCTACCGCCACCGCGACGCGCTCGTCCTCGGCGCGGGCTGGCTGATCATCGCGCTCGGCATCGCCCAGATCGTCGGTCTGGGCTTCGCCTCACGCCGGATCGCCGCCCTCAGCGGCCGGATCCGACCGACCACCGCCGTATCGGTCTACGCGCTGGGCGCCGTCTACGGGCTGGCCGGCTTCTGCGCGGGCCCGATCCTCGGCAGCGTTCTCACGGTGGCGGCGGTCAGCGGCAGCCCGGTCTACGGCGGGCTGCTGCTCGCCGTCTACGCCCTGGGCATGGCGGTCCCGCTCTTCCTGCTCGCGCTGCTCTGGGAACGCTTCGACCTGGGCCGCCGGGCCTGGCTGCGCGGTCGCACCTTCCGGCTCGGCCGCTTCGAGCTGCACACCACGACCCTGCTGTCCGGGCTCTTCTTCATCGGTCTCGGCGCGCTGTTCCTCGCGTACGACGGGACGACGGCGCTGCCCGGACTGCTGGACGTGGACGATTCGTTCGCCGTGGAGCAGTGGGCCCAGCGCATCGGTGAGCATGTACCGGACGCCATGGCGCTGGTGGCCGTGGTCGCGGTGGTGCTGCTGGTCCTGGCGGTACGGGCGTGGCGCGGCCGGGACGGTGTGAACTCGGCGGACCGGGAAGAGGCCTGACACGACGAAGGCCCCGTCCACCGGACGGGGCCTTCGGGTGGTGGCTGGGGCCGGGATCGAACCGGCGACCTATCGCTTTTCAGGCGATCGCTCGTACCAACTGAGCTACCCAGCCACGCAGCTCGTGAAAGCTGCAGCGGTCCTGACGGGATTTGAACCCGCGGCCTCCACCTTGACAGGGTGGCGAGCACTCCAAACTGCTCCACAGGACCAAGCTAGTGTGCGAGACGAGTCTCGCACACGGTAAAGCGTGCCCCCAACGGGATTCGAACCCGTGCTACCGCCTTGAAAGGGCGGCGTCCTGGGCCACTAGACGATGAGGGCTAAGGGCCCACCTGCGCGCTTTCCAGCGCGTCGGGGACGTGAGAAGCATATGGGATGCCGACGGCTATCGCCAAAACGGTTTACGGCGGGGGCGGGGCGAGGGTGCGCGCACCCTCGCGGAGGCGGTCGGACGGGCGGTCCGGGCCGGGGCGCCGCGAGCGGTAGTACGGGACAATGGCGGGGTGCTGGAGATGACGCGCGAAGAGTTCGAAGAACTGGTCGCCGAGGCGCTGGACCGGATCCCGCCGGAGCTGACGCGGCTGATGGACAACGTCGCGGTGTTCGTCGAGGACGAGCCCGACCCGGGCGATCCGGAGCTGCTCGGGCTGTACGAGGGCACGCCGCTGACCGATCGCGGCGAGTGGTACGCGGGGGTGCTGCCGGACCGGATCACCATCTACCGCGGGCCGACGCTGCGGATGTGCGAGTCCCGCGAGGACGTCGTGGCGGAGACCGAGATCACGGTCGTCCACGAGATCGCCCACCACTTCGGTATCGACGACGCGAGGCTGCACGCGCTCGGCTACGGGTGAGCGTGCCCGCGGGCACGCCCCGGGGCCGCCCGGCGGCGTGCGGACGGGGCGTGCAGGGGGTGCGGGTGGTGTGCGGGCCGGAGACCGGGGCGTGTCCCCGGCGGGGCAACGGGAGTTGGGCACGGTGCCCCCACTTCTTCCGTACCGCTCCGCTCCTTCCCCGTACCCCGGAGGTGCCTCTCGTGCGCCAGCTGTCCGTCCCTGTCCGATGGGCGGCCGTCGTCGCCGCGACGGTCGCCGCGTCCACCGGCTGCATGAGCGTCGGCGACGGCGAAGGGAAACCGGAGCCGTCGTCGTCGCCCGAGCACGGGGGGAGCGCCGCCCGGCCGGACGGCGGCACCGTGGCGGGCACCGGCCGGGTCCGCACCGGTGGCGGCCGGGCCGAGGCGCACTCCGAGCGGGAGGCCGTCGAATCGCCGGAGCCGGGCGACTCCGCCGGGCCGTCGGCCGCCCCCGGTGGCGTGCGCCCGGGTGCGGAGCCGGGCGGGACGGAGCCGCCCCGGGGCACCGCGCCGCCGGCGCCCTCGGCCTCGCACCCCGGGCCCGGGGTGCCTCAGCAGCCCGAGTCCCCGGCGCCTTCCACGCCGCCGCCCTCCGGACCGCCGAGCTCTCCCGAGCCCGAGCCGGAGCCGTCCGGACCCCCGGCGCCGCAGCCGTCCGCCTCGCCCGCTCCGCAGCTGCGGAGCGAGGTGGCGGGGGCGTCGGCCCGGTCGGTTCCGCTGCGGACGCCCGAGGTGTCGCCGCAGGTGGGGCCGGTGTAGCGAGGGGCCGGGGAGGGGCCGGTTTGCGCGATGTGGGGAGGAGTGCGTATGGTAGTAGATCGTTTGATCCCATTGCCCGGCGCCGAAACAGAAGCGCGCCGTGTGGCGCGTACTCTCCCTTGCCGTGGCTGGACCGCATTGAGGCGGTCGAAATTGCGAATCACGGAGTTACGGGCGCGTGCCGAGACTCCGGAAGGTTTCGCATTTCGCATGTCAATTTCCAGTTCTGACCACACCGTCATGCCCGAGAGCATCGAGAACGACGAGATCGTCGAGGCCGCGGAGGCCGTCGTCGCCGAGTCCGCCGACTCCGTCGAGGCCGACGCCCCCCTGGCCGAGCAGACCGACTCCGACTCCGCGGATGCGGACGCGGACGCCGAGCCGACCATCACCTTCGCCGACCTGGGCCTGCCCGAGGGCATCGTCCGCAAGCTCGCGCAGAACGGTGTGACGGCGCCCTTCCCGATCCAGGCCGCGACCATCCCGGACGCCCTGGCCGGCAAGGACATCCTGGGCCGCGGCCGTACCGGCTCCGGCAAGACCCTCTCCTTCGGTCTGCCGACCCTGGCCACGCTGGCCGGCGGTCACACCGAGAAGAAGAAGCCCCGCGCGGTCATCCTCACCCCGACCCGTGAGCTCGCGATGCAGGTCGCGGACGCGCTCCAGCCGTACGGCGACGTGCTCGGCCTGAAGATGAAGGTCGTCTGCGGCGGTACGTCGATGGGCAACCAGATCTACGCGCTGGAGCGCGGTGTCGACATCCTCGTCGCCACCCCGGGCCGGCTGCGCGACATCATCAACCGGGGCGCCTGCTCCCTGGAGAACGTCCAGGTCGCCGTTCTCGACGAGGCCGACCAGATGTCCGACCTGGGCTTCCTGCCCGAGGTCACCGAGCTGCTCGACCAGGTTCCGGTCGGCGGTCAGCGCATGCTCTTCTCCGCCACGATGGAGAACGAGATCGGCACGCTGGTCAAGCGCTACCTGGACAACCCGGTCAGCCACGAGGTCGACAGCGCCCAGGGCAACGTCACGACCATGACGCACCACGTCCTCGTCGTGAAGCCGAAGGACAAGGCGCCGGTCACCTCCGCCATCGCCGCCCGCAAGGGCCGCACCATCATCTTCGTCCGCACCCAGCTGGGCGCCGACCGCATCGCCGAGCAGCTCGTCGAGGCGGGCGTCAAGGCGGACGCGTTGCACGGCGGCATGACCCAGGGTGCCCGTACCCGGGTGCTCGCCGACTTCAAGGACGGTTACGTCAACGCGCTCGTCGCGACCGACGTCGCCGCCCGCGGTATCCACGTCGACGGCATCGACCTGGTGCTGAACGTGGACCCGGCCGGTGACCACAAGGACTACCTGCACCGCTCGGGCCGTACCGCCCGCGCCGGCAAGTCCGGTGTCGTCGTCTCGCTGGCGCTGCCGCACCAGCGCCGTCAGATCTTCCGGCTGATGGAGGACGCGGGCGTCGACGCCTCGCGTCACATCGTCGGCGGCGCTGGCGCGTTCGACCCGGAGGTCGCCGAGATCACCGGTGCCCGTTCGCTGACCGAGGTCCAGGCCGACTCCGCGAACAACGCCGCCAAGCAGGCCGAGCGCGAGGTCGCCGATCTGACCAAGCAGCTGGAGCGTGTCCAGCGCCGCGCCGGTGAGCTGCGCGAGGAGGCCGACCGCCTCGTCGCCCGTGCCGCGCGCGAGCGGGGCGACGACCCCGAGGCCGCGGTGGCCGAGGTCGCCGCCGAGGCGGAGGCCGCGATCGAGGCCGCCGTCTCCGTGCCGGAGCAGCCCGCCGCCCGTGACGACCGTCGCGACGACCGGGGCAACTTCGACCGCCGGGACAGCCGTGGCGGCGACCGCGGTGGCTACCGCTCCAACGACCGTCGTGACGACCGCGGTGGCGACCGCGGTGGTTTCCAGCGTCGTGACGACCGCCCGTCCTTCAGCCGCGACCGCCGTGACGACCGTCCGTCGTTCAACCGCGACCGTCGTGACGACCGCGGTGGCGACCGTGGCGGTTTCCAGCGTCGTGACGACCGTCCGTCCGGTGGCTTCCGCCGTGACAACGACCGTCCGTCGTTCAACCGGGACCGTCGTGACGACCGTCCGTCGGGCGGCTTCCGCTCCAACGACCGTCGTGACGACCGTGGTGGCCGCTCCTTCGACCGCCGTGACAACGACCGTCCGTCGTTCAACCGCGACCGTCGTGACGACCGTCCGTCGGGCGGCTTCCGCTCCGGCGGCAGCGACCGTCCGTTCAACCGCGACCGTCGTGACGACCGTCCCTCCGGCGGCTTCCGCTCCGGTGGCGGCGACCGTCCGACCGGCCGCCGCGACGACCACCGGGGCTCCGGAACCAGCACCGGTTCCTTCGGCCGCCGCGACGACAAGCCGCGCTGGAAGCGCAACGGCTGAACGCGGTGAGGACCTGCTGAAGGTCCGCTGAAAGGTCTGCGGAAAGCGGGCCCGCTCTTCACGAGCGGGCCCGCTTTCCGGTGTCCGGGCCCCGCAGGGGCGGGTTTTCCCAGTCGTGACCACGGCGACCGCATGTGTGCCCCGGCACACGGGAATTGCTGGGTCCATGACAACAGATACAGGCGAGGACCGACCACCACCGGGCATCTCCGACGAGGAGCGTCTGGCGCAGCTCGGGTACACGCAGACGCTGGCCCGGCGCATGTCCGCGTTCTCCAACTACGCCGTCTCGTTCACGATCATCTCGGTGCTCTCCGGCTGCCTCACGCTCTATCTCTTCGGCATGAACACCGGCGGCCCCGCCGTCATCACCTGGGGCTGGGTCGGCGTCGGCCTGATGACGCTGTTCGTCGGCCTGGCGATGGCCGAGATCTGTTCGGCGTACCCGACCTCCGCCGGCCTCTACTTCTGGGCCCACCGGCTGGCCCCGCCGCGCTCGGCCGCGGCCTGGGCCTGGTTCACGGGCTGGTTCAACGTCCTCGGCCAGGTCGCCGTCACCGCCGGGATCGACTTCGGGGCGGCGTCCTTCCTGGGCGCGTATCTGAATCTCCAGTTCGGCTTCGGGGTCACCCCCACCCGTACGATCCTGCTCTTCGCCGCGATCCTGCTGCTGCACGGTCTGCTCAACACCTTCGGGGTGCGGATCGTCGCGATCCTGAACAGCGTGAGCGTCTGGTGGCACGTCGTCGGCGTCGCCGTCATCGTCGGCGCCCTGACCTTCGTACCGGACTCGCACCGGTCGGCGTCGTTCGTCCTCACCGAGTTCGTGAACAACACCGGCTGGGGCAGCGGTTTCTACGTCGTGATGATCGGGCTGCTGATGGCGCAGTACACCTTCACCGGCTACGACGCCTCCGCCCATATGACGGAGGAGACCCACGACGCGGCGACGGCCGGTCCGAAGGGCATCGTCCGCTCGATCTGGACCTCCTGGATCGCGGGTTTCGTCCTGCTCCTCGGCTTCACCTTCGCCATCCAGTCGTACGACGGGGCGCTGAACTCGCCGACCGGCGCCCCGCCCGCGCAGATCCTCCTGGACGCCCTCGGCGCCACCACCGGCAAGCTCCTGCTGCTGATCGTGATCGGCGCGCAGCTCTTCTGCGGCATGGCGTCCGTGACCGCCAACAGCCGCATGATCTACGCCTTCTCGCGGGACGGGGCCCTGCCGTTCTCGCGCGTCTGGCACACGGTCAGCCCACGCACCCGCACCCCCGTCGCCGCGGTCTGGCTGGCCGCCGCCGGCGCCCTGGCGCTGGGGCTGCCGTACCTGATCAACGTCACGGCGTACGCGGCGGTGACCTCGATCGCGGTGATCGGGCTCTACATCGCCTACGTCGTCCCCACGCTGCTCCGGCTGCTCCGGGGCGGCGACTTCACCCCGGGCCCCTGGCATCTGGGCCGCTGGTCCCGGCCGGTCGGCATCGTGGCGGTGGCCTGGGTACTGATCATCACGGTGCTCTTCATGCTGCCGCAGGTCTCACCGGTCACCTGGGAGACGTTCAACTACGCGCCGGTCGCGGTGCTGGTGGTCCTGGGCTTCGCGGCGACATGGTGGCTGGCGTCGGCGAGGCACTGGTTCCTCAAACCGGATCACAAGGGCACGATCGCCCCGGACGAATCCCTCTGACGGACCGGGAATTCACCGTGCCGGGGCCCGGTAACCGATACCCGATCGGCTGCCGGGCCCCGGCGGGCTATGCTCAGGGGTGATTCGCCGAGGGCCGTTAGCTCAATTGGCAGAGCAGCGGACTTTTAATCCGTTGGTTGTGGGTTCGAGTCCCACACGGCCTACCCCTGGCGAGGGCGGAGTCCGCCTCCGCGACCCGCACGACAACGCCCCGACCGGTTCTGCCCGGTCGGGGCGTTCGTCGTTCGCGGGGGAGGCCGGCTGCACCCGTGCGGGGGAGACTGGCGCCGCCGTAGTCGGCGGGGAAGCGGGCACCGGTCAGGACACGGGCGCGCGCGACAGCTTCGTCCTGGTGAACGACTCCTCGGGTTCGGCCAGGGGCCCGGCAGGTTCGGGAAGCGCTGCGTTTCCCGCTCTGCGTCCATCCTCGGATCGGACCCGGCCCGCACCGGTCGGCCTGCGGGCTCCGTTCCCGGCCCTCGACGGACGACGGCCGGGTCGGCCGACCGGATGATGCGGACGCCTCTTCCCGGGGTGTGGTCGCCGCGGACCCGCCCGGTACGCGCCGGTCAGGCGGCCGGCTGGATGTTCTGGTTGGCGCGGAAGAAGTTGTGCGGGTCGTAGGTCCGCTTGACGGCCGCGAGGCGGTCGTAGTGGTCGCGGTAGGTGGCGTGCACCCGGTCCGGGGTCTCGCCCGCGCCGATGAAGTTCACGTACGTACCGCCCATGGAGTGCGGGTGCAGCTCCTCCCAGTAGTCGACGCACCACTGCCTGAGCTTCCCGGCGTTGTCCGGGTCCGGGTCGATGCCCGCGATGACGCCGGACCAGACCGCGTCCCGGTAGGCCCAGGCCGTGTCGTCCGGGCCGGGCCGGTGGGCGGCGGCGTCGACCGGGTACAGGTGCGTGGTCGACAGGGTCGTGGGGAGGTTCCCGGCGTACTTCGCGTGTACGTCGATGGCGTCGTCGGTGATCCGGTCGAAGAAGTTGCCGCGCCAGTACCACTGGAGACCGGTGGGGAGCAGCTCGTCGAACATGGACTGAAGGGCGGTGTAGGGCATCGGAGCCGTGAAGCGGAAGGCGGGCGGGCCGGGGTCCTCGGCGGGCCCGAGAGCGGCTTCGAGGAGTTCGGGGTCGCCCGTCCAGCACCACACCACACCGCACATCGTCTGGCCGTGGATCTCCTCCGGGAACGGCGGGCCGGGCGGCACGGTGAGCGCGGCGAAGAAGCCGTTCAGGTCCTCGGGTGCCTGCGGCAGGAAGTCGCGGTACCAGCGCAGTACGTCCTTGATCCGGTCGACCGGCCAGACGGTGAGGGCGACGCCCACGGTGTCCACCGGGTGCAGCCGGAAGGTGAAGGAGGTGACGACGCCGAAGTTCCCGCCGCCGCCGCGCAGCGCCCAGAAGAGGTCGGGGTGGCGGGTGCCGTCGGCCGTCACCGCGGTGCCGTCCGCCAGGACCACGTCCGCGGCCAGCAGATTGTCGATGGTCAGGCCGTATCTGCGGGTGAGGTGGCCGTGGCCGCCGCCCAGGGTGAGGCCGCCGACGCCGGTGGACGACAGGATTCCGGAGGGCGTGGCCAGCCCGAACGCGTGGGCGGCGTGGTCGAGGTCGCCGAGGGTGGTGCCGCCGCCGACCGTGGCGGTCCGTGCGCCGGGGTCGATGTGCGCCCAGCGCATCGGCGAGAGGTCGAGGGTGATGCCGTCGTCCACCAGGCACAGGCCCGCGCCGCTGTGCCCGCCGCCGCGGACCGCGAACGCGAGACCCTCGTCCCGGACGAAGTCGACCGCGGCCATGACATCCGCCGTGTCGGTGCAGCGCACCACCGCCGCCGGACGCCGGTCGACCATGGCGTTGTAGACGGTGCGGGCCCGGCGGTACTCCGGGTCCTGAGGGCCGATGACGGGGCCGCGCAGCGCCCTCCGCATCGCGTCCAGGTCCTTGAGCGTGGTGCCGTTCATGGCCGGGCCATCTCCTCGCGCTCCGAGATGGGGGCCGTGCCCCTCGGCCCCCCGCCGTGGCTGATGTCTCAAGCCTCCTCGGGGTCCTGGCGCCCTGCCAGTCCGCCGGTCCGGGCGGAGCGGGGGATACGCGCCACGCGAGGGCGGGGCGGGGGGCGGGGCCGGTCAGACGAGGAGCTTCGTCTTCGCCCGCTGGTACTCCTCGTCCGTGATGGCGCCCCGGTCCCTGAGTTCGGCGAGCTTCGCCAGGTCGTCGACGTGGCTGCCCTTCTTCATGGCGTCGCCGCCGCCCGCGTCGGAGGTGCCGGCGGCCTCGCGCACGTACGCCTTGAAGGCGGCGTCGCGATCCTGGGCCTCCTTGATGTCCCGCTTGCTCATGGATTTGCCACGCACGATCACGTACACCAGCACGCCGATGAACGGCAGCAGCAGCGTCAGGATCAGCCAGCCCGCCTTGCCCCAGCCACCGAGGTCGTGGCTGCGGAAGATGTCCGTGATGACCTTGAACAGCAGGAACAGCCACATGATCCAGAGGAAGAACCAGAGCATGGTCCAGAAGAGGTCGAGCAACGTGTAGTCGTCCACGGATCGCTCCTAGATCGGCGCGAGTTCATCGCGACGGCAGGTGACGGGTAAACCAGTCATATCACCACATATGTGCGCTCGCTTGTTGTCGTTCAGGGGCTTTATGGTCCCTTCTGTGGCGTTTGGTGCGGAGTACCGTGGAAACATCGAGGCGGTGGTGCATGCACAGGGCAGATGAGTCCGCCCGAAGCCCGGTCGGGGCGATCGGCCGTGTGACCGTGCCGATTCCGTCCGATGGGCCGGGCGAAGTACTGGTGGCCGTGCGGGGTGGGTCCGAGGCCTACACCGCATGGTCGGCGACGTCGATCGACAGGGACGTGCGCGTCGTTGTCGTCGACTCGGTCTCGGCGCGCGGCGTGATCGTGGAACGTCTGCCGTCCTGAGCCCGAGCAGCTACCCATGGAAGCAGGACGTACGGCAGGAGTCTTCCGATGTTCTTCTGGCACGTTCCCGCCCCCAACGAGGCGATGCTCATATCCGGTTCCAAGGGACAGACCCTGGACACCCAGTTCCGGATCGTCACCGGGCACGGCAGTTTCGTGCTCCCCGTGAAGCAGAAGGCGCGCATGCTCTCCCTGGCACTGCGCGAGGCGGAGATCACCGAGGACTGCGTGACGCAGCAGGGCATCCGCCTCAATGTCCGGGCCGTGGCCGTCTTCAAGGTCGGCGACGACGCCGTGTCCATCGCCAACGCGGCCCGCCGTTTCCTGACCGAGCAGGAGCAGATGGAGGAGCTCGTCGGGCGGATCTTCGCCGGGCACCTGCGCTCCATCGTCGGCGGGCTGACCGTGGAGCAGATCATCCGCGAGCGCAACCGGGTCTCCCAGGAGGTCATCGCGGGCAGCCACGGCGAGATGGAGAAGCTCGGCATCGTCGTGGACGCCCTCCAGATCCAGGAGATCGACGACGCCACCGGCTACATCAAGAACCTCGCCGCCCCGCACGCCGCCGCGGTCGCCAGCCAGGCCCGGATCGCCGAGGCCAAGGCCGACCAGGAGGCCAGCCAGCGCGAGCAGCAGGCCGCCGCGCTCAAGGCGGAGTACGAACGCGACACCGCGATCAAGCGGGCCGGCTTCCTGGCCGAGACCGAGCAGTCCAACGCCCGCGCCGCCCAGGCCGGGCCGCTCGCCCAGGCCAGGGCCTCGCACGAGGTCATCGAGGAGCAGACCGCACTCGCCGAGCGGCAGGCCGCGCTCGCCGCGCAACGGCTGGAGGCGGAGGTCCGGCGCCCCGCGGACGCCGAGGCCTACCGGCAGCGCACCCTGGCGGAGGCGGCCCGTGACCGGGTGAAGTTCGAGGCCGACGGCAACGCGTACACGGAGCGGGCCCTCGCCCAGGCCCAGGCCGACGCCAACAGTGCGCGCGCCGCCTCGCTGCGTGACGGCAACCAGGAACTCATCGCGGCCAACCGCATCGTGGAGAACCTGCCCGCCCTGGCCGACGCGGCAGCCCGGGGCATGTCCGGCGCCGACCTCACCGTCCTCAACGGCACCAACGGCGTCAACGAGATGGCGGCGGGCGTCGTCGGCCAAGGGCTGGCGATCCTCCACGCGCTGCAGCGCGGCGCGAACCCGATGAAGCAGCCGGCGGTCGACGGGAAGGCCGCTTCCGCGCCGCGCATCTCCGGGACGAACCCGTCCTGAACGGGCCGGGGTGAAGGCCCGGCGAACCCGAGTGGTCAAAAGAGCGCCGGAGATGCCGTAGAGTTGTGTTCACCGACGCGGGGTGGAGCAGCTCGGTAGCTCGCTGGGCTCATAACCCAGAGGTCGCAGGTTCAAATCCTGTCCCCGCTACTTGAAGAATCAGGCCCGGCACGCATATCGCGTGCCGGGCCTGATTCGTTTCGCGCCGCGCCGCGCGCGTCCCTCCAATGGCCGATGCGGAGTCGCCGCCCCCGTCCGTGCCGGTGAGCCTGGGGTGGGGCGCGGTACCGTCCGCAGCCGCGCGCGTACCGGGCAGGAGACCACAGGTGTGGAAGCGGGAGAAGCGTCGCGGCAAGCACGCCGGGAGCGGTACCCGGCAGTTCGTGCGCGCGCTGCCCGCCCTGATGATTCTCGGCGGGCTGGTGTTCGACGCCCTCACCCCGGAGCCCTTCACCGCCATTCCGTTGTTCGTGGCCGCTCCGCTGATCGCCGCCCCGTTCTTCTCGCTGGCCAGCACCATCCGCACCGCTGTCGCCTCGATGCTGGCCGTCATCGCGCTGCGCCTGTCCAGCAGTACGTTGCCGGAGGCCGTGCCGCTGATCGAGCTGCTCACCCTGGCCACGGTCTCGGTCCTCGCGGTGGTGATCAACGGGGTCGTGCGGCGCAGCAACGAGCAGCTGGCCTCGGCGCGGTACATCGCGGAGACGGCCATGCGCGCGGTGCTGCCGCAGCCGGCCGACCGGATCGGCGGACTGCAGGTCGCGGCCCGGTACGAGGCGGCGCAGGCGGACGAGTTCGTCGGCGGTGACCTGTTCGCCGTGTCGGACACCCCGTGGGGGGTGCGGCTGGTGGTCGGGGACGTGCGGGGGAAGGGGCTCGAAACGGTGGAGACGGTGGCGGTGGTCATCGGGGCGTTCCGCGAGGCGGCCGAGCAGGAGGCCTCGCTGGCGGGGGTGGCGGGGCGGCTGGAGCGGGCGCTGGCCCGGGAGGAGGCGCGGCGGGGCGGGCTCGACGTGCTCGAAGGCTTCATCACCGCCGTGCTGGCCGAGATCCCGTCCGGACTGTCCCGGGTGCGGATCGTCAACCACGGTCACCCCGAGCCGATCCTGCTGCACCCGGACGGTGCGCTGGAGGTGCTGAGGCCCTCCGTGCCGGCGCTGCCGCTCGGTATGTCCCTGGGGGTGTGGCCGGAGCGGACGGACGAGTGGGATCTGCCGGCCGGGACGACCCTGCTCCTCTACACGGACGGGCTCTCCGAGGCACGGAACGCCGAGGGGGTGTTCTACGACCCGGCGGCCCGGCTGCGCGGGCGGATCTTCCCGGGGCCCGAGGAGCTGCTGTCCGCGCTGACCGATGACGTACGCCTGCACACGGGTGGCGAGACGACCGACGACATGGCCTTGCTCGCGGTCGTACGTCCCGCGCAGGGGCAGCCGGACCGGCGCAGGACCGTGCGGATCGTCGGCGCGGAGAAGGCGTCGGGGGCGAGGTGAGGGGACGGCGCGTGGAGACGGCGCGAGGGGCGGAGCGCGCGATGCCACCGTGCGTAATCGAAAGGAGTCGCTCCGCATAACGTTTGACGCAACGTCAGAAACAGGGTAGTGACTGAAGGGCGGTCAACTCGTCCGATTGCACCCGCTTGTGTCCCGTAAAGTCCAGGCCAAAGACGTGAACGATCAGTGGGAACAGCTTGGAATACGGCCCCGGTGTCTATTAACGTTCGATAACGCAGCGCGGTCGTCCCAGCCGTCGTCAGTGGCGGCACCGTGCGCGAGCGCCGAATTCCGCAAGGGAACCGGGGAACCACCTACATGGGGTGAATCGGACACCTGTGTCTCGTGAGAGACGGAGGGGCCCGTAGGAGACCTTCCTGCTCCGAACCCGTCAGCTAACCCGGTAGGCGAGAAGGAAGGAAAGGAGTGCGCCCCCGTGGCGTCCAACAAGCCTGCCCCCGAGGCCCCGTCCCGGTTCGATCCCGACTACGGCACCGGCTACGGTGCCGAGTTCACCGGAGAGTTCGGCGGCGACCTCCGCACCGACGGCAACAGCGTTGAGCCGGAACGCGGTTGGGACGAGTGGAACCCCACCGAGGAATCGGTTCGCCCGGTGCGCGGCAGGCACCGCGTCGCCAAGCAGCGCAACGGGCTCGCCCGCAGCTCCACGGTGCTGGGTGTCGGTGTCATAGCGGCGGTCGGCGCGGGTGGCATGGCCACCGCGCAGGGCAAGCCCCCGGTCTCCATCTCCGTGCCCGACGCCATCACGGACAACCTTCCCGACGCCAAGTCGCTTCCCGGTGTGGGCTCCCTGTTCTCCGACGGGTCCGGGGCGGACAAGGCGGAGGTCGCGGCAGCCGAGGCCCCGCTCACCACCGCCGGCATCACCACCGCCGAGGTCGAGCAGGGCACGACGGACGCGGGCGAGGCGCTCCGCGCCCGCATCCTCCAGCAGGCCGAGCAGCAGCAGGACGCCGCCGACGCCGAGGCCAAGGCGGCCCAGGAGAAGGAAGCCGCGGAGAAGGCCGCCGCCGAGGCCAAGAAGCAGCAGGACGAGGCCGAGGCCAAGGCCGCCGCCGAGAAGAAGAAGGCGGAGGAGGAGGCCAAGAAGAAGGCCGAGGCCCTGCGGCTCGCCAAGCTCGCCGCCAGCTACGCCATCCCGACCTCCTCGTACACGATCACCTCGACCTTCGGCCAGGCCGGTTCGATGTGGTCCTCCGGCTACCACACCGGTCTCGACTTCGCGGCTCCGACCGGCACCCCGATCAAGGCCATCCACGGCGGCACGGTCAAGTCGGCGGGCTGGTCCGGTTCGTACGGCTACCGCACGGTGCTGGAGCTCGACGACGGCACGGAACTGTGGTTCTGCCACCAGTCCTCGATCGGCGTCAGCGTCGGCCAGAAGGTCACCACCGGCGAGACGATCGGCCGGGTCGGCGCGACCGGCAACGTGACCGGCCCGCACCTCCACCTGGAGGTCCACACCGCCGGCGGCACGGGCGTCGACCCGATGGCCTGGCTCCGCGGCAAGGGCCTCAACCCCTGAGGCGACGCCCGCCCCGATGAACCCCGGCAGCCCTGACGCTCACCCCCCGACGTCAGGGCTGCCGGTCTGCTGAGAGGGCACGGAGAGCGGGTGCACGGAGGAGCGGGTGCACGCGACGGCGGATGCGCCGCAATCCGGTCATGGCGGGCCCTGAGGACTCACCGCAATGCCGGAATCCGGAATAGCGGGCGGACCGGATTTCGTTGATCCACTCATGACTTCTCTTCGCAGGCTGGGCGCCTCCGGCCTCCAGGTATTCCCGCTCGCCCTCGGCGGCAACGTCTTCGGCTGGACCGCCGACGAGGCACAGTCGTTCGCGGTGCTGGACGCCTACACCGCGGCCGGGGGCAACTTCATCGACACCGCCGACGCCTACACCGCCTGGGTCCCGGGCAACGAGGGCGGCGAGTCGGAGACCGTCATCGGCAAGTGGCTCGCGGCACGCTCCAACCGCCGCGACATCGTCATCGCCACCAAGGTCGGCGCCCACCCCTCGTACAAGGGGCTCTCCGCCGCGAACATCAGGGCCGCGGCCGAGGCCTCGCTGCGCCGGCTCGGCACGGACCACATCGACCTGTACTACACGCACTTCGACGACGAGACCGTCCCGGTCGAGGACATCGTCACCGCCCTCGACCAGCTGGTGAAGGAGGGCAAGGTCCGGGAGATCGCCGCCTCCAACATCAGCCCCGAGCGGCTCCGGGCCTCCCTGGACTTCTCGGAGCGCGAGGGGCTGGCCCGCTACGTCGCGCTGCAGCCGCACTACAACCTGGTCTCCCGCGACACGTACGAGGGCGAACTCCAGGACACGGCCGCCCGCGCCGGGCTCGCCGCCGTGCCGTACTTCGCCCTGGCCTCCGGCTTCCTCACCGGCAAGTACCGTCCGGGCGTGACGGTGGAGAGCGCGCGGGCCGAGCGCGTCAGCGAGTACCGGGAATCGGAGCGGGGACAGAAGGTCCTGGCCGCCCTGGACAAGGTCGCCCAGGAGCACGACGCGCAGATCGCGACCGTCGCCCTGGCCTGGCTCGCCTCCCGGCCGACCGTGGTCGCCCCGATCGCCTCGGCCCGTACGGTCGAGCAGCTGCCCGCGCTGGTGGCCGTCGCGGACCTCTCGCTGACCGAGCAGCAGCTGGCCGAGCTCACCGAGGCGTCCGCCTGACGGCAGGGCCTACTGCGGTGGCTGCTGCCGCGGCAGCAGGTACGGGTTGTAGCCGGGGCCGGGGCCGGGGCCGTAGCCGTAGCCGCCGTACTGCGGGTGCGGTCCCGGGGCCGGCCACGGGGGCGGCGGATACGCGGGGCGCAGGCGGCCCGTTGCCTGGGCCGCGTAGGCCAGGGCGGGGGCCGCTACTTCCCTGCGCTGCCAGAGGTGGTGCAGCAGTTCCAGCTCCCGGTCGCCGAAGTCCGGGCCGGCCGTACCGCGGCGGGCCTGCAGACGCAGCGAGGCCAGCGAGGTCGCGAACGACTCGTACTCGGCGACGGCCCGCGCCGCCGCCTTCCCGTTGGCCTTCGCCGCGGCCCTGGCCCGGGCGGAGGGCGCGGGGGCGGGGCCGTACGGGCTCTGCCAGGTTTCCCGGGCCTCGACCGCGTACCGTCGGCGGGCCGCGTCGCGGGCCAGGCCGCGGGCCCGCATCGAGGAGAGGGCGAGCGGCTCCGCCGGGGTCAGCCAGCCGGCCGCCGCGTAGGCGGGCAGCTCGGCCGAGAGCGTACGCAGCTCCCGCACGCGCGACCAGATCGCCAGCCAGGTCACCAGGCCGAAGACCGGGACCATGAACACCCCGTACACGGCGTAGAAGCCGTAGGGGCTGAAGACCGCCGAACCGTTCCACAGCGCATGCATGCCCATGGCCAGGACGAGTCCGAGCAGCGGCAGCAGGATCCGGCGGATGCGCCGGCGCCGTGGAGCGGCCGCGGCGAGCCCGAAGCCTATGCCGGTCAGCACCGTGAAGAGCGGGTGCGCGAACGGTGACATCACCGCCCGTACGAAGAACGTCGCGGCCGTCACCGACACGACGCCCGAGGTGCCGATCTGCTGATCCTCCCCGAAGGCGTTGCCGAGGTAGAGGATGTTCTCGGTGAAGGCGAAGCCGCTCGCGGTGATCCCGGCGATCACGACGCCGTCGACGATCCCGGTGAACTCCCGTCTTCGGAACAGGAAGATCAGCAGGACCGCGGCGGCCTTGGCGCTCTCCTCGACGACCGGCGCTATGACCGTGGCACCGAGGGTGTCGGCGTTCGACGGGTCGGCGGTGGCCGTCGCTATCCAGCGGGTGGCGAAGGAATTCGCGAGGATCGCGACCAGGGCGGCGGCGAACGCACCCCAGGCGAAGGCGAACAGCACATTCCGCCAGGGCCCCGGATCGACCCGGTCCAGCCAGCGGAACGCCGTCATCAGCAGCGGCACGGGCAGCACGGCGAGACCGAGGCCCACGAGGAAGCCGTGGGTGCCCGTCTGGTCACGGACCAGGGCCAGGATCGCCAGACCGCAGAGCGCGAGCACCGTGAACACGGCCGAGATGCGGAACGTCCGGCTGCGCCACACCATGCCGACGCGGCGCGGCCGGTAGCGCCAGTGCCGGCGCTCCGGCACGGCAGCCAGGATCTCGCCGACCCGCTGCTCCTCGAGAAGCGGGACGGCCGGCTGTGACTGCCGCTGCTGGACAGACCCGTCGGACACCACGCGATGACCCTAACCAGCGGCACTGACACCTGACCATGGGGCGCCCGCGCCCCGGCCACGGTCACCCGGGCCGCGCCCGCGTCTCAGCTGCGGGCGAAGAGCAGGTCGTGCACGACATGGCCCTTGTCCAGGCCCTGTCCCTCGAACCGGGTCAGCGGCCGGAACGCGGGACGGGGCGCGTAGCCGCCGGCCGCCACGGTGTTCTCGAAGAGGGGGTGCGCGGTCAGCACCTCCAGCATCTGCTCGGCGTACGGCTCCCAGTCGGTCGCGCAGTGGATCACCGCGCCCGGCTTCAGCCGTTGTGCCACCAGATCGAGGAACTCCGGCTGGATCAGCCGCCGCTTGTGGTGGCGCTTCTTGGGCCACGGGTCGGGGAAGTACACCCGCAGTCCGTCCAGCGAGTCGGGCTTCAGCATCTCGCGCAGCAGGATGATCGCGTCGCCGTTGGCCACCCGGACGTTGGACAGGCCGTTGCGGTCGGCGAGACCGAGCAGATTGCCCTGGCCGGGGGTGTGCACATCGACGGCGAGAATGCCCGTGCCCGGGTCGGCGGCGGCCATCTGCGCGGTCGCCTCGCCCATCCCGAAGCCGATCTCCAGCACGACCGGGAGTCCGTCGAAGAGCTCGGGCAGATCGAGGACGCGCTGTCCGTCGATGTCCAGGCCCCACTTCGGCCAGAGCCTCAGCAGGGCGTCCTCCTGGCCGGGCGTGACACGGCTGCGGCGCGGCTGGAAGCTGCGGATCCGGCGCTCGTGGTGCGAACCGGCCGGGTCGATGGCGGGCCCGCCCGGGAAGCGCGGCTCCTGGCGCAGCCGGCGCTGCCGCTCGAAGGAGGCGGCGCGCAGATCGTCCGGAATCCCGGCGGTATCCGGAATCCCGGCAGCGGGCGTGCTCCCGGCAGCGGACGGATTCCCGGCAGCGGACGTGTTTCCGGCAGCGGGCGAGGAGAGGTTCTCGGAGGACTTCCCGGGGAGACTCTCGGAGGGGTTCATGGGCTCAGACACAATGCCCCGATTCTACGGCGGGCGGCCTCCACCCCGTCTCCCGTGCCCGGAGCAGCGCCCTGCGTGCCACCTCCCGCCCGATGGGCAGCGAGGCCGTGGCGGCGGGCGACGGCGCGTTCAGTACGTGGACGGTGTGCGGGGCCTCGCGGATCAGGAAGTCGTCCACCAGGGTGCCGTCCCGCAGCACGGCCTGGGCCCTCACCCCGGCCGGGGCCGGTCTCAGATCGGCCTCCGTGACCTCGGGGAGCAGCCGCCGCACGGCCTGGGTGAACGCGTGCTTCGACAGCGAGCGGTGCACCTCGCCCGCCCCGTACCGCCAGTGTCTGCGCGCGATCCGCCAGGTGCCGGGCCAGGCCAGGGTGTCCGCCAGCTCGCGCGGGCGCACGACCGGCCAGCCGTACCCCTCGCGGGCCAGCGCCGGCACCGCGTTCGGCCCGACGTGGACGCTGCCGTCGTGGCCCCGGGTCAGATGGACCCCCAGGAACGGGAACGCCGGATCGGGCACCGGATAGACCAGGCCGCGCACCAGCTCGGGCCGCGCCAGCTCGTAGTACTCCCCGCGGAACGGAACGATCCGCATCCCCGGGTCGTCGCCCGCGAGCCGCGCCACCCGGTCGCAGTGCAGCCCCGCGCAGTTGACCAGAGCCCGGGCCCGCACCACCACGCCGTCCGCCGTGCGCACCGCCACGCCCCAGGGGCGCCGGTCGATCGCGGTGACCTCCGCCCCGTACCGGATCACTCCGCCGGCGCCGCTCACCTCGGTGGCGAAGCGGGCCGCGACCGCCGCGAAGTCGCACACCCCGGTCGACCCGACCCGGATCGCGGCGAGGCCGCCGACCCGGGGTTCGTACTCGGTGATCTGGGCGGGGCCCAGCTCGCGCACCGGCAGCCCGTGCTGCCGGCCGCGCTGGACCAGGGCGTGCAGCCGGGGCAGCTCGGACCGCTCGGTCGCGACGATCAGCTTGCCGGTCACCGCGTGCGCGATGCCGTGCTCGGCGCAGAAGTCGACCATCTCGGCGGCACCGCGCACCGCGTAGCGGGCCTTGAGCGAGCCGGGGCGGTAGTAGATGCCGCTGTGGATCACTCCGCTGTTGCGTCCGGTCTGGTGCCGGGCCGGGCCGGGCTCCTTCTCCAGGACCGTCACCCGGGTGCCCGGAGCGGTGCGCGTGATCGCGTAGGCCGTCGACAGACCGACGATCCCGCCGCCGATCACCAGCACGTCGCAGTCGTACGCCGCGTGCGTCATCATCACGCCACCTCCCACCCCGATAGTGCACTGGCCCACTGACAACGCACTCAAACCAGTGCGGCCCAGCGTGGCGCCGAATTTTTACGGCCCGGCTCCCGGCACGTCGGATTCCGTCTACGCGGGCGCCACCAGGAGCGGCCTGGCCCGCTCGCGCAGCTCGGCGACGCGCGGCTCGTGCCCGTACGGTTCGAGCCGGTGCAGCAGATCCCGTACGTACTCCGTGGTCCGCGCCGAGGAGATGCGGCCCGCCACCTCCACCGCCCGGGTGCCCGCGGCGCAGGCGGCGTCCAGATTGCCCGACTCCAGCTCGGCCACCGCCGAGACCACCAGCCTCAGCCCGTGCGAGCGGACGAACTCCTCGGTGGGCCTGGAGAGCGCCTGCTCGGTGAAGCGCCGCACCTGCCGGGGCGCCTTGAGGTCGAGGTGGCACTCCGCCGCGTCGGCCGCGAACCTGTCGTACGAGTAGAAGCCCAGCCAGGACGGGTCCCCGTCGCCGTCCCTGGAGCGCTCCAGCCAGCCCTCGGCGGCCTTCAGCGCGGAGCCCGCGGCGGCCGCGTCGTTCGCCTTGGCGTGGGCACGGGCCTCCACCAGGCGGAAGAAGCTCATGGTGCGGGCCGTGGCGAGGCCCCGGTTGCGTTCGACGGCGGCCTGCGCGAGGTCGACCCCTTCGTCGGCGAAGCCGCGGTAGGTGGCCTGCAGCGACATCGACGCGAGGACATAGCCGCCGAGGGGCACGTCGGCCGCGGCCCGGGCGAGTCTCAGCGCCTGGATGTAGTAGCGCTGAGCGGCCTCCTGCTGGCCGGTGTCGAAGGCCATCCACCCGGCGAGCCTGGTCAGCTCGGCGGCCGCGCCGAAGAGCGCCCGGCCGACCTCGTCGCTGTACGAACCGAGCAGCAGCGGTGCCGCGTCCACCCGTAAACACTCCGGAACCATGGAGGAGCGCCAGTCCCCGCCGCCGTACTTGGAGTCCCAGCGCCGGGCGTCCTGGGCCGCCTCCCGCAGCTTGGAGACGTCGCTGTGGCCCACCCGCAGCGGGGAGATGTCGCTGGGGGCGGTGACGGGGGCGGGCGGGGCCGCGGATTCGGGGCGTGGCTGGGCGGGGATGGAGGGCGCCTGCCGGGCGCCCAGTGCTCCCAGGGTGCCGAGCGCGGTCCGGGCCGCCTGTGCGGTCGGCGCGGCCCGGCCGCCGGGTGTCGGCTGCGCCCCGGACGCCGGCGCAGTGACAGGCACCGGCTCCGTGGCCCTCGCCGCCCTGCCCGACGGGCCCTGCGCCCCTGCACCGCCCTGTGCGCCCCGGGTGTCGAGGGCGGCCGCCCCGATCGCCGTCGCGTCCCGTGCCACCGTCGCGTCGGCGGGGGATATCAGCCAGCGGGACGCGGGGGTCGCGTAGGCGCTCACCGAGAAGGAGCCCGCGAGCGACTGCCAGATCCCCCCGCCGCCCGCCCGCCGCCCGGCCAGATCCAGCCGGTAGAGCTCGGTCGCCGAGCGGACCGCCTCGCCCACGTCGCGCGGGAAGGCCAGCCCGACCTCCGGCGCCGGATCGGCGTCCGCGAGCCCGATCTCGTGCAGCGGGACCGGCCGGCCGAGCTTGGCGCCGATCGCCGCGGCGATGAGATGGGGCGCGGCGCCCTGCGGCACCATGCCCTTGGCGACCCACCGGGCCACCGAGGTCTTGTCGTACCGAAGTGTCAGACCGCGCTGCGCCCCGAGGTCGTTGACCCGCCGGGCGAGCCCGGCATTGCTGATTCCCGCGAGGGCGAGAACGGTTCCGAGCTTCTCGTTCGGTCCGCGTTGCTCCCTGGACATGCGCCACCCCTCGACACACAGACAGCCGCCGCGTCACCGTTGCGGCGCGCGGCATTCGTACCGTGTCCTCCCCAGCGACGGGCCCCGGCACTCCGGCCGCACACGCATATGGCCGAGCCCCGAGGAATATGCCTCCTGCAGAGAACCTCAGTAAACCCAGCGTAGTTCGCCGCATCCCTACCGTTAAGGGGCAGACGTCCGTATGGCGGGATTGTTGTCCGTGCCGACGCGGACGGCGGCCGGGGCGCGGACCGGCCGCGGACCGGGCGCCGTCCGGAGGTGGTCCGCGCGCGGTCCGGAAGCCGGGTGGACCGGGCCCGCGGAGCTGCTCGGCGGCGCACGGGAACAGCACGTGGAAGCCCTGTTCGTACGTGGTGCCGGCACCCGCGCGCGGAGCCCCGTACGTGCTCCTCGTGTGTGGCCGTGCGCCCGGCCGTGCGCTCTCGTCCGGCCGTTTCGGAGGCGTTTCCATGGGTGCTGCGTGGGTCGGCCCACTGCACAGAACTCAGTGGGCTGGGGGACACTGCCGCCTCATTCCCCGCAGGCGGCGGACCGGTCCGGGAGGTGGACGACGCCTCCCGGACTGTGCGTCGGCGGTCCCGGTGGGGGCCGGCCGCGGCCGCCCGGGGTTCCAGGAGGTATTCGGGAGGATCCAGGGAATCAAGTGGGGCGAAAGCGGACTTCTGATGCGGTGAGTTGATCGGTGCGTGGTTGCCACCTGCTTTGAAAATGGCCGAATGTCGTTGGTCGTCCGAGGTTGGGCCGTCCATCTCGCGGACATCTCGCCGACCGTCCGGCAGTCGCCCCCCGACGGCTCCCGGACGCCCCGCGGGCGATTCCCGGGTGGCTGGATTTCGGCCGGTTGATCCGGCTCGTACGGGGAAGCCAACACGCCCGGTGCTTAGGTCAGTTGGCGAGCGCTGAATCCGGTGCGGTCCGTGCGCGGCCCCGTTCCGCCTCAGGGGCCGCCCGGCGCGCGGCCGCCCGCACCAGGTCCGGCCTCCTGCCGGCCTCCCACCCCGCCCGGCCTTTGCCAGGGGCGCATGCCCTTCCGACGTGCGCCCTACGCAGCCCCTCCTGTGCGCCGTTGTCGTGGCAGCATGTTCGCAACGGCGCCGCGCGTTACCGGAGTTCTCCCGCTACCGCCCTGCCGCGCCGTTTTGTCCACAGCCTGTGGAGGCGGCGATGCGTTGGTTGGTGGGGTGGAGCAGTATCGCCGCGAGCTTCGGCACGGCCGGCGCGGTCGGCCCCGGCGACGAGGGGCGCACGATGCACCCCGTGGGCTCCCAACTCCTGTGGGGCGACCCGGATCCGCTCTGGGCCGTGGGCGACTGGCGTCCCGACGAGATCCGGATCACCACGGTCGAGACCACCGAGGGCGCGCCCACCGCCCGGATGGCCGTCCTCGGCTGCTGCAGCGCCACCGACGAACAGCTGCGCTCCGGCCTCCTCGCCGCCCGCGGCGGCGCCCTGCGCCACCTCACCTCCTGGCCCGGCAGCTATACGACCGTCGTCCAGATCGGCCGCCGGATCACCGTCATCGGGGACCTCGCCGGTGCCCGCCCCGTCTTCTACACACCCTGGGCGGGCGGCACGGCGTATGCCACCGCCGCGCTCCCGCTCGCCGACCTCATCGAGGCCCAGCTGGACATCGGCCACCTGGCCGCCCTGCTCGCCTGCCCCGAGACCCCGGAGGCGCTGCGCGACGGCACCCCCTACGCCGGGGTGAAGCGCATCCCGCCGGGCCACGCGCTCATCCTCCGCGAGGGCTCGCGCGAGATCACCGGTTACGAGGCGGTGGCCTCCCTGGCCGTCGCCGCACCCCAGCTCGACCCGGTCAGCGCCGTCGACGGCGTACGCGACGCACTGGTCGAAGCGGTACGCGCCAGACTCCTGGCCCCGCGCCACGCGCCCGAGACCCTGCCGCCCGACCCCGGCCCGGTCCCCGGCATGGGCCCCGCCGAGCGGCGCGCCGCCCGTGGCGCACCGGTCCCCGGCATCGGCGCCGACCTGTCCGGAGGCAGCGCCTCCGCCACCCTCGCCCTGCTCGCCGCCGGACTCCCGGGTCTGCCCGGCACCCTCCTCGGCCACCGCGTGGAAGCGGGGGAGCGGCTGCTCGCCGTCACCCTCAACGACCTCACCGCGCACGGACACGAGGACGAACTCGAACGCGCCCGTGTCATCGCCGCCAACCCGCGCCTGCACCATGTGGTCGTCGCGGCCGGGGAGGAGGCCCTGCCCTACGCCGACCTGGGCAGCGGCCCGCTCACCGACGAACCCGCCCCCTCGCTCGTCGTCGCCGAGCGCCACCGCCGGCGCCTCGCGGCGGGCAGCGCCGACCACTTCGTCGGCGGCGGCGCCCGGCAGGTCCTGGACGCCCACCCGGCCCGCCTGGCCGACCTGCTGATGGACCGTCGCCGACGCCATCTGCTGCGCCCGGTCACCGCGCTCGCCAGGGCGGAGGGCCCGAGCGCGCACTCCCTGTTCGTGCCGCTGACCGTCTACCGCGTGGCCCGCCGCCTGTCCCGTACCTCGTACCGCACCGGCCTGGAGGCGGCGGCCGACCGGCTGCCGGACGCCAACCGGAACGCCCCCGACCTCGACACCCCCGCCGACGCCTCGCTGGCCGCCCTCGCCTGGTCACGGCCCGGACCCGCCGCCCGCTGGCTCACCGGGGAGGCGCTCGCCGAGGTGTCGGTCCGGCTCCAGGAGGCGGCCGTCCGCCCCGTCTCCGTCCAGCGCCCCGGCGAGGCCCGCGCCAGGGCGGCCCTGGCCCGGTACGCCGCCGACCACCGGATCCTGGAGCAGGCCGCCGAGAACCGCAGCCAGCGGTTGCACGCCCCGTACCTCGACAACCAGGTCGTACGTGCCGCCCGTGCGCTCCCCGAATCGCTCCGGGTGCAGCCGGGCGCCCGCGCCGCGATTCTGCGCCGGGTCCTCGCCGGCGCGGGTGTCCACGAACTGCCGCCCGGCTGGGGCACGCCCTCCCTAGCCACGTCGAACGCGACCGCCCGCACTGGTCTGCGCGCCGCCCTCCCGGAGCTGATCGCCCTCTTCGACGCCCCGCTGCTCGCCGACGCGGGGCTGGTCGAGGCCCGCGTCGTACGCAAGGCCCTGCGCGCGGCCTCCGAGGGCGAACCGCTCCCGCTGGACGGCCTCGCGCACCTGGCTTCCACGGAGCTCTGGCTCCGCCGCCTCGTGTCGCGGCGCGGCACCTGCTGGACGGGCACGGCGGCGCCCCGCCAGCGCGCGGTCGCGGGCGGAGTCGTCCCGGCCAGGCGGACGCTGCAACGGTAGGCGTAGGGGCGCAACGGCCGCTGCGGCGCGCGCCGAGAGGTGGGGCGCTCGCCGCGGGCGCGGGACACAATGGCCCGGTGCGGTATCTGATCCTGGGCGTCACCGAGGCGCGAGACGAGAACGGCACCGCCCTGCCCGTGAGCGGTACCCGGCTGCGCGCTCTCCTCGCCGCCCTCGCGCTGCGCGCCGGACGCGCCGTCCCCGTCGCCGATCTGGTCGACGACGTATGGGCCGCCGACCCCCCGCACGACGCCCCCGCCGCTCTCCAGGCCCTGGTGGGCCGGCTGCGCCGGGTGCTGGGCAGGGACGCGATCGCGAGTACCCACGGGGGCTACCGCCTGACGGCCGGGCCCGACGAGGTCGACCTGTACGTGTTCGAGCGGCTCTCCCGCCAGGGGGCCGAGGAGCTCGACGCGGGCGACCCCGCGACTGCGGCACGTACCCTCCGTACCGCGCTCGCCCTGTGGCGCGGCCCCGCGCTCGCCGATCTGCCGGACCGGGACCACGGCCACGGCCTGCGCCCCGAAGGCCACCGCCTGGCCGCGCTGGAACGCCGTATCGAGGCCGACCTGCGGTGCGTGGCGACGGGCCGGGACGGCGGCGCGGGCCCGGACGCGGGGCCCCGGACCCTGGTGCCCGAGCTCATGGAGCTGACGACCGCCCACCCGTACGACGAACGCTTCCGCGCCCAGCTGATCCGCGCCCTGCGCGCCGAGGGCCGTCAGGCCGATGCGCTGGCCGCCTACGAGGACGCCCGCCGCGCTCTCGCCGAGGGCCTGGGGGCCGATCCCGGGCCGGAACTGAGCGCGCTGCACGGGGAACTGCTCGCCCCGCCGCAGCCGCCGTCCGGGCCGGCGGCGATACGCCCGCAGCGTCCGCTCGACGCGTCCGGCCCCGCCGCCGGGCACGGCAATCTGCGGCCCCGGCTGACCTCGTTCGTCGGGCGCGAGCCGGAACTGCGGTCCATACGCGCCGATCTGACCCGTTCCCGCCTGGTCACCCTCACCGGCCCCGGTGGCTCCGGAAAGACCCGGCTGGCGGAGGAGGCCGCCGCGCGCGGCGGGCACGCGGCCGACCCGGACGCCTGGATAGCCGAACTCGCCTCCGTGGACGACCCCGTCGACGTACCCGGAGCCGTGCTCTCCGCCCTCGGGCTGCGCGAGACCGCGCTCCTCCGTGACAGCAACCGCGACGGACAGCCGCCGCGCACCGACCCGACCGACCTCCTCGTCGAGCACCTGGCGCACTGCTCCCGCATCCGCCCCTTCCTGCTCATCCTGGACAACTGCGAGCACGTCATCGAGGCGGCCGCGACCCTCGCCGAGACCCTGCTCACCCACTGCCCGCAGCTGCGCATCCTCGCCACCAGCCGCGAACCCCTCGGCGTGCCCGGCGAGTCCGTACGCCCGGTCGGCCCGCTCCCGGCCGACCCCGCCCACCGGCTGTTCGCCGAGCGCGCCCGCACCGTACGCCCCGACTTCGACCCCGGGCAGGAGGCCGGGCGCGACGCGGAGGCCGTGGCCGAGATCTGCCGGCGGCTCGACGGGCAGCCGCTCGCCATCGAGCTCGCCGCCGCCCGGCTGCGGATGCTCGGCCCGCGCCAGATCGCGGACCGGCTCGACGACCGCTTTCTCCTGCTGACCGGCGGGAGCCGGACCGTACTGCCGCGCCAGCAGACGCTGCGTGCCGTCGTCGACTGGTCCTGGGACCTCCTGGACGAGGACGAACGCACGGCGCTGCGGCAGGTCTCCGTCTTCGCGGGCGGCTGGGACCTGCGGGCCGCCGAAGCCGTCGTCACGCCCGGGGCCGTCACGAGCGGAGCGTCCGGGGCCGTCACGCCTGGAGCGCCGGGGGTTGTCACGAGTGGAGCGCCCGGAGTCCTCGCACCTGGAACATCCGGGGCCGTCACGCCCGGAGCGCCCGCTGTGATCACGCCCGGAGCGGACCCCGTCGCAGCCGTGTCCCGCGGGCCCGTCCCCGCCCGGCTCTCCACGGCCGACCTGATCGGCGCCCTCGTCGACAAGTCCCTCGTCGTCGCGGCGCCGACCGCCACCGGCGAGATGCGCTACCGCCTCCTGGAGACCATCCACGAGTACGCCGCCGAACGCGCCGCCGAGGTCCCGGAGACGCGTGCCGCCGCCGCGAGCGCGCACACCGCGTACTTCCTCGCGCTCGTCGAGCGGGCCGAGCCCCGCATCCGCTCCGGCGACCAGCTGCCCTGGATCGAACGCCTGGAGACGGACCTCGACAACATCCGGGCCGCCCTCCACCGGACCGTCGTCACCGGCCCGTCCGAGGCGGAAGCGGTACGGCTGGTTCTCGGCATGGGGTGGTTCTGGTGGCTGCGCAACTTCCGCTCCGAGGGCCTCACCTGGGCCGAGCGTGCCGTGGCGCTGGGCCCGGAACCGGCCGACGCCGACGACCCCCGCTACTGGCCGCGCATGCATCTGGAGATGCTGCGGTACTTCCTCGCCGTGGAGGCCGGGCCCGCCGAGGCCGTCCACGGTGACGATCGCTACCGGGCGGTGATGGACCGGGTGGCCGAGGCGTTCAGGTCCTCGGGACCGCAGTCCGCCCGCTTCCCCGGCATGCTCTGGCCGATGGCCCTGTTCGCGACCCGGACGACCACCGAGACCCACGCGCTGATCGACTCGGTGGCCGACAACGCCCGGACCCACGGCGGCGCCTGGGAGTACTGCCTCGCCCTGATGTTCCGTACCCACGTGGTCGTCGACATGCCGGGCGGCATGCCCGGGGTCGACGCCGATCTCGCGGAACTGCGCGAGCTGAGCCGCCGCGTCGGCGACCGCTGGATCCGCGCGCAGGTGGCGAGCGCGGCCGCGGAGGCGAGCGTGATGCGCGGGCGGTTCCCGCAGGCCCGGACGGCGTACGAGGAGGCGCTGCTGCTGTCCCGCGAGGTCGGCGCGCATGCCGAGGCGCCGTTCCTCCTGGCCCGCCTCGCGGATCTCGCCTACCGGATCGGTGACATGGCGGAGTTCGAGCGGACCCTGGGCGTGGCGGAGCGCGAGGCGGACCGCTACCAGGTGCACGACGCCCGCGCCTACATCCATTTCCTGCGCGCCACGGCGGCCCTGGAGCGGGGGGAGATCGACCGGGCACGGCAGTTGGTCACCGAGGCGGCGCACGCGATCGGGCGGGGCAGCCCGCCGTCGCACTTCAGCGCCGTGGTCGAGGGGCTGGCCGCCCGGATCGCGGTGCACGAGCCGGGACCCGACCGCGGTCCGGCGGCGGGTGTGCGGGGCCTGATGACGGCACTCCGCGGGGCACGGGACGCCCAGTGCGCCGAGCTCGTCACCGGGCATCTGGCGGACTGCGTGGCGTCCGTGCTGCCGAAGGTGGGCCACCACCGGGCCGCGGTACGGATCCTGGCGGCGGCGGACGGCTGGCGCCCGTTCGGCCCCAGGACCGAGGCGCAACAGGCCGAGGTGGAGGAGGCCGAGCGGCAGGCGCGCGAGGAGCTGGGACCTCAGCTGTACGAGGCCGAGCGCGCCGCGGGCCGCGCGCTGACCCTCGACGACGTCATCGAGCTCCTGACCCGCATCACCGAGGAGCTCCCGGAGCCGCCGGGATGCGCGGACCTCATCCGCGCGGACGCTCCGGCCCACGCGGAACCGCCGGGGTTCACCTCCGGCCTCACCCCGGACCGGATCACCGGCAACTGATCGTCGAATTGGCCCAGTCGGCGAGCGCCATGACGCCACCGTGCCGGGCGCGCTCGACCACCAGCCGGATGCGCTCCTGGCCGGCGATACCGACGCCCACCGGCACGGCCGGGTCGTTGCCGTTCATCACGGGGGACTGCCACAGCCGTGCCCCGTCGCCGTTGAAGACGGAGAAGCGTACCGAGCCGAGCCCCATCGTCATGTCGTCGATCCCGACCATCGCCTCGTAGCGCGTGCACTCCTTGTTCAGCTGGATGGTGACCGAGGAGTTGCTGTTGACGGTGACCCCGTGCGCGTACCTCGTGCCGCCGACCGACACACCGGAGCGCTGCCAGACCCAGGTGCTCTCGCCGAGCACCACCTCCGGTTCGGTGTGGTCGCCCAGGAGCGAGTAGCGGAGTTCGCTGACCTGGTAGACGGTCGGCGCGGGAGGCGGCGGGGTCGGTGTCGGAGTGGGCGTCGGTTCCGGCTTGGGCGTCGGCGCGGGCGGCGTCGGCTCGGGAGCGGGCTTCGGCGGCGGTGTCGGGGTGGGCGTCGGCTTGGGCTCGGGCTTTGGCTTGGGCTCGGGGGGCGGCGTGGGTGCCGGGGGCGCGGGCGGAGCCGGCGGCGCGGGCTTCGGTGCGGACGGCTTCGGTGCGGCCGGCTTCGGCTCGGGCGGCGGTGTCGGTGCCGGGGGCGCCACGACGGCCGGCTTCGCCACATGCTTGGCCTCGGGCTTCGGCTGGTCGTCGCCGACCAGAGCCCAGGCCAGTCCGGCCGCCGCGGCCACGACGACCGCCGCCGCGATACCGGCCTTCGCCGGGGCGCCGAGCCCCTCCGAGGCCGCGGCACCACCGGCCGAACCTCCGGTGGAGCCGCCCCCGGACGCCGCCGCGGCGGCACCCGCACCCGCGGCTCCCGCCGCGCCACCGGCGACGACTCCGGCAGCCTTGAGCGCGTACCCGGCGGCGAACCAGCCGATGACGGCGACCGGCAGCAGCGCGGGAATCCCGGCGTTGACATGAGCCAGCTCGCCCGCGGCGAGCCGGCACTTCGAGCACTCCTCCAGATGTCCGCGCAGGCCGCGCTCGGCCCGCATCCGGAGCCCGCCACGGGCGTACGCGCCGAGCCGGTCGGCGTAGCGCGCGCAGTCGCCGCCCGCGGTGAGCGCCTGGCTCACATGCGCCTGCAGATAGGCCTGCTTGAGGCCCTCACGAGCCCGGCTGGCCAGTACCGCCGTGGCATTGGCGGTCAGGCCGAAGAGCGGGGCGATCTCGCTGGGCGACTCCTCCTCGACGGTGGTGTGCCACAGCACGGCCTGCCAGCGCTCCGGCAGGCTGCGGAACGCCTCCATCGCCATCGACTGCTCGGCCTCGTGCATCGCCAGCACATCGGCACCGAGGTCGAGCGTGTCCGCGTCCGACACCTGGGAGGTCCGGGCCGCCTGCGCGGCGAACACCGCGAAGTCGTCGACCAGCTGCTCCCGCTTCGCGGTCCTGGTCCAGGCGGCGCCGACGTGGCGGACGGCCGTCATGAGGTAGGCCCGTACGGCCTCCTCTGGCCCCTTGCCACGGCGTACCGCCTGCAGGGTGCGGGCGAAGACCTCGGCCGTCAGGTCGTCGGCCGTGTGGGCGTCCCGGCAGCAGCTGCGCGCGTAGCGCCGCACCGCGGCGGAGTGGCGCCGGAAGAGCTCCTCGTACGCGAGGTCGTCGCCGTCCCGCATCTGCCGGATCAGTTCGGCGTCGGAGGGTGCGTTGCCCGAGGCATCGGTGGCGCCGGTGCTGCCGCCCTCCCGCTGCATCGGCACCGCGGCGTCGGCCCCGGGGCCGGGATCGGCCGGTGCTGGCCACGGACCCGGCAGTAGGGTGCCGCCCTCGGCGGCACCGCTCGACCGGCCCCGTCCGGCCTGACTCGGTACCTGCCGGGCGGAAGGCCCATCGGCATCCGCGACACCGCCCACGGCGGAGACGTCGTCGAACGACTCTTCCTGCTGCCCGTCACCGCTCATCGCGGAAGCCCCCGTATGCGCTGTCGGACCCGAACATCGGGCAAGAGTGCCACATGGCGCAATCACGACGGACCCTCAGCCTCCGCAACCACTCATCCGGGGCGTTTTTCCGAATGTGAGTACTAACGGCCATTCATTCGGGGAAAGCTCGACAGCCTCTTCTGTGAGGCCGAGGTGGAGCCGCGGTACGCGTTTGGGGAGCTACAGGCTTGCGGCCGGAGGGCGATACGGGTTTCGGCGGCGGTCGAGACGTTCGCGGACGCCGGACCCGACGGCCGGAAGAACGATGACGGGCGGTCGACCGAGACCCCATCAAAACGGGCCACATCGACCAACGCGAACGGAAGTGGACCCAGCGGGTCGACCAGACACCCGCGCGCAGGCAACACGTAGGCGCAGCGGCATCACACGCCACTGCGCCCACGCATCCCGAAAATCTCGCGGATTCCCCGGGATCCACAGATCCCGCGGGCCCTACCGGTCCGTCAGGTCCTACCGGTCCTGCGAGCCCTCAGGCCCTACGGGCCCTCAGGCCCGCGGAGCCTTTAGGCCTCACGGACCAAAGACCCCACGAACCCCACGGACCCCGCAGACCGTCTACCGGTCCTGCGAGCCCTCAGGTCCTGCGAGCCCTCAGGTCCTGCGAGCCCTCAGGCCCGCGGAGCCTTTAGGCCCCACGGACCAAAGACCCCACGGACCCCAAAGACTCCGGACTCCGCTCAGGCGGCCGGCCGGGAGCGCAGTCCCTCCAGCAGGATGTCCAGGAGCCGACTCGAAGCGGCGGCCTGCTGGGCGGCGTCCGGCAGCGAAGGTGCCGCCGTCGCTATCACCAGCAGTACGTCCGCGACCGTCACGTCGCGGCGCAGTTCACCGGCTGCCCGTGCACGATCCACCAGACGGCCGACCACTTCCAGCAACTCACCGGCTCCCGCGTCGTCGTCCTCGACGCCGGTCTCCGCGGCGAGCCGCTCGTCGGCCGGCCGGAGGTCGGCCTGGCCGGCGCCCTGGCGCTGCTGAGGCACCCGGGCCTCGTCCCGGCCACTGCCCGAAACCGATGCAGAGCCCGATGCAGAGCCCGATGCAGAGCCCGACACGGCCGCCGCCGAACCATCGCCTCTGCCGTCACCGCTGCCATCGGAATCGACATCGACGCCGACCCGCAGCACCTGGGGCGGCAGCAGCCGCCCCGCGCCAGAGGCCACGGACGTCCGCAGGAAGCGCGACAGCGCCGACCACGGCTCGTCCTCCTGGCCGAGCGCGGTCCGGGCCTGGTCCGTCAGCCGGGAGGTCTCCTCCTCGGCTATCCGCCGGACCAGCACGTCCTTGCTCGGGAACCGCCGGTACACCGTGCCGACCCCGACCCGGGCGCGACGCGCCACGTCCTCCATCGGAGCCCCGTATCCCAGCTCTCCGAACACCTCGCGCGCGGCCCGCAGGACATGTTCCAGATTGCGCTGCGCGTCCACGCGGAGCGGAGCCGTACGGCCGTTCACGCCGGCCGTCCCGGCTGCGCCGTTCGCGCCGTTCGTCCCGTTCACCCCGACCGTGGCGACCGTGGCGACCGGGCTCGTCGACGACGCTCCGACCGCTCCGACCGCTCCGACCGTGCCGACCGCTCCGTTTCGTCCCGTTCCATCGGACGAATGGGACGAAACCGCGGCAGCGGTCGGCCAATGAGAATCCTGAATGTGCATAACTGTTCCCCCGGTTATGACGTCTCCCCCCGGAGACTTCCCGCCGTTTGAGCCAGGGAGCGGATCATGGTCCCCACCCGACACCCCGGCGACATACGAACATAGTTGAGCCCGGCTCAATTCAGAAGGGGGTAGTTCCGCATGGAGCGCCCCCCGATCGGAGCAAGGACCGGTTGGTCACTGATTCGACCCCCGCCCACGGCCCCCACCCCGACCCCTGACCTGCACGGCTTGCGCACCACCGCCGAGTCCCGCGGCAACCCCCCGCCCAAAACCTCCGGTCACACAATTTGCCGAGCCTGTGGACAAACCCTTGAGCACGTTGCGTCATGGGGTGGTGATGGCTTCAGAATCCGGGGGAACACCCCCAGGACCCCCGCCGGGCGTACGCATTCTCGTCGTCGGTGGTGGCTACGTCGGGATGTACACAGCGCTGCGCCTCCAGCGGAAGCTGAAGCAGAGACTCAGAAGCGGCGATGCCGAGATCGTGGTCGTCACACCCGAGCCCTATATGACGTATCAGCCGTTCCTGCCCGAAGCGGCCGCCGGCTCGATCTCGCCGCGCCATGTCGTCGTCCCGCTCCGCCGCGTCCTCGCGCACTGCAGGATCGTGATCGGCGAGGCGCAGCACATCGACCACGCCAAGCGCACCGCCACCGTCACCACCCTCGCCACGGGGGAGGACGGCACCGGCGCGGTCGAGATCCGGTACGACGAACTCGTCCTCGCCCCCGGCTCCGTCTCGCGCACCCTCCCGGTCCCCGGCCTCGCCGACCACGGCATCGGCTTCAAGACCGTCGAGGAGGCCATCGGCCTGCGCAACCACGTCATCGAGCAGATGGACATCGCCTCCGCCACCCGCGACCCCGCCATCCGCGACGCCGCGCTCACCTTCGTCGTCGTCGGCGGCGGGTACGCGGGCGTCGAAGCCCTCGCCGAGCTGGAGGACATGGCCCGCTACACCTCGCGGTACTACCACAACATCAAGGCCGAGGACCTGAAATGGATCCTTGTCGAGGCGTCCGGCCGCATCCTTCCCGAGGTCGGCGAGGAGATGGGCACCTACGCCATCCGTGAGCTGCGCGGCCGCAACATCGACGTACGCCTCGACACCCGGCTGGAGTCCTGCGAGGACCGGATCGCCGTCCTGAGCGACGGCTCCAGGTTCCCGACCCGCACCCTCGTGTGGACCGCGGGGGTCAGACCCGCGCCGGTCCTCGCCGCGACCGACCTGCCGCTCGACGGACGCGGCAGGCTCAGGTGCACGGCGGCGCTCACCGTCGAGGGCGTCGAACACGCCTGGGCCGCCGGGGACGCCGCGGCCGTACCCGACCTCACCGCCGAGGAGGCGGGCAGGGAGACCGCGCCCAACGCCCAGCACGCGGTGCGCCAGGCCAAGGTCCTCGCCGAGAACATCCTCGCCTCGATGGCCGGGAAGCCCCTGGAGGAGTACCGGCACAGCTACGCGGGCTCCGTCGCCTCGCTCGGCCTCCACAAGGGCGTCGCCCATGTCTACGGCCGTAAGCTCAAGGGATATCCGGCCTGGCTGATGCACCGCACGTACCACCTCAGCCGTGTCCCGACGTTCAACCGGAAGGCCCGTGTCCTTGCCGAATGGACCCTTGCCGGGCTCTTCAAGCGCGAGATCGTCTCCCTCGGTTCGCTGGAACACCCGCGCGCCGAGTTCGAGCTCGCCGCAGGCGGCGGGCGCCCCGGTCCGAACGGCCCGCCGGGCCCGGGCAACGCGCCGGGGCCCGACGTTCCCTCCGGGCCCGACGGACGGCCGCCGAACGGCGGCTGACGGACCGTCGACCCGCCCGTGCGTCCGCCGGGGGGAGGACCGTACCGACAACAGTCAGTGCGGTCCGCCACACTGGACGTGTGACCATAGGTGGGCCCACATCTGCACAGAGTGACCCGGCCGGCAGTGACCGACAGTGAGCAGCCCGCAAGAGCGGACCAGACCGACACACGAGGCCAGAAATTCCGTGAACTTCACGCGCTGGAGCGCCCGCCTACCCGGAACGCAGCGCCGCGCCGCCGCACGGGACGACCGCAGTTCCGTGCCCCCGGCCCGCGCCGAGTACGCACAGCCCGAGGCCGGGCCCCGGCCGCCGGACGGCGACACGCGCGGCGGGACGAGCCGCGGTTCCCGGGACGACTCGCGCGGCGGGACCCGGCCGGGCGGCCCCACCCCGGACGATCTCTCCGCCCGGGACATCCTGGGCCAGCTGCCCGCCCTGGTGGCCCTGGTGTACGGCCCCGACCACCGGATCGCGTACGTCAACGACGCCTACACCGCCGCCTTCGGGCCCCGCCCGGCCGGTGCCACCGCAGCCGAGGCCATGCCGGAGCTCCACGAACTCAGCCTGCTGCCCCTCATGGACCAGGTCCTGCGCAGCGGCACCCCCCGCACGGTCAAGTCCCGCAAGGTCCGCAGCGGCAACTCGTACACCGTCACCTGCACTCCCGTGCACCGGGACGACGAAGAGGGAGGCGAGGTCGGCAAGGGCGGCCTCAAGAAGCAGAGCGGGAACAACAAGGGCAGAGGGAGCGGCCGAGGGAGCGAAGGCGGCGTGCTCGTGTACGCCGCCGACGTCACCGACCATGCCGAAGCGGCCGAACGGCTCCGGGCCAGCGAGCGCCGGCACCGTGAAACGGCCGTCACCCTCCAGCGCTCCCTGCTCCCGCAGGAGCTGGAGCAGCCCGACGACCTCCGGATCGCCGCCACCTACCAGCCCGGCGGCACCGACGCCGCGGTCGGCGGCGACTGGTACGACGTCATCACCCTCGGCGCGGGCCGCACCGCCCTGGTCATCGGGGACGTGATGGGACGCGGGGTGCGGGCCGCCGCCGTCATGGGCCAGCTCCGTACGGCCGTACGCGCCTACGCCCGCCTCGACCTCCCGCCGCACGAGGTGCTTCAGCTCCTGGACGGTCTCGCCGCCGAGATCGACGCCAGCCAGATCGCCACCTGCGCCTACGCGGTCCACGACCCCAACGAGGGCCGGCTCGTCTACTCCTCCGCCGGCCACCTCCCGATCCTGGTGTCCGACGAGGACGGCACGGTCCACCGCGCCGAGGACCCGACGGGACCGCCGCTCGGCACCGGCGGCTGGATCCACACCTCGGGCACGATCCCGCTGCCGCCCGGCTCCACCGCGGTCCTGTACACGGACGGCCTGGTGGAGCGGCGCAGCGAGGACATCGACGAAGGTGTCGCCGCACTGGAACGCGCCCTGTCCGGTGCCAAGGGTTCACCGCAGGTGGTCTGCGACCGGCTGATCCGTTCCCTCGGTGTCACCGCGGAACACGACGACGACGTGGCCGTGCTGGTGGTCCAGCACCCCGCCCGCACGGGTCCGGACGCGGAGCTGTTCCACAACGCCTCGCTCGATCTGCTCGGCGGCATCGAGGCGGCCCCGCGCGCCCGCGCCTTCGCGACGGGGGTCCTGACCTCGTGGCGATTCCCGGTCGAACTCTGCGACCTGGGCGTCCTGGCCGCCGGTGAACTCGTCGCGAACTCCCTCAAGCACGGCACCCCGCCGATGCGCCTGGGGCTGCGCCGTACCGACCGGCGGCTGATCATCGAGGTGACCGACGGCGACGACCACCTGCCGCGCCGCCGGCGGGCCGACCCGGCGGACGAAGCGGGCCGCGGCATCTCCATCGTCGCGACGATCGCCTCGTCCTGGGGCAGCCGTCGCACACCGGGCGGCGGCAAGGCGGTCTGGTGCGAATTCGCCCTGCCGCGGTGAGGGCCCTGCGGGGGACAGGGCCCGGCCGCTCAGCGAGCAGAGGCAGCAGCGGTGGCGGCAGCGGAGCCGGCCTCGGCCTCCGGCAGTGACACGGCCACCACCCGGGAGGGCACCGTCTCCAGCGAGGGCTGGTCCTGCACGGGGGTGAGCCGGCGGCCGAGCCGCAGCGCCAGCGCCGTGATGCCCAGCGAGAACAGCACGAACGTCACGATGTACGGCCCGTGCAGCGTCGCCCCCATGGGCCCGCCCACGGCCGGACCGACCGCCAGCGCGAGCTGCTTGCACAGGGCGAACGCGGAGTTGTACTGCCCGACCATCGACTCCGGTGCCAGATCGGCCACCAGCGGGGCCACGGTCGGCGACAGCATCGACTCGCCGAGTCCGAACAGCGCGTACGTGGAGATCATCGCGGCCGTCGCCATGGTCTGGCTGCCGTGCCCGAGCCCCGCGTATCCGGCCACGATCCAGGCGAAGGCCCAGATCAGACCGACCGAGGCGATGACCCGGCTGCGCCTGCGGCGCTCGACGAACCGCAGCACGACGAACTGCGCGACGACGATGACGGCGGTGTTCGCGGCCAGCGCGATCCCGAGCGTCGACGGCTGCATCCCGGCGGCCTCGGTGCCGTACGCCGCGAGCCCGGACTCGAACTGTCCGTAGCAGGCGAAGAACAGCACGAAGCCCAGCACGCACAGCTGCACCATGGCCCGGTGCGAGAGCAGCGTCCGCAGCCCGCCCGGCGCCTTGGACCCGTCGGTGGGCCTGGCGTCCGAGAAGGACGGCGTACGGGTCAGCCGCACCGTGGAGGCGATGACACCGAGCACGACGAACATCGCGGCCTCGATGAGGAACAGCAGGGTGAAGGTCTCCGGCCGGCTCGTGTCGACGATCTGCCCGCCGACGAGCCCGCCGATGCCGAGCCCGAGGTTCTGCAGGAAGAACTGCATGGCGAAGGCGCGCGTGCGGGTGGCCGTGCTGGAGCACCAGACGAGCATGGTGGCGAGCGCCGGCTGCATGACCGCCGTACCCGCGCCGAGGACCGCGGCCGACAGCACGGAGGCGGTCACGCCGGACGACAGGCCGAGGGCGACGGCGCCCAGGGAAGCGACGGCCGAGGCGACGACGAGCACGGGCAGCGGCCCGCGCCGGTCGATGGCCCGCCCCGTGAACGGCAGAACGGCCAGCGCCGCCATGGCGAAGACCGCCAGTACGACTCCCGCGGTGCCAGCACCCAGATCACGTACCTGTGCCACATAGACGTACAGATACGGAACGGTGAACCCCAGCCCGAACGCGCTCAGCGCGCTCCCCAGCTGGATCCGCCGCAGTGCTGCACCCATCTCCCTGGTCACACTCACCTACCTCAAGGTCTCGAAGCGACATGCCGAGCCATCCGAACGACTCGAACCCGAAGACTTTAGCACTAAAGTTAGAAGCTCAACAATTCAGCTCTAAGGACTTCGACGGCTTTGGAGGGCGTGCCATACTGCCCGCCATGCCTGACACCACCGAGCAGCCCGGACCGCAGGAGCCGGGCCTCGACGAGCAGATCGCCGCCTACCAGCGCGAATTCCGCGACCTGGACCCCCAGGTCGAACAGGTCGTCTCGGCCCTGGGCCGGCTGAACCGCCGGATGAACGTGGCGTACGGACGCCAGCTCGCCGCCCTCGGCATCAGCAACGCCGAGTGGGAAGTCCTCAAGACCCTGGTCCTGGCCGGCTCCCCGTACCGCCTGGGCCCGGGAGAGCTGGCCAAGCGCCTGGGACTCACCCCGGCGGCGATGACCCACCGCATCGACCGCATGGCGGGCGAGGGTCTGGTCACGCGCGACCGCGACGAGAACAACCGGGTGCGCGTGATCGTCGAGCTGACCGACGAGGGCCGTACGAAGTGGCTGGAGGCCATGCGGATGGCCACCGACTTCGAGGAGGACCTGCTCCAGGACCTCACGGCCGATGAGCGAGGAGGTCTCGGCGACATGCTGATCCGCCTCCTGCGCCGTGTGGAGCACGCCCAGCCGGACGCCGGCGGCCGCCTCACCGACCTGGACTGAACCCCCGTCCGACACGTGGGAAAAGGGCTTGACCTGGCGGGGTTGACACACTCCCCACCGGTCCGTAAGGTTCTTCGAGTTGTCACGGAGCCGGAACGGTTCTGCGACAACCGATCCCGCCGCGAATGCGGCAACCAAAACTCAGCACGATCTCCCACTCGGAGCAATTTCGGCATGCCGAAATTGATTTCGAAGACTCGATTATGAGTCGCCGGGAAAATCCGCTAGAGTTTGAAACGTCGGAACGGCCCAACGGCCGGGAAGACAAACCCCGCTGACTGGGAATCAGGCCCGAAAGGATCTGATAGAGTCGGACTCGCCGGAAAGGGAAACGCGAAAGCGAAGAACTGGAAAGCGCAACCCGCTTCGACCGGGAATCGGACACGAAAGAGTCTGATAGAGTCGGAAACGCAAGACCGAAGGGAAAAGCCCGGAGGAAAGCCCGAGAGGGTGAGTACAAAGGAAGCGTCCGTTCCTTG